>NZ_CP150145.1:7241600-7543334 GCF_037963835.1 Paenibacillus sp. FSL H8-0332
GCCTGTATGACGCAGTAATGATTAAGGACAATCACATCAAGGGAGCGGGCGGCATCCGTCAGGCAGTAGGGCGTGCCCGTGCCAATATTCCCCACACTATGACCATTGAAGTGGAGACGGAGAGTCTGGAGCAGGTTGAGGAAGCGCTTGCGGCCGGAGCGGACATAATTATGCTGGATAACATGTCCCCTGAGCTGATGACTGAAGCCGTGAGCAGAATCAGAACCAAAGCGAAGCATGTCACCATCGAGGCTTCAGGCAATGTATCTCTGGAGACGGTCCGGGGCATTGCCGAGTCGGGTGTGGATGTCATTTCGGTAGGACGGCTGACGTATTCCTTCGCGAGTCTCGATATCAGCCTGGATCTGAACGGCAAGAAGGAGGGTACCCTCTGATGATACTTGTCGTCGATATCGGCAATACGAACATCGTGCTGGGCGTCTACCGGGGCAGCGAGCTGCTGCATCATTTCCGGCTGAGCACTGCACGCCAATCCACCGTCGATGAATATGGCGTGATGATTCACAATCTGTTCAGCATGTCGAATCTGTCGTTCAGGGATGTTGAGGGGGTCATTATCTCCTCGGTGGTTCCGCCGCTCGTTCAGGTCATCGTGGAAATGTGTGTCAAATTTATCGGCAAGGAGCCGCTGCTTGTAGGACCCGGTATCAAAACCGGGCTTAATCTGCGTTATGAGAACCCGCGTGAAGTGGGGGCGGACCGCATTGTGAACGCGGTTGCGGCGATTGAGCAGTATAAATGCCCGCTTGTCGTGGTTGATTTCGGGACGGCAACCACCTTCGACTGCATTGATGCCGGGGCCAACTATCTGGGCGGTGCTATTGTGCCGGGTCTGGGCATTTCCACGGAGGCCCTCTATCTTCGGGCATCCAAGCTGCCCCGGATCGAGCTAGAGAAGCCTAAGAAGGTAATCGGGCGCAATACCGTACATGCGATGCAGGCAGGGATCATTTTTGGCTATGCTGGTCAGGTAGAGGGTATCGTCAGACGCATCAAGCTGGAGATGAATGCTCCCGTTCTTAAGGTCATTGCTACCGGGGGGTTGGCTTCACTGATCGCCAGTGAGACAGAATGTATCGACGAGGTTAATCCGATGCTGACGCTTGAAGGGTTACGCATTATTTACAACCGTAACAAATAATCATAAGGATGACCCCATACAGAACAGATAGATAGGAGGAGTATGCACCCAATGGATAATAAGAAGGACCGGCTGGTCCGGGGGACAGCTATGAACGGAAGAGTCCGAGCATTCGCTGTCCGTACCACAGAGCTTGTCGATGAATTGCGGCGCAGACATGATACGTATCCGACGGCTACAGCAGCGCTTGGCCGTACGGTTACCGCCGCAGCTATAATGGGGGCCATGCTCAAGGGACAAGAGAAGCTGGCGATTATGGTCAAAGGAAATGGCCCGATCGGGCAGATTACGGCGGAATCCAATGCCTTGGGAGAAGTGCGCGGCTATGTGCACAATCCGCATGTTCATCTGCCCAGCAACAGCATGGGTAAGTTGGATGTCGCCGGGGCGGTAGGCACGGAAGGCTTCATTGATGTCAGCAAGGATCTGGGGATGAAGGAGCCGTACCGCGGCAGTGTGCCTATCGTTTCAGGAGAGCTGGGCGAGGATTTCACTTATTATTTTGCCCTCTCGGAACAGACTCCTGCTGCTGTGGGACTGGGAGTGCTGGTGGAGACCGATAATTCGGTCAGAGTAGCCGGAGGCTTTATTATCCAACTGCTGCCCGGCCTGACCGATGAGCAGATTACTGAGGTTGAACAGGCGGTTGGAGCCATGCCTTCGGTAACATCCGTGCTGGATCAGGGGCTTGAGCCTGAAGAGATGCTGCGGCTGCTGCTGCCGGATGCTGTGATTCTTGATGAGCTGGAGATCCGGTTTGTATGTCAGTGCTCACGGGAGCGGATTGAACAGACACTGGTCAGTCTGGGTGAGCACGAGCTGGAACGGTTAATCGAAGAAGATGATACGGCAGAAGTCGTCTGCCATTATTGTAACGAGCGCTATGTATTTAACAAGGATGAACTGCAGGTAATCCTCGATCAAGCGAAGTCTTAGGGTTATGAGATGGTGACAAGACAGGAGCGCGCGCTGCGCAATGCCGTTATATTACTCGCCGTTGCAACCCTGGTGCTGGGGGGGCTATTATTCTGGAGCCTGCGTGCCATGGCACTGCTGAAGACAGAGACGGCTGAAGGGGAAGCCTCGGATGTCGCTGCTGCCGGAGGACAGCCGGTCACGGAACAGGAATGGATAGAAGCGCTTCAGAAGAAGCACGGGGAAGAAGTGCTGCTGAGCATGCTGAATCACATCGTGGTGGACAAGGAAGCCGCAGCGCTGGGGATTACGGTCACGGATGAAGAGATTGAGCAGGAGCTGAAGCGGGGAATCTCCGGTTACAGCTCAGAGGAGCAGTATTATCAGCAGATGCAGTCTGAGCTTGGACTTTCCCGTCAGGAGCTGCGTGAGGAGACGGCATACCGGCTGACGCTCCAGGCAATAGCTACGGCCGGGATTACGGTCAGTGAAGCGGAAATTGATGATTATCTGGAGCAAAATGGTGAGAGATTCGCGCCCAGGAAGCAGATGCAGCTCTCAATCATCCAGACCTCCACCTATAACGAGGCCGGTACAGTGATGGACCGTCTGGAGCAGGGGGAGGATTTTGCAGAGCTGGCCCGGGAGGTCTCGATCGACGAGGAGAGCCGCCAGCATGGCGGCAGTATCGGAATGGTCGAGGAGAAGGACCCGTTCTGGCCCGAGGAGCTGCTTGAGACGGCAGCAGGGCTTGAGAACGGGGATATCGCAGGGCCGCTGCAGATCAATGGGAGTTATGCGGTGATCCGTCTGGAGAAGCTGATTGATCCCGGGAAGCCGGATCAGGAGGAGCTGCGCCGGATGATCGGCCAGCAGCTGAGACTGGAGCAGGCAGCGCCCTTGCAGCAGGTAGAGCGTGAATTAAGGGCCAAATATGATACAGCAATATATATTGACAACAGCCTGCAAGATTGATAATATGAACTTAAATATAAAACCTACTGATTTAGTCGGAAATATTGAAGCGCGATAAAAATTACAACTGTTAGTTACCCAGGCATTGCGAACCGGGTGCTACGGTAATATAGGCTCTCATTTATCATTCCAAGGAGGTTTTTACTCATGGCTAAAGTCGTCAACAGTGTAACAGATTTGATCGGTGGCACACCGCTCGTCCGCCTGAACCGGATTGTTCCGGAAGGCTCGGCAGAGATTTTCCTGAAGCTGGAATACCAGAATCCAGGCTCCAGTGTGAAAGACCGGATCGCCATCAGCATTGTAGAAGAGGCTGAGAAAGAGGGCCTGTTGAAGCCAGGTGGCACGATTGTAGAAGCGACCAGCGGTAATACAGGGATCGGCCTGGCGCTGGTTGCAGCAGCCAAAGGCTATAAGGCAATTATTGTAATGCCGGAAACGATGAGCCTTGAACGCCGCAACCTGCTGCGCGCTTACGGTGCTGAGCTGGTATTGACTCCGGGATCGGAAGGAATGAATGGAGCGGTTAAGAAGGCTGAGCAGATTCTAAGCGAGAATCCGGATTATTTCCTTGCCGAGCAGTTCAAGAACAAGGCTAACGTGAAGATCCACCGCGAGACCACTGGACCGGAGATCGTTGAAGCGATTGAATCTGTCGGCGGCCCGCTGGATGCATTCATTGCCGGTGTCGGCACAGGCGGAACGATCAGCGGTGCGGGTGAAGTGCTGAAGAGTCAATATCCGGGCGTGAAGATCTATGCGGTAGAACCTGCGGCTTCACCGATTCTGGCTGGAGGCAAACCGGGCCCGCACAAGATTCAGGGTATCGGCGCTAACTTTGTGCCAGAAATTCTGAACCAGGATATCTATGATGAGATTATTCATGTTGAGAATGATGAAGCGTTCGAAACTGCCCGCCGCGTAGCCAAGGAAGAAGGCGTGCTGTCCGGTATTTCCTCCGGTGCGGCTGTATTTGCTGCACTGAAGGTAGCGAAGGAACTTGGCGCAGGCAAGAAAATTGTTGTCATCATCCCAAGCAACGGCGAACGTTACCTGAGCACTCCGCTCTATAACTTTGAAGTATAATTGCTGAGAATTCAGCTCTTACGAAGAGCCTGCCCTATCCGCTTTCACAGGGATACCGCAGGCTCTTTTTTCGGATAATAAGCATTTATAAGAATTGCGGGCTTTTCAAAGTAACCCTATGTACAGTATACTGACAGGCAATAAACTATCGATGAGACGGGAGAATGGTTGTGGAGATCTTAACGGCTTGGCAGGACTGGGAGCAGTGGGCAGAGGCAGATGAGGCCTGGAGCGTCCTTCCCCTGATCCTGAGGAAACGGCAGGACAACCAAGGCTTGCCCCGCAGCTGGAAGCAGGCCTGGGAACAGGCTTCCCCCTATTCGGTTGTCCTGGAGAGCGGCAAGGGCGGGCGCTACACCTATCTGGGCCTGAGCCCTGTCTCGATCATCGAAGGCCGAGGAGCTGTTGCGGAGAGCTATACTCCCGGGTCCAAGGCTCCGAAGCATACAGAATCCGCAATACTTGAAGGTCAGCCGCTGCAAGTGCTCCAGGCATGGATGAGGGAATATACGTCTCCCCGTCTGCGGCTTGACGGTCTGCCGCCGTTCACCGGAGGCTGTATCGGATTTCTGGGCTATGATGTAGCCCGTTCTCTGGAGAAGCTGCCGTCACTTGCCAAGAACAATCCTGTATTTCCGGATTATCTGTTCATGAGACTGGAAGAAGTGTGGATCTACGACGAGCAGGAGGAGCTGCTCTACTGTGCAGTGCATATCCCTGTGCCGGATACTGTATCCGGCAACCTGGACGGGATAAGGAGCCTGTATGAGGCTGCTGTGCACCGTGCGGAGCGCATGCTGGAGCAGTGGAGCCTTCTCTATGACCCGACAGAGCCGGAAGAAGCCGCCACTGCTAGGTACGCCGGGCTTACCCGCAGGGTGGAGGCTGAGGACGAGATCACCGGGGAGTGGCCCGGCATGAGCTCAGATTTCTCAGCCGTATGCTTCCAGCAGGCTGTGCTGAAGGTCCAGGAATACATCCGTGCCGGGGATGTATTCCAGGTGAACCTCTCGCTGCGCCAGCAGGCGCAGCTCAAATCCACACCCGAGGACGTCTACGAATGGCTCCGTAGACTCAACCCGTCCCCATACATGGGGCTGCTCCGCACGCCCGGCTTCGCGCTCTCCAGCGCATCGCCGGAGCTGCTCGTCAAGCTGCACGGGGACAAGGTCAGCGCCCGCCCCATTGCCGGCACCCGGCGGCGGGGCCACACTCCCGCGGAGGACGCCGCCATGGAGGCGGAGCTGCGCGGGAGCGAGAAGGAGATCGCCGAGCATATTATGCTTGTCGATCTGGAGCGCAGCGACATCGGCCGTGTCGCTGCCTACGGAACGGTCAGCGTGCCGGAGCTGCTGACCGTGGAGCGATACTCGCATGTCATGCATCTCGTCTCGCAGGTGGAGGGGATCGTGGCACCTGGTAAGGATGCCTACGACGTTATTGCCGCCCTGTTCCCCGGCGGCACCATCACGGGCGCGCCCAAGGTGCGCACCATGGAGATCATCGAAGAGCTGGAGCCGGTCCGCCGGGGGCCATATACGGGATCTATGGGCTGGATTGACTATAACGGCAATATGGAATTAAATATAATCATACGCACGCTCGCGGTGAAGGACGGAATCGGCTACATTCAGACAGGTGCGGGGATTGTGATCGATTCGGACCCTTACCGTGAGTACCGGGAATGCCACAACAAAGCCAAAGCGGTAGTAAAAGCCATTCTCTGCAGTGAACGCGAGCAGGAAGAGCGGGCTACCCTCGGCGCCGAAGGAGGAAGCGCAATATGATCTTGGTCATCGATAATTATGATTCCTTTACGTATAACCTGGTGCAGTATCTGGGTGAGCTGGGGGAAGAGGTTAAGGTAGCGCGCAACGATGAGATCAGCATTGAGGAGATAGAAGCATTAGCCCCGGATCATATCCTGATCTCTCCGGGACCCTGCACACCGAATGAGGCGGGGATTAGCCTTGCACTGCTTCAGCATTTCAAAGGCATCATCCCCATATTCGGCGTATGTCTCGGACACCAGGCGATCGGACAGGCTTTTGGCGGTAATGTCATCCGTGCAGAACGTCTTATGCATGGCAAAACCTCGCCGATCCACCATAACGGCACCTCCGTATTTGAAGGGCTGGAGTCTCCTTTCACAGCAACACGCTATCATTCACTGATCGTGGAACGCGAGAGTTTGCCGGATTGCCTGGAGATTACCGCTGAGACAGCTGAAGGCGAGATCATGGCCTTGCGGCATAAAGAATACCCGATTGAAGGCGTACAGTTCCATCCCGAGTCGATCATTACAGATCACGGGCATACGATGCTGCGCAATTTCCTGAAACGGAGAGCCGGAGAACCGGCATGAATTATATAGGACTTAACAACAAAGCAGTCGACGCCAAAGACGCCGTGGTCTCCGCTCTGGATCACGGCTTTTTGTACGGCATGGGCCTGTTCGAGACCTTCCGCACCTATGGGGGGCAGCCCTTCCTGCTGGAGCGTCATCTGAGCAGAATGGCAGAAGGCTGTCGCCAGCTGGGCATTCCCTTTGAGCCGGATGTACAAGGGCTGCGGGAATGGATTCGGCTTGTAATGGACAAGAATGAGCTTAGTGAGGCATATATCCGCTACACAGTTACCGCCGGTGAGGATATTCTGGGTCTGCCATCCGCAGCCTATAAGCAGCCTAATCATCTGCTCTATATCAAAGCCCTGCCGGTTACACCAACCGGCCTTTATACGGAAGGCAAAGAACTTCAGCTCCTGAACCACAGACGCAATACCCCGGAGGGTCCGGTAAGGCTCAAATCGCTGCACTATATGAACAACATTCTGGCAAAACGTGAATTGACTGGATATCCCTCCGCAGAGCGAGGGGCTGAGGGGCTGATGCTGACCGCTCAAGGCGAGCTTGCCGAAGGAATTGTGAGCAATATTTTTTTCATCTCCAATAAGCGGCTCTATACTCCCGATGTCGCCACCGGCATTCTTCCGGGAATTACCCGGGAAATGGTGCTTGAGCTGGCAGCGGCCAGCCTTCAGCCTGAACAGGGCTTTTACCGCTGGGAGCAGCTTGAGGCCGCGGATGAAATTTTCCTTACCAATTCCGTGCAGGAGATCGTACCGGTGAGCACCTTATGGAATGGAGAGCGGCCGGTAACCATAGGCAGCGGGCGCTGCGGAGAGCAGACGGCTGCACTTATGAGGCTGTACAGAGAAAGGACGGAAATGCTGATATGAAGCCGATCATCTATGAGCGGACTTACCGCTGCGGAAGCAGCGAGCTGAAATTGGGCAAGCGCACGCTGATTATGGGGATACTCAATGTGACGCCGGACTCCTTTTCGGATGGGGGCCTGTGGACGGAGCGGGATAGAGCCGTAGAGCATGCGCTGCAAATGGCGGCAGAGGGGGCCGATATTATCGATATAGGCGGAGAATCTACGCGTCCGGGTCACCAGCCGGTGAGTGCTGAGGAGGAATTGGCCCGTGTACTTCCTGTCATTGAGCGCATCCATCGTGCCGCCCCGCATCTCCCCCTCTCGATAGATACCTACAAGGCGGAAGTTGCCCGCCAGGCGATTCAGGCTGGTGCACATATCATCAACGATGTATGGGGAGCCAAGGCAGATCCGCAGATGGCGGCGGTTGCTGCGCAGGCAGACTGTCCAATCATTCTGATGCATAACCGCCATGACCGAGATTATAACGATTTGATCAGCGATATGACGGATGACCTGAGCGCGAGCATTAACCTGGCGCTGGCAGCTGGAGTGAAGCGGGAGAATATTATTTTGGACCCGGGAATCGGGTTTGCCAAGGACTATACAGAGAATCTTCAGGTCATGACGGGACTAAGCGCACTGACGAAGCTGGGATATCCGGTGCTGCTGGCCACTTCGCGCAAAAAATTCATCCGCACCGCTCTCGGGCTGCCCGCAGATGATGTCCTGGAGGGGACCGCAGCTACTATAGCCTTCGGGATTGCCCAGGGCTGTCAGCTTGTGCGGGTTCATGATATCGCGGCGATGAAACGTACCGTAGAGATGTGTGACGCCATGTTATATGCAGGATCACCTGTGCTCTGCGTATAGATTATATTCTTCAAGAGAAGGCAGGTACCTTATATGGATAAAATGAAGCTGCACCGCATGGAGTACTACGGTTACCACGGAGTGTTTGAAGAGGAACGGAAGCTTGGCCAGCGTTATTATATCGACCTCGAGCTGGAGCTTGATTTGCAGGGAGCGGGGCTCAGTGATGATCTGGAGCAGACCGTGAATTATGCTGAAGTTCATGTTGTAGTCCGAAAAATAGTCGAAACCCAGTCCTTCAAGCTGATAGAAGCTTTGGCTGAACATATTGCATCCGGGTTACTGGACACTTATACTGTTATCAATGCAGTAACGGTCCAGGTGACCAAGCCGCATCCTCCTTTTGATATTCATTTCCAGGGAGTCACTGTAGAACTGCGCCGGACGAGAAAGTGAGACAGACTGATGAACATACATTCCACCTCTGAGGCATCAGAGGCTTATATTGCTTTAGGGGCTAACCTGGGTGACCGTCAAGGTACCTTGAGAGAAGCCCTGCGACGGCTGGAGCATCACGAAGAGATTGAAGTGGTACGCACCTCCCGGGTATACGAGACGGAGCCCGTCGGATATCTGGATCAGCCTCAGTTTCTTAACATGGCGGCTGTTCTGCGCACCACACTGGCACCGGAGGATCTGCTTCATGTGATGCTGGACACGGAGAACCAGTTAGGCCGGGTCCGGGATGTACAGTATGGACCGAGAACGGTAGATTTGGATTTGTTGTGGGTAGAGGGGTTGACCCTGGATACGCCGGATTTGACGCTGCCTCATCCGAGGATGCTGGAGCGGGCGTTTGTCCTTCTGCCGCTAAGCGATATCTTATCGCAGAACGAAGAGTCTTCCGGATTCCGCAGATTAATCACAACAGCGCTGCAAGACATAGATGGAAAGGCAGGAATTCGCTTGTGGACAACAAACGTATGGGAAGACGGGTCAGAGCGTTCCGGAAGCTGAAGGGCTACACGCAGCAGGAACTGGCGGATTCTGTCGGAATATCACTTGCTGTGCTTGGCGCAGTAGAGCGGGGCAACAGACGTTTGGAAGATCAAATTTTAAATAAAATTGCGGATTTTCTGGAAGTTACAGTAGAGGAATTGGCCCATCCGGCACTATAAGACAGGGCTGAACGTTACAAATTAAGGTAGGGAAGTGATTGGGCCATGCTGAAGATCGGTGATATTGAATTAAAAAATCAGGTCGTGCTGGCGCCTATGGCTGGCGTATGTAACCCGGCGTTTCGTCTGATTGCCAAGGAATTCGGCACCGGCCTGGTCTGTGCAGAGATGGTCAGCGGCAAAGCAATTGTGCATGGCAATCAGCGTACGCGTGAGATGCTGTTTGTCGATGAGCGTGAGAAACCGCTAAGTCTGCAGATTTTTGGCGGGGACCGGGTGTCACTGGTGGATGCGGCGAGAATTGTCGATAAAGAAACGAATGCCGATATCATCGACATTAATATGGGCTGCCCGGTGCCAAAGGTAACCAAATGTGATGCCGGAGCGCGCTGGCTGCTGAATCCGGACAAAATCTACGAGATGGTATCCGCTGTAGTGGATGCCGTGGACAAACCGGTCACCGTGAAGATGCGGATTGGCTGGGACAGCGAGCATATCTTCGTTGAAGAGAATGCGCGTGCGGTGGAACGGGCCGGCGGAGCGGCGGTCAGCGTACACGGGCGGACCCGCGAGCAGCTCTACACCGGGCGCGCAGACTGGAATTATATCCGTATGGCTAAGGAGGCAGTATCCATTCCGGTGATCGGCAATGGCGATGTGAATACACCGGAGGATGCGCGGGCGATGCTGGACCAGACCGGCTGCGACGGTGTAATGATCGGGCGGGGTGCGCTGGGCAATCCGTGGATGCTGTACCGGACGATTCATTATTTGGACACCGGTGTGCTCATGCCGGAGCCTGGCGCCGAAGAGAAGATTAAGGTAGCTATTCTTCATATGGACCGCCTGATTGCTCTTAAGGGTGAAGCGGTGGCTGTCCGCGAGATGCGCAAGCATCTGGCCTGGTATTTGAAGGGTTTTAAGGCGGCGGCCCGCGTGAAGGACGTTATTATGGAACAAACGAAACGTGACGAGATGGTGCGGATTTTGAATGATTTTGTCGGTCAGCTTAAGCAGGACGAGGAGCAGGAGAGCGCAGATGGTGCGCTTTTCGCCGTATGAGCCTCACGAATTCCTGGGACTAAGCCCCTTTCCTGTGTGCTTTATTGAGTATCGCTAAACATTATACGGGGCGTCATTGACATTTTGTAGCGGTTCCAATATAATTTCACAGTATAAAATCGCCGTTACAGCAGGAGCAATGGTGAAGGAGGGTTCTGATCCCTCCGGATTCGCATATAGTATGGTGTTTTCAATAAATGTATACGACAGGAGAATCGGTTGAGATGAGCGATAAAGAAGTCATCCTTACACCGGACGGACTTAAGCGTCTGGAAGAAGAACTGGAGTTCCTCAAATCCGTGAAACGCCGCGAGGTAGCGGAACGTATCAAAGTGGCCATCGGCTACGGAGATATCAGTGAAAACTCGGAATATGAAGACGCGAAGAATGAACAGGCCTTCATAGAGGGACGGGTTCTTACTTTGGAGAAGATGCTCCGCAATGCGCGTATCATTAATAGTGATGAGATCGTGACAGATGTGGTAAGTATCGGAGTTACTGTGAACGTTGAAGATATGGAGTATGGCGACGTCATGGAGTACACTATCGTGGGTACTGCAGAATCCGATCCGCTCAATAATAAAATCTCCAATGAGAGCCCTGTAGGCAGAGCGATCATCGGCAAGAAGATTGGTACGATTGTGGATGTTAGTGTCCCGGCAGGCGTCATTCAATATAAAATTCTTGATATCAAAATGAAGTAAAATGGTTCCGAAAGCTTCCTTAGGGAAGCTTTTTTCAAAAGATATGAATACCAGCCGTAAAATATGGGTGAACACATACAGCTTATATTTTGTACCGGAACGGACTGTCCTCGGGTTTAGGGCGGAGCCGTTTCTTCTTTTGTATACCGTGAGTAAGAGAGGATGAAGAAACATGAAGGAAGAAGTCAACAACGTGGAAACTACAGAGAAGGAATTAAGTGAATTGCTGCAGATCCGCCGGGGCAAGCTGGACGAGCTCCGTGCACTCGGGATCGATCCGTTTGGCAAGAAATATGAGCGTACCGCTGCGGCGGGCGATCTTCTGGCCAAATACGACGGGCAGACCAAGGAAGAGCTGGACGAGCTGGCGCTGGAGGTCAGTGTGGCCGGGCGCATTATGGCGAAACGGGTCATGGGTAAGGCAAGCTTTTCTCATATTCAGGACCTTAGCGGCAAAATCCAGATCTATGTGCGCCAGGACAGCATCCCTGAGTCGCAGTATGCAGCATTCACGATCCTTGATCTTGGCGATATCGTTGGTATCCGGGGCACCCTGTTCAAGACAAAGACCGGCGAAACCTCCATTAAAGTGGATAACCTCGAGGTGCTTTCCAAGTCCCTGCTTCCGCTTCCCGAGAAGTATCATGGCCTGAAGGATGTAGAACTCCGCTACCGTCAGCGTTATGTGGACCTGATTATCAACCCTGAGGTGCAGCAGACCTTCATTATGCGTTCACGGATTATCCAGTCGATGCGCCGTTATCTGGACTCGCTGGGCTATTTAGAGGTGGAGACTCCAACCCTGCATGCCATCGCAGGCGGAGCAGCGGCCCGTCCGTTTATCACCCATCACAACACCCTGGACATGCAGCTGTATATGCGTATTGCCATCGAATTGCATCTGAAGCGCCTAATCGTCGGCGGTCTGGAGAAGGTCTATGAGATCGGCCGTGTATACCGTAATGAAGGCATCTCGACACGCCATAATCCGGAATTCACAATGATCGAGCTGTATGAAGCGTATGCGGATTACAAAGATATTATGCATCTGACAGAGAGCATGATCGCTCATATTGCCAGTGAGGTACTGGGCTCCCAGGTGATTAATTATCAAGGGCAGGAAGTAGATCTGTCTCCAGGCTGGCGCCGTGTTACTATGGTGGATGCCGTTAAGGAAGTAACCGGAGTAGACTTTGGTGTTCAGATGACGAACGAAGAAGCACAGGCACTGGCAAAGGAACACCGGGTACCGGTGGAGAAGCATATGACCTTTGGACATATCCTGAATGCGTTCTTCGAGCAGTTTGTGGAAGAGACGCTGATTCAGCCGACATTCGTAATGGGACATCCTGTAGAGATCTCTCCGCTTGCCAAAAAGAATGAAGAGGATCCGCGCTTCACCGACCGGTTCGAGCTGTTCATTGTGGCCCGCGAGCATGCCAATGCGTTCAGCGAGTTGAATGACCCGATCGACCAGCGTCAGCGCTTCGAAGCACAGATTCACGAGAAAGAGCAAGGCAATGATGAAGCCCATGAGATGGATGATGATTTCATCCGTGCCCTGGAGTACGGTATGCCGCCAACAGGGGGCCTTGGAATCGGAGTAGACCGTCTGATTATGCTGCTGACCAATTCAGCGTCTATCCGTGATGTGCTGCTGTTCCCTCATATGCGTAATAAAGACTGAGCATTTCTCTGATATCAGACCCTAATAACCAAGGGAGCTGCTCAGGCGGTTCTCTTGGCATAGGGGTTGAATACTCAGATATAATGGTTTCAAAATAATGCTTGCAATCAATCTCTATCCATGATATATTCTATTTCTGGCCGCGAAACATCAACGGTTTGCTTGAAAAGAAGTTGAAAAAAAGAGCTTGCATTGATTGGCTGGATGTGATATATTATAAGAGTTGCTGGTGACGAAGTAAACGTCGCTGACAACGAGCTTGATCTTTGAAAACTGAACAACGAGTGAGTATCTGGAGATCACTTCGGTGAGATCCAAAATGAGAATGAAAATTCTCGTCAGATGTTTCAAAATGAGCAATCGCTCTTTCTAAATACCAATTTGGAGAGTTTGATCCTGGCTCAGGACGAACGCTGGCGGCATGCCTAATACATGCAAGTCGAGCGGAGTTATGATGGAGCTTGCTCCTGATTAACTTAGCGGCGGACGGGTGAGTAACACGTAGGCAACCTGCCCTCAAGACTGGGATAACTACCGGAAACGGTAGCTAATACCGGATAATTTCTTTCCTCTCCTGAAGAGAGAATGAAAGGCGGAGCAATCTGCTGCTTGGGGATGGGCCTGCGGCGCATTAGCTAGTTGGTGGGGTAACGGCTCACCAAGGCGACGATGCGTAGCCGACCTGAGAGGGTGAACGGCCACACTGGGACTGAGACACGGCCCAGACTCCTACGGGAGGCAGCAGTAGGGAATCTTCCGCAATGGGCGCAAGCCTGACGGAGCAATGCCGCGTGAGTGATGAAGGTTTTCGGATCGTAAAGCTCTGTTGCCAGGGAAGAACGTCCGGTAGAGTAACTGCTGCCGGAGTGACGGTACCTGAGAAGAAAGCCCCGGCTAACTACGTGCCAGCAGCCGCGGTAATACGTAGGGGGCAAGCGTTGTCCGGAATTATTGGGCGTAAAGCGCGCGCAGGCGGTCATTTAAGTCTGGTGTTTAAACCTTGGGCTCAACCTGAGGTCGCACTGGAAACTGGGTGACTTGAGTACAGAAGAGGAAAGTGGAATTCCACGTGTAGCGGTGAAATGCGTAGATATGTGGAGGAACACCAGTGGCGAAGGCGACTTTCTGGGCTGTAACTGACGCTGAGGCGCGAAAGCGTGGGGAGCAAACAGGATTAGATACCCTGGTAGTCCACGCCGTAAACGATGAGTGCTAGGTGTTAGGGGTTTCGATACCCTTGGTGCCGAAGTTAACACAGTAAGCACTCCGCCTGGGGAGTACGGTCGCAAGACTGAAACTCAAAGGAATTGACGGGGACCCGCACAAGCAGTGGAGTATGTGGTTTAATTCGAAGCAACGCGAAGAACCTTACCAGGTCTTGACATCCAACTAACGAAGCAGAGATGCATCAGGTGCCCTTCGGGGAAAGTTGAGACAGGTGGTGCATGGTTGTCGTCAGCTCGTGTCGTGAGATGTTGGGTTAAGTCCCGCAACGAGCGCAACCCTTGACTTTAGTTGCCAGCAGGTTGAGCTGGGCACTCTAGAGTGACTGCCGGTGACAAACCGGAGGAAGGTGGGGATGACGTCAAATCATCATGCCCCTTATGACCTGGGCTACACACGTACTACAATGGCCGGTACAACGGGAAGCGAAGCCGCGAGGTGGAGCCAATCCCAGCAAAGCCGGTCTCAGTTCGGATTGCAGGCTGCAACTCGCCTGCATGAAGTCGGAATTGCTAGTAATCGCGGATCAGCATGCCGCGGTGAATACGTTCCCGGGTCTTGTACACACCGCCCGTCACACCACGAGAGTTTACAACACCCGAAGTCGGTGGGGTAACCCGCAAGGGAGCCAGCCGCCGAAGGTGGGGTAGATGATTGGGGTGAAGTCGTAACAAGGTAGCCGTATCGGAAGGTGCGGCTGGATCACCTCCTTTCTATGGAGAATCGTTTCCTGCAACGGAAACATTCAAATCGGAAGCTAAAGCTTCCACAATAGAACCCTTGGGTTCGAATACTCACTCGTTGGTCAGTTTTGAGAGTTTAAGCTCTCATCTTTAACTTTGATCCTTGAAAACTGGATACCGAAATGAATTTGCGTTTTAGAACATTCCTTTAAGCTGAACTTGTGTAAACAAGTTTCAATATTTTAGTGATGCTAAGCGAAGGTTTTCGATTGTGCAAACAAGCGAAACGCCGGAGCATTGGTTAAGCTACTAAGAGCACACGGAGGATGCCTAGGCGCCAGGAGCCGACGAAGGACGTGGCGAACAACGAAACTGCCTCGGGGAGCTGTAAGCAAGCTTTGATCCGGGGGTGTCCGAATGGGGAAACCCAGCTGTGGTAATTCGCAGTTACTCATTTCTGAATACATAGGAAATGCAGAGGCAGACCAGGGGAACTGAAACATCTAAGTACCCTGAGGAAGAGAAAACAATAGTGATTCCGTCAGTAGCGGCGAGCGAACGCGGAACAGCCTAAACCAAGGGGCTTGCCTCTTGGGGTTGTGGGACGTCTCACATGGAGTTACAAAGGAAGATGGTAGGCGAAGAGGTCTGGAAAGGCCCGCGATAGAGGTAAAAGCCCTGTAGCCTAAACTGTGTTCTCTCCGAGACGGATCCCGAGTAGTGCGGGGCACGTGAAACCCCGTATGAATCCAGCAGGACCATCTGCTAAGGCTAAATACTACCTGGCGACCGATAGTGAAACAGTACCGTGAGGGAAAGGTGAAAAGCACCCCGGAAGGGGAGTGAAATAGAACCTGAAACCGTGTGCTTACAAAAAGTCAGAGCCCTTTCTATGGGTGATGGCGTGCCTTTTGTAGAATGAACCGGCGAGTTACGTTTAACATGCAAGGTTAAGGTGAGAAGCCGGAGCCGCAGCGAAAGCGAGTCTGAATAGGGCGACTTAAGTATGTGGACGTAGACCCGAAACCGTGTGATCTACCCCTGTCCAGGGTGAAGGTGCGGTAACACGCACTGGAGGCCCGAACCCACGCATGTTGAAAAATGCGGGGATGAGGTGGGGGTAGCGGAGAAATTCCAATCGAACTCGGAGATAGCTGGTTCTCCCCGAAATAGCTTTAGGGCTAGCCTCGGTGAATGGAGTCGTGGAGGTAGAGCACTGATTGGGTGCGGGGCCCGCAAGGGTTACCAAGCTCAGTCAAACTCCGAATGCCATGTACTTCTTGCCGGGAGTCAGACAGTGAGTGCTAAGATCCATTGTCAAAAGGGAAACAGCCCAGACCATCAGCTAAGGTCCCCAAGTGTGTGTTAAGTGGGAAAGGATGTGGAGTTGCACAGACAACCAGGATGTTGGCTTAGAAGCAGCCACCATTGAAAGAGTGCGTAATAGCTCACTGGTCGAGTGACTCTGCGCCGAAAATGTAACGGGGCTAAACACACCACCGAAGCTATGGCTAGATGCTTTGCATCTGGGGTAGGGGAGCGTTGTATGTAGGTTGAAGGTGTACCGTAAGGAGCGCTGGACAGCATACAAGTGAGAATGCCGGTATGAGTAACGAAAAGATCAGTGAGAATCTGATCCGCCGAAAGCCCAAGGTTTCCTGAGGAAGGCTCGTCCGCTCAGGGTAAGTCGGGACCTAAGGCGAGGCCGAAAGGCGTAGTCGAAGGACAACAGTTTGAAATTACTGTACCACCGTAATCCGCTATGAGCGATGGGGTGACGCAGGAGGGTAGTGACGCGGACTGATGGATATGTCCGTCTAAGCAGTGAGGCTGGTGTGTAGGCAAATCCGCACACTACTAAGGCCAGGCTGTGATGGGGAGCGAAAATTACAGTAGCGAAGGTCATGATCTCACACTGCCAAGAAAAGCCTCTAGCCAGGAGAAGGTGCCCGTACCGCAAACCGACACAGGTAGGCGAGAAGAGAATTCTAAGGCGCGCGGAAGAACTCTCGTTAAGGAACTCGGCAAAATGACCTCGTAACTTCGGGAGAAGAGGTGCCTCGGTAGGGTGAATAGCCCGAGGGGGCCGCAGTGAAAAGGCCCAAGCGACTGTTTAGCAAAAACACAGGTCTGTGCGAAGCCGTAAGGCGAAGTATACGGGCTGACGCCTGCCCGGTGCTGGAAGGTTAAGGGGAGTGGTTAGGGGTTACACCCGAAGCTGTGAACCGAAGCCCCAGTAAACGGCGGCCGTAACTATAACGGTCCTAAGGTAGCGAAATTCCTTGTCAGGTAAATTCTGACCCGCACGAATGGCGTAACGACTTGGGCGCTGTCTCAACGAGAGATCCGGTGAAATTTTAATACCTGTGAAGATGCAGGTTACCCGCGACAAGACGGAAAGACCCCATGGAGCTTTACTGCAGCTTGATATTGAATTTGGGTACGATCTGTACAGGATAGGTGGGAGCCGGTGAGGCAGGAGCGCAAGCTTCTGCGGAGGCGCCGTTGGGATACCACCCTGATCGTATCTAGGTTCTAACCTAGTGCCCTAATCGGGTACGGGGACCGTGTCAGGCGGGCAGTTTGACTGGGGCGGTCGCCTCCTAAAGAGTAACGGAGGCGTTCAAAGGTTCCCTCAGAATGGTTGGAAATCATTCGCAGAGTGCAAAGGCATAAGGGAGCTTGACTGCGAGACCTACAAGTCGAGCAGGGACGAAAGTCGGACTTAGTGATCCGGTGGTACCGCATGGAAGGGCCATCGCTCAACGGATAAAAGCTACCCTGGGGATAACAGGCTTATCTCCCCCAAGAGTCCACATCGACGGGGAGGTTTGGCACCTCGATGTCGGCTCATCGCATCCTGGGGCTGAAGTAGGTCCCAAGGGTTGGGCTGTTCGCCCATTAAAGCGGTACGCGAGCTGGGTTCAGAACGTCGTGAGACAGTTCGGTCCCTATCTGTCGTGGGCGCAGGAAATTTGAGAGGAGCTGTCCTTAGTACGAGAGGACCGGGATGGACGTACCGCTGGTGCATCAGTTGTTCCGCCAGGAGCATGGCTGAGTAGCTACGTACGGACGGGATAAGCGCTGAAAGCATCTAAGCGTGAAGCCCCCCTCAAGATGAGATTTCCCAAGTCAGTAAGACCCCTTGAAGACGACGAGGTAGATAGGTTGGAGGTGGAAGTGCAGCAATGCATGGAGCTGACCAATACTAATCGGTCGAGGGCTTATCCAAATTTCTAACACGCAGATTCATTTCGGATTCAGTTTTCAGGAATCAAATTCCTGAAAGATTTTAAGCTGCATGTCCTTTCTGAGGATTGATATTTTGCGGGAGTGATCTCACGGATGTCAACGCAGCGCAAAAATCATGTTTGGTGGCGATAGCGGAGGGGTTCCACACGTACCCATCCCGAACACGACCGTTAAGCCCTCCAGCGCCGATGGTACTTGGACCGAAGGGTCCTGGGAGAGTAGGACGTTGCCAAGCACTTAAGACCACTGTTGATTCCTCGACAGTGGTCTTTTTGTATATTCTGGGATGTCGCCGAAATTCTCTCTATTGTCCACTGTAGACGGACTTTAGTCCAAGAATTCGCTTACCGGAGGGCGGATTGCCTAATCCCTTCACAGGGCGGTGTAATATTCTTGACAGGCCAAATGCCCTTTGCTAAGATAGCTCTAATATATTTTTGGACAAGCCTCTCAAACCTTAACAGAAGACACGATTATGTATAACTCCCAGGTCTCTACCGCTGTCTATGGGGTATGGACTTGACGCAGGAGTTTCTTTATTCATAAGTTGGCGGGTGGGTAGAGAAAAAAGAATTTAGAGGAGGAATGACCCAGGTGTGGGAAGATAAGTTTGGTAAAGAGGGATTCACTTTCGATGATGTGCTGCTGGTTCCGCGTAAATCCGAGGTATTACCTAAGGAAGTGGATCTAACCACTGTACTCAGCAAGAATGTGAAGCTGAATATCCCTTTGATGAGTGCAGGTATGGACACAGTCACAGAAGCTGCTATGGCGATTGCTATTGCCCGTGAGGGCGGGATCGGCATTATTCATAAGAATATGTCCGTGGAGCAGCAGGCAGAAGAGGTGGACCGTGTGAAGCGCTCCGAGAGCGGGGTTATTACCAATCCATTCTCACTTACGCCAGACCACTGGGTATCCGATGCTGAAGTTCTGATGGGCAAATACCGTATTTCCGGTGTGCCGATCGTAGATGAAGCGGGCAAGCTTGTCGGTATTCTGACGAACCGCGACCTGCGTTTCATCCATGATTTTAATATTCAGATCAAAGAAGTGATGACTCATGAGAATCTCGTTACAGCTGCTGTAGGAACCACTCTTCAGGAGGCGAAGGGCATTCTGCAGCGCCACAAGATTGAGAAGCTGCCACTGGTAGACGAGCATAATATACTCAAAGGTCTCATTACTATTAAAGATATTGAGAAAGCTATCCAGTTCCCTAACGGTGCCAAGGATTCCCATGGACGTCTGCTGGTTGGAGCGGCAATCGGGATCTCCAAGGACACATTTGAACGGACAGAAGCATTGGTAAAATCCGGTGTAGACCTGATTACTGTGGATTCTGCACATGGTCATCATATCAATATTATCGATGCAGTGCGTAAGCTGCGCGAGACTTATCCTGATCTAACGATTGTTGCTGGTAATGTGGCTACAGGCGAAGCTACCCGCGAATTGATTGAAGCAGGAGCCTCCGTAATCAAGGTGGGTATCGGCCCTGGATCTATCTGTACTACCCGCGTGATTGCCGGGATTGGCGTTCCGCAGGTTACCGCTATCTACGATTGTGCAACAGTAGCCCGTGAATACGGCATTCCCGTAATTGCAGACGGGGGAATTAAGTACTCCGGAGAGATTACCAAGGCCATTGCAGCTGGCGCTGCTGCAGTCATGATGGGAAGCCTGTTCGCCGGGACGGAAGAAAGCCCAGGGGAGTCGGAAATCTACCAGGGACGTAAATACAAGGTATACCGCGGCATGGGCAGCATGAGCGCCATGAAGCAGGGAAGTAAAGACCGTTATTTCCAGGATGATGATAAGAAGCTGGTTCCGGAAGGCATTGAGGGCCGTGTAGCCTTTAAAGGGCCATTGTCTGACACGGTTCACCAATTGATTGGCGGACTGCGCTCCGGTATGGGCTATTGCGGAACGAAGACATTAGAAGAGCTGCGCAATGATACCTCCTTCATCCGGATCACTGGAGCAGGCCTGCGTGAGAGTCATCCTCATGATGTACAGATCACCAAGGAAGCTCCGAACTATTCCCTATAAGCCGGGAAGAATCGCCATATTTTGTTGACAGGCAGGACTAAATTAGTCCTGCCTGTCTTTTTTTGCAGATACCCCTGTGTTAGAATAGAACAAGCACTGATTTGAGGATTAAAGGAGAGTTAATCATTGAAGTCCAAGCGAAAACTAAGCAGTAAGCAAATTGTGATTAAGACAGCGACAGTAGGTCTGCTTTTAAATATGTTAGCATTTCCTGCGGCTTCTGCGATGGCAGAGGCGGTAAATAAACCAGTAACCACAGAGGCCGGGACTAAAGCGCCAGTGAAGACTCCTGCCAAAACGGAAGTAGCCAAGATTCCAACCGTAGATTCACTAGGACTAAAGTTGAAATCTGCAGTATTGATAGAGCCGACTACGGGGGAAATCCTATTATCTTTGAATGCGGACGAGCCACTGCCTCCGGCAAGTATGACGAAGATGATGACGGAATATCTTGTGTCCGATGCAGTGAAGAACGGAAAGATCTCCTGGGATCAGAAGGTTGTTATTCAGGAGAATGCGTCGAAGCAGATCGGGTCGCGGATCTTCCTGGCTGAGCATGATGAACATACGGTAAAGGAACTCTACATAGCCATGGCTGTTGGTTCAGCCAATGATGCTACGGTAGCCTTGGCAGAGCTAGTCGCAGGTTCTGAGCAGGAATTCGTCACAATGATGAACGAAACCGCGAAGAAGATGGGAATGAAGACTGCTCATTTCATCAACTCCACAGGTCTTGACCGTGCAGATATGCCGAAGAAGTTCCGCCCAGAAGCCGAAGGCGAAACCGTAATGTCCGCCATGGATGCGGCTCTGCTCGCCAAGTTCATTGTAACCGACCACCCGGATTTCACAGAGTTCACAACGATTCAGTCTTATAAATTCCGTGAACGTGACTCGAAGCCGATGGTTAATTATAACTGGATGCTGGAAGCGAACAAGAATATCCCTAACTTCAAGGCCTACGCTTACCCGGGTCTTGACGGGTTGAAGACCGGTCATACCTCCAGCGCCGGCAACTGCTTCACAGGGACGGCGGTACGGGACGGTATGCGTTTGATCAGCGTCGTAATGGGGGCCAACTCGGAAGCACACCGCTTCACCGAAACGAAGAAGGTACTTGATTTCGGGTTCAACAACTTCGAGATTAAGCAGGTAGTCGCACCTAAGGCAGTGATTGAGGGAACTGAAACTGTGCCTGTGCTAAAGGGCAAGAATAAAGAGGTATCCGTAGTTACGGATGCTGGCGTTACGTTCATGGTTCCAAAGGGTACTGTATCGCCGCAGATCAAAACTACCGTGGTCACGAATGATCCGGCTACACTGGTCGCACCGATTGCTGGAGCCAGCAAGGTAGGTAAGGTCACGTATTCCTATAAGATCGAAGGAATGTCTCTGACGCAAGAGAAGACGGTTAATCTGATTACTGCCGAGGAAGCGGAGAAGGCGGGCTGGTTCAAGCTGCTGCTGAGAGCGATCGGAAGTTTTTTCGGTGATCTGTTCAAAGGAATTAAAAATCTGTTCTAGCCGAACAGAGATGCTGATCACCGCTTCATGACAAAATCCCAGTAAATAGGTTGTATATATTACGGCCTTACGGTAGAATTACATGCTAGATTAGGTTAGATCTAACGGGAGGCGTAGACATGGAAACAGGAACTTCGCGAGTCAAAAGAGGCATGGCAGAAATGCAAAAAGGCGGCGTCATTATGGACGTCATGAATGCAGAGCAGGCGAAAATTGCCGAGGCAGCGGGCGCAGTAGCCGTAATGGCCCTGGAGCGTGTACCTTCTGATATCCGCGCAGCGGGTGGTGTAGCACGTATGGCTGATCCTACTATTGTAGAAGAGGTTATCAAGGTAGTAAGTATCCCTGTAATGGCCAAAGCGCGGATCGGTCACTATGTGGAAGCCAAGGTTCTCGAATCTCTGGGTGTAGACTATCTCGATGAGAGTGAAGTGCTAACTCCTGCCGATGAAGTGTTCCATATCAACAAACGCGAATTCACGGTTCCTTTTGTATGCGGAGCCAAAGACCTTGGCGAAGCGCTGCGCCGGATTAGCGAAGGGGCCTCCATGATCCGTACCAAGGGTGAGCCGGGAACCGGCAACATCGTAGAAGCTGTCCGTCATATGCGCCACATCAACAGCCAGATTCGCAAGGTGACCGGCCTCTCGCTTGATGAGCTATATAATGAAGCCAAGACGCTGGGTGTTCCTTATGAGCTGCTGCTGGAGGTTCACGAGCTGGGCAAGCTGCCTGTCGTTAACTTCGCTGCCGGTGGTGTAGCTACGCCTGCTGATGCTGCGCTCATGATGCATCTGGGTGCGGACGGGGTGTTTGTCGGCTCCGGGATTTTCAAATCGGACAATCCTGAGAAATTCGCCCGCGCGATCGTCGAAGCGACAACCCACTTCACCGACTACAAGCTGATCGCTGAAGTGTCCAAGAATCTGGGCGCTCCGATGAAGGGGATTGATATCGCCACGTTGACCCCGGCTGAACGCATGTCGGAACGCGGCCGTTAATAGAGAGAAGGCTTCCGGATGAGAATTGGAGTGTTGGCGCTTCAAGGCGCCGTTACAGAGCATATTGTCAGTATTGAGAAGACCGGCGCACTGGGCCTGCCTATTAAGCGTATTGAGGAGCTTGACGGAGTAGAGGGTCTGATCATTCCCGGCGGCGAGAGTACGACGATTGGCAAATTGATGCGCAAATATGGCTTTATTGAAGCGATTCGTGAGTTTGCGGGTCAAGGCAAGCCTATTTTCGGCACATGCGCCGGTATGATTGTGCTGGCGAAGCGAATTGCAGGAGACGAAGCCGGTCATCTGGAGCTGATGGATATTACCGTGGCCAGGAATGCCTTTGGCCGCCAGCGGGAAAGCTTTGAATGTGACCTGGAGGTTAAGGGGATCGCTGAACCGGTGCGGGCGGTATTTATCCGCGCTCCGCTTATTGACGAGGTGGGGCCTGATGTCGAGGTGCTTACCCTCTATAAGGATGAGATTGTAACCGCTCGCCAGGGCAATTTGCTGGCCTGCTCTTTTCACCCGGAATTGACTGATGATTACAGGCTGCATCAATATTTTGCCGACATGGTAAAGGACAGTATTGCAGCCAATCTATAGAACTGCATATAAGGACATCTTGACTCTTTCAAAGCTGCAAACAAAACAGCATTTTGAAAGAGTTTGGGCTGTTTTCAGGAGGGAAACTTTGTGTTAGATGTTAAAGTATTGCGCAGCGATTATGCAAGAGTAGAAGAGGCACTGAATAAAAGAGGAAAGTCGCTGGATTTGATTGCCGGCTTCCCGGCGCTGGATCAGCGCCGCCGTGAGCTGCTTCAGGAAACGGAAGGGCTCAAGAACCGCCGGAACATCGTATCCGGAGATGTAGCCAAGAAAAAGAAGAACGGCGAACCGGCTGATGATCTGATCGCAGAAATGCGCACGGTATCTGACCGGATCAAAGAATTGGATGATGAGGTGCGTGAGCTTGAGGTCAAAATTGACGAGCTGACGATGAGCATCCCG
Source organism: Paenibacillus sp. FSL H8-0332 (assembly GCF_037963835.1). NCBI lineage: Bacteria > Bacillati > Bacillota > Bacilli > Caryophanales > Paenibacillaceae > Paenibacillus > Paenibacillus sp. FSL H8-0332. The sequence continues at coordinate 7,265,148 of NZ_CP150145.1, forward strand.
AATATCCCGCATGAATCCGTGCCTGTGGGCACCTCCGAGGAAGACAATGTCGAGGTACGCCGCTGGTCGGAGCCAAGAGAGCTAGGATTCACTCCGAAATCCCACTGGGAGCTGGCGCAGCAGCTGGATATCATTGATTTTGAGGCAGCGGCGAAGGTTACAGGTTCCCGGTTCGCCTTCTATAAGGGACTGGGTGCTAGACTGGAGCGTGCCCTGATCAATTTCATGATGGACCTGCACAGTGGTGAGCATAACTATGAAGAGATGCTACCGCCTTACATTGTCAATAAGGACAGCCTGTATGGAACCGGACAGCTGCCGAAGTTCGAAGAGGATCTGTTCAAGCTGCGGGATACAGAATATTATCTTATTCCTACGGCGGAAGTGCCTGTTACGAACTATTACCGCGAAGAGATTCTGACGGCCGGTGATCTGCCGAAGTATCATGTAGCCTACAGCTCTTGCTTCCGTTCAGAAGCCGGATCTGCGGGACGCGACACCCGGGGGCTGATCCGTCAGCATCAGTTCAACAAGGTGGAGCTTGTGAAGCTTGCCAGCCCGGACACCTCTTATGAGGAGCTGGAGAAGATGACTGCCGACGCTGAACGCGTCCTGCAGCTTCTAGGGCTGCCGTACCGCGTCCTGCTGCTCTGTACGGCGGATATGGGCTTCACCTCTGCCAAGACGTATGACCTTGAGGTATGGCTGCCTGAGAGCGGCATGTACCGCGAGATTTCCTCATGCTCCAACACCGAGGACTTCCAGGCGCGCCGGGCCAATATCCGTTACCGCAAGGAACCCAAGGCGAAGCCGGAATTCGTGCATACGCTGAATGGCTCTGCGCTGGCTGTAGGACGTACCGTAGCAGCTATTCTGGAAAATTATCAGCAGGAGGACGGAAGTGTGCTGATTCCGGAATGCCTGCAGCCGTATATGCGTAATGTGAAGTCCATTTCTGCAAAAACAACTCAATAATAATAGTTGCATATTATTTGTGGGGCGTGGTATAATTCCTATTGCATGTGAAATTTTGATGCATTGGAGAGGTACCGAAGCGGTCATAACGGGGCGGTCTTGAAAACCGTTAGGGTGCAAGCCCACATGGGTTCGAATCCCATCCTCTCCGCCATTCCTTTACATTTAAATAAGTGTAGATAGAAGCCGTTCTCTTAGGAGGGCGGTTTTTTTGTTTGTTAAAGCCTCTTTTTCACAGAAGCTGTTCCAGCGGGAATAAAAAGCCGGCTTTCTCCGCAATGTATTAGAGAAGGAGGCTGATCATAAAGATGGACCGACAATTACAAGTAGACCAGCAAAGTCTGGTGTCTGCCTGGCAGGAGCGTCTGCCGGAACTGATGGAGAAGGGCGACAGCTTCAGTGTACAGGGGGACGCGGCTAACCAGAACAGTCTGCTCATCCATTTCAATGCAGCGGGACGACAGGGGTATTCTCTGGATTTCCGCTGCACCTATGTGGATAGCCGCGAGGTAGCCGTAGATTTGCTTGACGCTGAACAGGCGGGAGTGCATGCGGATGAGCAGCTGGATGCTGTTCAGCTGTTGGCACAGCAGTATTCGAGACAGATTCATGAATGCGCCCAAGCCCTTCAGGGCTTAACCAATCCATAGGAGGCTAACCAAATGAGCAAACCCAAGAGCATGCCTGTACCCGGCGTACAGCAGGACAACCAGGGACCCCAGAAGGAGCATCATTCTTCAGGTCCTGCGCCGTTATCCGGGTCTAAAAAGGTGAAGCAGGCCAACCATGTGGACCATAATAATCCGCAGGGTTAAACACACTTTACAATGAAAATGAAGAGAAATGTTTCTCATAATTGCCAAATGGTTTATCATTAGGGAGGGGAAAGAAACTTTTTACATGGGAGAGGAGAAAAATAATGAACAAAAAATGGGGGTTATCCGCTGCTGCACTGCTGCTTACGGCTGCAGTAATTCTGCCGGGTTGTGCAAAGAAGGAGGAGCCGAAGGAGGCTTTGACTTCAGCCGCAGCCAAAGCTACAGCCATGAAATCTTACGAAATGAAGAGTAAGGTGGTCATTAACGATCTGACGATAGACACCGGTACTAATGAGGCTGACGCTTCGACGGGTCAGATTCTAAGCATGCTTAAGAATGCAGAGCTTACGATTGATGGAGTCTATCAGGCTGAGCCGATGCAGACAGAGCTTACAACGGTTCTGAATCTGAAGGGGGATATGGCTATGTCCTTCACGGTTCCAATGGTTATGTCCGGACAGAAGCTGTACGTCAAAGTCCCTTCGATTCCGTTCTTGCCGATTCCTGAGACGATTGTCAATAAATTCGTAGAGGTGGATCTGAAGAAGCTGGCCGAAGAGCAGGGAACGGAATTCAATCCTGCACAGATGGATGCACAGAAAGTGCAGAAGCTGTCGAATGAAGTGATGAATACACTGCTGGGCGAGTATGATGAAGCGAAATACTTCAACAATATCAAACCTAAGGATGCCGGCCTGCCTGAAGGCGTAGATGCCAAGCAGGTAGTTCAGTTCCAGGTAACCAATGATAATGTCAAAGAGGCGCTTACGATCCTCGTGAACAACGCATTGCCTAAGATCATGGATATTCTGAGTAAGGATGAATATAAAGATCTGCTGCAGGTTGACCCTGCTGATCTGGCCAAAGCCAAGGAAGAGCTGCAATCCAGCGAGGCACGTGCCGAGTTTGATAAGAGCCTGGCTGATCTGAATAAGTATCTTACCATTAACCAGTTCCACCTGAACACTGCGGTTAATAAAGATGACTATCCGGTATACCAGGATATGCTCATGGACATCAAGGTTAATGATCCTGAGAAGGGTGAGAACGTCACCTTATCCATGAATGCAAGCAACCAGTACAGCAAGATCAATGAGAAGCAGACCTTCAAGATTGGCATTCCGCAAGGCGATGATGTCATTACTCTGGAAGAGCTGCAGCAGCAATTCGGAGGCATGGGTACAAGTACTTATTAATACAATAATGCAGCACGCCAAAACCCCGTATGAGCGATTTCCGCTTATACGGGGTTTTGTTGCGAATATAAGGATTAAAGGGACTCTTGTCCCTCTGGGAGAAAATCCTCAGCCAGAATGGCGTAGGTGCGATGATCCTGCCATTCTCCGTTGATTCGGATAAAGCGGCGCGCCAGTCCTTCGGCTTGGAAGCCGTTCTTCTCCAGCACTCTGCGGGAGCCATTATTATGGGGCAGGATGGCAGCCTGTACCCGGTGAAGCCCAAGAGAGCGGAAGGCGTACCCGAGAATCAGGTGTACGGCTGCGCTGGTGTATCCCTTGCCCTGCATCTCATGATCAATGAAGTAGCCGATATCGGCAAATTGTCCGACGCCCCGCACCACATTGGAAATCGTAATCTGGCCGATCAGCTCGCCGCTGAGCAGATAGATCCCGAACATATACGCGCTGTCCTGCTGTGAATCCAGGATACGCTGATTAATCAGCTGCCGCTGGCTCTCCAGCGTGAAGTAATCTTCACTGCGCAGGGGCTCAAATTGCTGATGTGCGGTGCGGTTGCGCAGACGGAGGTTAAGCAGCTCTTCGGCGTCCGTAAGCTCCAGCAGCGAGAGATAGATCCCCTGTGCGGTGTTGTACAGCTTGTAAGACATCATGTATCCTCCTTTATGAGTAAAATAGTGTGACTTGGACGTTCAGAGCTTCGCCGGCCTCTGCCGCAGTCTTCGGAAGAAGGAGGTCAGCAGCTCGGCACATTCCTCTTGCAGTACGCCCTGAATAACCTCTGTGCGGTGATTAAAGCGTGATTCCTCCAGCAGGTTCATTAAGGTTCCTGCACAGCCGGCCTTGGGGTCTGGAGTCCCATATACGGTCAGCGGCACTCTGGACTGCACCATAGCCCCTGCACACATGGGACAGGGCTCCAGGGTAACATAGAGCTGACAGTCGAGCAGACGCCAGGAGCCGAGGGCTGTACTGGCTTCCCGGATCGCCACCATCTCCGCGTGGGCTGTGGAATCGAGCGTCGTCTCGCGCAGATTATACCCGCGGCCTATAATGTGGCCCCCCTGGACGACCACGGCCCCAATCGGTACTTCGCCCAAGGCCTCAGCCTTGCGGGCTTCTCCTATCGCTTCTGTCATCCAATGTTCATGAAAGGCCCGCTCCTCCGCCGGCAGATCTTCAACCCTGATATTCAAATGCATCTTCCCTTCTTCTATGCCCCTTGTACAACGAACAAATATTCGTTCTTAACAAATTGTGGACAACTCTGTGGATAACGACCGACTTATGCACAAATTTGTACACATCGCCGTTTGGCATATTGTTTATATGTGCATAACCTGTGGATGGTTTCATACTTATTGTAGAGAAACTGTCTGGATAATTCAATATCTGCCAGCGCCCGGCTGCTGGGAAAGGTCTTTTCAAATGGAAGGGCAAAAGGTATGATAATTATGAATGCCCGCTAGGATTTACCAGCGGATAAGAGGTGAACAATACGCTTGTCCATTAAAACGAAATTATCAGCGATTATTTTTGGCTCGGTGCTCTTAATCTTGATGCTTAATCTTACGCTCAATCTTTATGCTGCCCGGAATAATCTGCGTAATGAAAGTGTAAGCAACATGAAGATCACTGCGAAGCAGGTTGCCGTATCGGTAGAGCAGAGCGGCTACAGCTCGAATTACGTGCAGGATAAAATTGCCCAGAACCTGCGGTTGACCGCCATTCTGGCGTCCTATGAGCTGGACCCGGACATCAGGAATATTAATAATGAACAATTGAAGGCGCTATCCACCAAGCTGGGTGTGTCAAATATCTCGCTGCTGGTCAAGACTGCGGATGATATCATCGTAGCCAGATCATCAGATCCTTCGGAGATTGGGCTTTCGACCAGGGGGATGGGTTTTTGGTATGTGGCTTTCCTGGAGCTGTTTGCAGGCCAGCAGGTATCTGTCGATCAGGGGCAGTCCCTGCAGCATTTCTGGTCCGGGCCGTTTGAATACTCAACCTCCAATCCGGAGTATATTGATAAGTGGGGTTATTATTATGACGGGACCCGCAATTATATCATAGATCCTTTTGTCCGGAGTACAGCAGTAAGCGATTATGTCAAAATTATGAGCCCCGATGAGATCATCAGGGAATCCAAAGCTGTTAATCCCGGAATTCTGGAGATCACAGGAATCAATCCGAAGACATTCGGAGCCACAAGTATGCTGCCAGACGGCGTAGATCCCAAGAATACCAAGCTGCGAAACCGTCCTATCCAATACGGCACATATACATACGGAAATGTTGCAGAGGATAAGGCGGCCATCCGCGAAGCGTTGAACAAGGGTGAGCCGGTCACGCTGGATACGAAGGTAATGGGTAAAAGAGTGCTCAAAAGCTTCATTCCGATTGAGCGGCCGGAAGCGGCGGATTATGTGATCAGTGTGGTCATGGACTATCAGGCCATCTCTTCGGTCATCCGGGAGCAGCTGTTCAATAATATCACCACCTCGGTGCTGCTGCTTATTATCTTTCTCTTGGCCAGCTATGTCTTGGCCGGTGTAGTTACACGCCCCATTCAGGATATACTGGCTAAGGTCAATGATGTGGCCAAGGGCAAGTTCGAGCCCCCGCTTACTGTATCCAGCCGTGATGAGCTTGGACAGCTGGCCCAGCGCATCAATGCGATGACCTCACACCTGCTGCAGCACACGAACCGGCTGGGGCAGACCCTAGAGGAGAACCGTGCGGTGAAGGAGCATCTGGAGTCGGTAATTAACGGCACTTCGGATGCCATTCATACGGTGGATATGGAGGGGCGGATTATCAGTACGAACAGGGCCTTCGAGGACCTCTATGGATGGGGAGCTGATGATGCCCTGGTCAAGCCGCCTTATCTGGTTCCAGCCACCGTGCAGCAGCAGGAGAGTATACGATTGCAGCAGCTTAAGGACGGGGTGTCACTGCCGCCTGTTGAGACCGTCAGGCTGAAGCGTGACGGCTCCCTGGTGGAGGTCAGCGTCAGCAGCTCGGTTATCCGGGATGAGGAAGGGCAGCCGCAGTCGGTTGTACATGTGTCCCGTGACATGACGGAGCGCAACCGGATCGAGGAGCTGCTAAGACGCTCAGAGAAGCTGACCACCGTCGGCCAGCTTGCCGCAGGGGTTGCCCATGAGATCCGCAATCCCTTGACCACCCTGCGGGGATTCCTGCAGCTGCAGCAGGAGAAGAAGGTTCTCGTTCCACTGCATATCGATCTGATGCTCTCGGAGCTGGACCGGATCAATATGATTGTCAGTGAGTTCCTGATTCTGGCCAAGCCACAGGCTGTTCATTTTCAGCAGAGGGATCTGCGGCATATTGTCGGCGATGTAATCTCCCTGCTGGATAGCCAGGCCCACCTGTTCGGCATAGAGTTCGCAACACATTTCCTGGGAGTGCCCGCTATGGTGCACTGTGAAGAGAATCAGCTGAAGCAGGTATTTATCAATGTGATCAAAAATGCGATTGAAGCGATGCCGGACGGGGGAACAATTACCTTGGAGCACCATCAACAGGATGATTCTGTGGTTATTGTGATCACGGATGAGGGCGGCGGCGTTCCTGAGGAGATGCTGCCCAAGCTGGGTGAGCCATTCTTTACGAACAAAGAGTCCGGAACCGGGCTGGGCCTGATGGTCAGCCAGCGGATCATTCAGGCACACAAGGGCAGCTTGGAGATAAGAAGCGAGTATGGCCGGGGGGCACAGGTAATCATTAAGCTGCCTGAAGCGAAGGAGCCTGCCCCACCGGCCGGGATGAATATAGAACGGAGTGAAGACGAACATGAGAATCAATAAATTCATCAGCGAGACAGGATATTGTTCACGCCGTGAAGCAGACAAGCTGGTCGAGGCGGGGAGGGTCACCATCAACGGTGAGCCTGCTGCTCTGGGCAGCCAAGCCGAAGCCGGGGATATAGTGCTGATTGACGGCCAGCCGCTTGAGACGGGCAGCAGGATCGTTTATATCGCACTTCATAAGCCGGTGGGCATTACTTCTACCACAGAAGCGCATATTCAAGGCAATATTGTCGATTTCATAGGACACGAGGAGCGGATTTTCCCTATTGGCCGGCTTGATAAGGATTCAGAGGGATTGATTCTGCTGACGAACGACGGGGATATTGTTAATAAAATATTACGAGCGGAAGGCAAGCATGAGAAGGAATATGTGGTTACTGTAGATAGACCCGTTACGCCTTCTTTTCTGACAGGCATGTCTACCGGGGTAAGAATTCTGGGCAGCAAGACACTTCCCTGTGAGATTACGCGGATCAGTGAGCGGGTATTCCGTATGGTACTGACCGAGGGCAAGAACCGGCAAATCCGCCGCATGTGCAGTGCCTTCGGTTATGAAGTGCGGCGGCTGCAGCGCATCCGCGTAATGAATATCCGCCTTGGCGAGATGAAGACCGGAGAATGGCGGGAGCTGTCCCGGGAGGAGAAGCAAGAGCTGGGGGCTATGCTGAATTATCAGCTGCACTAAGACTATACATGACCATACCCATAAAAAAGAGCTGCTTCGAACGGCCCCCACCGGGGTCTATCGGAGCAGCTCTTATTGGTTTCTATTCAGGGAGCTGTTACATTAGTTACATCCGTGGTCTCTGTAGCAGCATCCTTATATTTACGAAGGATAGATACTTCTACCCGGCGGTTCTTGGCCCGTCCGGCAGCAGTAGCATTCGTAGCGATGGGGTGGTATTCGCCAGAGCCGGTCGGGCTGAACTTCGTCGGGTCCAGGTTGGGATTCAACAGCAGAATCTTCATGAACTCAAGGGCGCGATCTACGCTAAGATCCCAGTTCGAGGAGTACGTGCTGTTGGAGATCGGAACATTATCGGTATGCCCCTGCACCAGTACTTCATAATCCGGAAATTGCTGCAGCATGCTTGAGATCGACTTGGCCAGCTGGCGGGATTCATCCTTCACCATAGCCTGGCCCGAAGCGAACAGGGCATTGTCACTAATCGTGATCATCAGCTGGGACTGATTCAGCTTCGTGCTAAGCAGATCGGTCATGCCGTTGTTCTTGATGTACTGGTCGAACTGCTTCTTCAGCTTCTCCAGATCCTCCTGCTCCTTGGCCCGGAGCTTGGACAGATCGGATGTTCCGGTGTTCTTGGCGATCACATTGTTCATTTTATCCTGTTTGCCTTGGTCAAGCTGGGTGCTGGTCGGGGAATCCGACCTGTACTCCAGGACACCGCCGCCGCCGCTGAGGGCTGAATTGAAGGCTTCAGCCATTTGTTGAAATTTTACGGCGTCCGTAGCGCTCATGGCGTACATAACAAGGAACAGAGCAACCAACAGGGTCATCAGATCGGAATAGGGAAGCAGCCAGGATTCATCGGCATGCTCTTCGTGTTCCTCATGCCTAGTCTTTTTGCTCACTGGAAGCCCCCTCCTTCTCGCTCAGCTTGGCACGCTCGGTCGGAGTCAGGAAGACAGACAGCTTTTGGTTAATGGCAATGGTAGACACCCCGGACTGAATGGAGAGCAGACCCTCCACCATCATCAGGCGGACTTCAATCTCGCGTTTGGATATCCGCTTCAGCTTGTTGGCCATAGGATGCCACATAACATAACCGGTGAATATCCCGAGCAGGGTCGCAATGAACGCTCCGGCAATTGCGTGGGCCAGGATGTCCATGTTGCTCATATCACCCAAGGCGGCGATCAGCCCGATAACAGCCCCGAGTACCCCTAGTGTAGGTGCGTACATTCCGGCCTGGGAGAAAATCAAGGCCCCGGCTTTATGTCTGTCTTCAGTAGCATGTATATCTTCCATTAATACATCACGGACGAACTCCTGATCGTTGCCGTCAATAATCATCCGCATGCCGTTTCTCAGGAAGTTATCTTCAATTTCATCGACATTGGATTCCAACGCCAGGAGCCCTTCGCGGCGGGTGATGGATGCCCATTCCATGAACATTGTAATCAGTTCAGGCTTGCCGACCATCTTTTTCTTCACAAATAGAATCTTTAACAGCTTAGGGAAATTCTTGACTTCCGACATCGGAAAGGCCATGAAGATAGAGGCAGCCGTGCCAAGAAAAATAATGACATAGGCAGCAGGGTTGTTCAAGCTTGCAAGTGGAGCATGCTTGAGTATCATCCCCCAGATTACTGCGATCAGACCAAAAACCAGGCCTAGAATTGTTGAAATTTCCATTTATGCACCTCGTCCATGAGAATTAAGAAGTGATCGACTAACCGCGTAATTCGTCCTTGAACCGCGGGAGAACACTCTGTTCGTAACCAAATCACGTATATTCTTCTTTATCGACATCATTCCCTTTTTTGTGAAGTGATTTTTTCGGCTATAATAGATAAGGTAGGTTATTATTCATCAGCGAAGAAAACGGAGTGATTGATGTGGGAGTTAAGCATGGCAGGGATTATAGTGAAATTCTTGTTGAACTGACAGGAGCCGTTGGACGGATTGCAGACGGGTACATTTTTTTTGAGATGGAGTCTGAAGAGTGGGCGAATCTGCCGGAGGAATCGAAGCAGGAGGTCTGGGAGGCGCTTGCGGAGGACCTGTTCTACGCACTGGGCAATGAGCCGGTCATTCAGGTGGGCAGCGGAGTTGTAATGTACGATAAAGAAACACACCGCATTAATATTTTGCTGGGCGATGAGGATCTGGCTTCGGTGGTTCTTGTATAAGCAGGCGGAATTGTGGCAGCGGGTTTGTTCCGGGCTTCCGGCCATGTTAAAATTGGAAGTGGAGTACTAATTGCCGGGATGTCAGAATACACTTAATCAAAAAATCTTTGGCCTGGCACATCCCTTGGACTTTTAGAAGCTGAGGGATGTTTTATTTAACTTAGCAAGGGAGGAAACGAATTGCAATTAACTGAGGAAGAACTGCAGGAGCAGATCAGCAAGCTTGAGGGCTGGAAGCTGGAGAGGGATAGGCTGGTACGCAAATATATGTTCAATGAATATATGAAGGGAATTGCTTTTGTGGATGAGGTGGCTGCCATTTCGGAGGCCTTTGACCATCACCCGCATATCACCATTGATTACAAGACCGTTGTGCTGCGGATGGCTGCAGATGTAGAGAAGCTCGATCTCCGCCAGGCTCGTGAATTTAATGAGGCGTTTGAGAAGAACCGCTAGAGGACAAGGCCCTTATGAAGACGACAGGAATACCTGATCAATAGAAATGCCCGTGCAAGGATTATTCGATATCCTTGTCACGGGCATTATACATAGGAATGAAGAGCGTGGTGAGTACAGGTTGCGGATTATTTCTTCTCGGCCAGCCATAAGGCTACATTCGCAATCTCTTCAGGGGCCAGCCTATCTTTGAAGGAAGGCATCTGGCCGCGTCCCTTGGTGACTATGCTGTAGATCTGCGGCGCGTCATGCGATGCACCCTCCTGTTGCAGGCTAGGTCCTGCACCGCCCTGAAGCTGGTCACCGTGGCAGGAGATACAGTTGGCCTTCACTGTCGCCTCTGCGCTCGCAGCATCAAGCACAACCTCCGGCATGGTCGGTTTGTTCTGTTCTGCCACCTGGGATTTGCCGGGCAAGGTAAACATTAAGATTACTGCAAAGGCACAGGCGGCAAAAAACAAACCGCTCATGATCCATTTCTGCATCTGCATCCGTCCCTCCATGTAAGCTGCTGTCTCCATTATAGCGGATGGTGAAGCGTTATCATAGTATTTGTGTCAAAAAAATGAACACATATGATCCATTTTTTTGAAAATACCTCCGTCCCCGGTGTTATTCCTCATAGACCATGCAGTAAAAAGGCTTATTGCCGGTCGGAGTGCGGCGTTCATAGGTATCCGTTATGGTGAAACCGCATTTCTGGTAGGCGCGGATGGCGCGCTGATTCCAGGTCAGCACCTCCAGATCGATCTCGCGCTCCGGGTAACGGGCCCGTGCTGCCTGCACAATAGCCTTCATGAACAGATGCCCCATTCCATGACCGCACAGATCGGGCCGCATTCCGACACCAAGCCGGACTACCCCCTCCATCGGAAAGAGCTGGGCGAAGCCGCACAGATCCCCCTGTCCGTTCACTACAGATACATATTGCCTACTTCGCAGCTGCGGGTCTCCGAACTCTACGCCCAGCGCCTGCATCTGCTCCCAGGACATCCACCCGTAAATATTATACGGAGGTTTGTAGCTCCACTCACAGATCTCAGCGGCATGCTGCGGTTCCATAGGTACAACATAAAAGGTTAGCGGGGAGCTAATCATAAGCGGGCGGCCTCCTTTCCGGGACAATGCTTTTTACTATATTATATATATTTTATGAAAAGGCGGAATGGGTGTTTTACAAATATAGAGCAGGGTAAGTAATTTTATAGACAAAAAAAGCCCTTCTCCAAGATTTCGGCAAAAATCTCGGAAAAGAGCGTAGGTTACAAAGGTTTATTGTACATCGTCGTTGTCTTGGGAATCCGAAGCTACAGTCTTGTAGGCATCTGTACTCATGATCCGTTTGGCGCCAACGTAGCGGTTGACGTAATAGCTGTCATTCAGCGAACTGATGGTTACACCACGTGAGGAAGAGGCATGAGCGAAATCGCCGTCACCGACATAAATACCGACATGGGACACGCCTTTACCGTTTGTATTAAAGAATACAAGATCGCCTGGTCTCATCTCGTCGCGGGACACGGCAGAACCCATCTCATACTGGGAGCCGGATTGATGGGGCAGGTTAATGCCGATCTTATCAAAAACAAACATTGTAAATCCGGAGCAATCAAACCCGTTAGTCGATGTACCGCCGGACACGTATTTGGTTCCGATGGTTTTGTCGATCACTTTATCCATTTTGGAATCCGCGAAAGCGCTTCCTGCTCCGATGGTGAAGATAATGGACAAGCTTAGTACTGCGGCTGCTAGCTTCTTCTTCAAAAGTAAGTACCCCTTCCAATGCCTACGAGGTTAGCTTAAGGGTTCGGTTGAAGGTCCCCTATGACCCCTCTTAGAATAGGAGGTCAATTCACCCAAAGTGGTTCCCCCGTTTCCCTAAACTCATTAGGGAACTCGGCATAACTGTTGATTAGGATTAGCTGTTCATTCAATACATGACAAAACCTATATTAAAAGCGATTCAATAATTACAAAAATGTTACTAAAAGCTCACTGCGATAATTGTAGCAAAGACTAAGTCGCTTGGCAATCACTTATAACATATTAATGCATCTTTTTTGCTGTTTTTTAGAGTTATAGACCTTCCGAAAGACTCATATCTATGCGCCGGGGCTATTTTATATGATTTTTTTCTTTGTTTTTGCAGGAAAATGCTGTTTCAAGGCTGCGGATTCGGTGTAAAAGGTAGAATAAGGAAAAGGAAAAACCCGGAAATGATTACGGCAATAATCATCCCGGGCTCGTATAAGTTACATTTAGTTGTTAGAGGCAGAAATATTCGGGGTATGCTTCAAGGGTTCTAAGGTTCAATCGTAAGCGACAGCTTGGTAGGCTGTTGTGCTCATTACTCGTTTGGCACCAACGTAGCGGTTGGCCCAGTAGGACTGGCTCATCGAACTGATGGTTACACCACGTGAACTCGAGGACTGTGCAAACTTCCCGTTTCCAACATAAATACCGACATGGGATACTCCATTGCCCAGGGTATTGAAGAACACGAGATCACCTGAACGCAAATTGCTCTTGGATACAGTGGTTCCTACTTTGTATTGTGCTTTGGAGGTACGGGGCAAGGTAAGCCCAACATTCTTGAATACGTACTTGGTGAATCCGGAACAATCGAAGCCGTTGGTGTTAGTGCCCCCGGTTTTATATGACGTTCCAATGGTTTTTGAAATCACAGTATCCATCTTGGAATCTGCGAAGGCACTGCCTGCTCCGAGTGTGAATACCATCACAAGACCCAGCGCTGCTGCGGTGCATTTTTTCTTGAAGTTCTGAATAATCAAAAGATGTACTCCTTCCAGGGCCTGCGAGGTTAGCTTAAGGATTCGGTAGAAGGTTCCCCTATGACCCCTCTAAAGCGAGATCAATTCACCCAAAATATGGTTCCCCCACTTCCCGGTGCAGGGAATTCGGCGTTATGTGCACCAGAACAGTGACTTATCGGCAATTAGTTAATTTTCAATGGTTACGGTAAATTCTGTTTGAAAGATTACAACTTTGTTACTAGTAGTACAGGCATCATTGTATCAGAGGTTTTACCGTTTTGCAAATGCTTTTGTCCTTCGCTTCAAGAAAAAAAGAGTCCTGCTCCCTGCTTGAGGGGCTGTGACTCTTTTTAGTATGCCGTTTTGACAGCTTATTATTGTGGAAATGATTTACTGGACCAGAGGTGGTACTGGGCAGCGATTCCCCACATATTGAACAGCGTGGAGGGCAGCGGAGCTGCCTGGCGGAGCATAAGGGCCGGCAGCCCCGGGTACAGCAGCGCAGAAGCACTGCAGAGGAGGAGCACCGCTAGGCTTCCCGCCCCCAGTATGATGGATATCCCAATGGAAGGCAGCAGCACCTTCAGGCAGATCAGCATCGAAGAGAACATGCCGGTACCGGCGGTATAGCCGAATTGCATATAGAGCAGAAGCTTGCGTATAAGGAAGAGATAGAGCAGCCAGCCCAGCACATAAGGCACCAGCTTCAGCAGGAGCGGGACATCGAGAACACCGCTGAGCAGATGACGGTACATACGCGGAAGCAGCCAGTAGAGCGGCAGGAGGGTTAGCGCCCATTCTGCGAGGCTGAACAGCAGTACAGGCAGCCCATACTTTTTCATTCCGGGAAAAAAGAACAGTCCCCGCGCCCCGGCGTGTTCCTGGTGAAGCTCATGCAGCAGTCCTGCGCGGATAAAGGGGGTCAGCAGCAGCCGGAGCACCGTCAGCGCCAGCAGCAGCCACAGCCAGTGCTGGACGGCGGGGTCGGTGCGCAGGGCAGTCTGCCCTTCGATATAATACAGCAGTCTGCCTATCCCGCTGCCGCCGGCATTCGCATCCGGATAGCGCAGCAGGACGGGAACAACCGCGCTTTTAATAAATTTGTACAGGAAATATCCCCAGAACAGCCGGTAGATAAATAGCAGAATCAATATATAGAACTGCTCTTTCATGCTGATCCAACCGCGGGTTATTGAACTTTTCACCATTCCTTCACCTCACCAGACAAGAGTTCCGAGCAGGGTTTCAAGCAGAGTAGATGCGCTAAGCGTCCAGCGGGAGAGTGTGCGCGGCTCAAGCTCCGCCATTCTGAAATTATTAAGATGCCTGCTCTCCAGCAGAATGGAATGTCCCGGATCGATCTCTGCGGAGACCAGCGGCGCTTTATACGCTAACTCAAAGGAGGTAGCCTGACCCTCGCCATTCCAGTATTGCTGCACGGTGTACCCGTCTGCGAAGGTGAATTTCACAGGAACATCAGGGTACAGGCTGCCCTTATTGCTTACATCGACTACAGCGTTATAGCGGCTCCCCCCGCCGTCGCTGCCATCTCGATTGACCGTGAGCCTGATATCATCAACTGCGAAATCGGGTGCCCCCCCACCGTAGACATACCGCTCAAAATAAGTCTGCCAGGATTGCTTGGTCACTTTCTCCACAACCTTCTGGAAGTCGGCAGTGGACGGATGCTTGAAGCGGTATTTGCGGGCATAGGCGTCGAGGATGGCGTCCATATTCTTGGTTCCTGCTATGCGCTCGATATCCTTCAGCACCAGCTTGCCCCGGATATACACATTGCGCGTGTAGGCATCATCGCCGCTGTATTTCCAGGTCTCCAGCTTAAGCGGCTGTGAGGAGGAGACCAGGCTGGACTGCAGCGGGAGGCTTGAGGCAACGCCGTATTCCTGTTCCATCAGCCGGTCTTCGGCATACGAGGTGAAGCTCTCATCGAGCCAGGCTTCTTCGAATTCATTGCTGGCCACCAGACCGTAGAAATATTGGTGCCCGATCTCGTGGATGATTGTGCGCTCAAGGGAAGTGTCCGGTGAAGTGTCCGTGGCGCCGAAGGCGGTAATTAGCGTCGGATACTCCATTCCCCCGGCTCCATTGCCTGACTCCGGCGGGACAACAATGGATAAGGTGGAGTACGGGTAAGGGCCGTACCATTTGCTGAATGCCGTCAGGGCAGCCTCAGCGGCCTGGAAATAGCGCTCCTGGAGATGTTTGTGCAGCGGGTCCAGATAGAGCTTAATCTTCACCCCGGGCACCTGCGGCGCGGAGAAGGCCTTCTCGGCAACCACGAACTCAGGCGATGCCGCCCAGGCGAAGTCGTGGACGTCATCTGCATAGAACTGATAGATCTTACGTCCTTTTACAACCTTGGCGTCCCTCACTGGAAACCCGGTTGCGGCGACCTTATACTCGGGTGGGACAGAAATCGATACATTGTAGATCCCAAAATCACTGTAGAACTCGGAGTTGCCGTGGTATTGATGCAGGTTCCAGCCTTCTTCCTTGAGTCCTCTTCTGCCGGCAGGCTCATAGACGCTAAGCTTCGGAAACCACTGTCCGGCCATCACGAAGTCGTCAGCGGTTCCCATCCGGGCGAAAATTTTGGGCAGCTTGACCTCGAATTTAAGCCTTACCGTAATGCTCTCACCGCCGTTCACCGGCTGCGGCAGATGGACCTTGAGCAGTGTTCTGTCATTGATATTGCCGTCGTCCGGTTGCACATATTGAGTGCGCTGCATCAGCGAAACGCCCTCGGAGGTCCGCAAATCTGTCAGCGTAATGCTCCCGTAACCTCCTGCAGGCATGGTGTCACCGCGAAGCGTACCGCCAGACTCTTTCATGAAGGTGGTGTTGGCCGATGCGAATGCATTGGGATACAGATGAAAGTAGAGCTCCTGGACCGGCTTTGCGCCCGGATGGGTCCAGGTCAGCGTCTCGGAGGCGACCAGTGTCTCCTTATCGGGCAGGAGCTCCACATCCATGTGATATTCAACCACGCGCTGACTTAAAGCCTCTGTCTCCGATGTGTAGATCATATCTGAAAGATCGGACTGCACGGGCTGCTGCCGGGGGATAATGGCGGGGGACTTGGCCTCTTTTGGAACAGAGGCAGTCCATGCGGCAGGGCTATGCCCTGACAGAAACCATATTCCGCCTCCAAGCAAGGTGAGGACAGCCAGGACTGCGAAGATGAGGGTATACCTTAATGAATGTGGCTTCATACTATGATTCCTCCCGTGACAAGCATCTACGGGATGTATATGTTTGCAATCGCCGCATTATTAGCTAAAATTAAATAATTAGTGAATGGAAAGGATGTGCACATGTGGATAACGTACAACCGGAGGGCAAAAAACAAATTGCCTTGAATATTGTGAACGCCAGAGCCAAACATAAAGGCTTCGGTGCAGGCTCGATTGATCTGAACAATGTATCGCCTGTCATTATTGACCAGGGGATCGCCGTTATCGATATCGGTGCCATGCATGCCAAGAGCAAAGTAGAGAAGGGAATCAAATTCTCCATGAACCGTGAGGATGTTCCGACGGGAAGACAGGTATGGGTCGTATGGGTGGCTGTTGACCGTACCCCGGAGGGGCAGTTCTACGGCGGGATTACCGCCTGTGAGATGTGGATTGATACCGAAGCGCGCCGCGGCTGGAAGATTCTCGCGGATCATGTCAATAAGCTGGATGCGGCTTTGAAGCGGAAGCTTATGCTGGAGGGACTTGGAAGTGCCGAGCGGGCAGCGCTGAAATCGCTGCTGATGGCCCACAATGAAGAGTGGTGGGCCGCCTCGCCTGAAGAGCTGAAGGCCGCGTTGTCGGAATAATACTTTGTATTTGAACAAGGGGTACGTTTATATTTCAAAAAATTAAGGCTTGGCCCCAAATGGGCCAAGCCTTATCTGATGTCTGTGCAGGGATGAATGGATAATGGTTACTGCGGGGCTGTTCTGCCGGGAGCGTTCAGCTTGCGCTTGAGCTGGCTGACTCTGGCTTGGCTGATGCCGAGAACCTCGGCAAGCTCCTTTTGATTGGCATAGGGATGATCTTCAATTGCTTTCTCCAGACGCAGACTCATTTCTTCGGTCTTGCTTCTCCGTCCCCCGCGGGCAGGCTCGGGATGTTCTTCTGCTGAACTTGGGGAGGCATGGATGGGTTCTGATCCGCGTTCGGGGTCACTAAGCTCCTTCAGACAGGTATTGCAAATGAACTGATCCTTATAGTAGATCACATGATCAAGACTTCTGCAAAAGGTGCATTCTGTGGAGGTGTACTTTCGGAGGACGATAATATCCTCATCCAGTATAAAAAATTCGATAGGATCCCCAATGTCAATATTACGTGTCATGCGGATTTCTACGGGAACCACAATTCTTCCGAGGCTGTCTAGGCTCCGGATCATGCCTGTATCTTTCATCCCATGTCCCTCATTTACATCTTTATATTTTTTGTAGATATCTATGATTATAACAGTAATTGTAAGTTAAGAGAACGGGGTAAGCGTATACAAATAAGGGATTTTATTGTCATTTTATAGGAAGTTTTATCATTTTATGACGTTTGAGGGGATAGAGGTTAATAGGATGAGAAAAACCTCTCCAAGTGGGAAGTTCCAAGGGAGAGGCTGATTAGGGTTCTCTTATTAATACCCAAATTACCGCGGCCGAAACAGTGTAACCCTCCTTCAGAGGAGCCTGTGGGGCTGTGCCTGCGGATCGATGGCCGAGACATAAGGATTGCCCTGAAGATAGAAGCGCCAAGGGCGCTCGGCATAGTCTCCCGCATAAGGAATATTAATGCGCGGGGCCTCGACAATATCCAGGGACTCAGGGTCTTCTCCCTGCTCAATGCTTAGTAGACCATCTGGAAGATCGAACCTGGAGTTGTTAAGACTCTTGTCAATCCGCAGCGCCCGGCACAGCTTGCCCGGCCCGCCGGAGAGGTCCGCGGGCTTCCTGACGGCAACTCCCCTATATGCCGCCATAAGCTCGGCATCTTTCTCCGTAAGCGGCTCTACTGCCCGGATCAGAACGGCATGCGGCTCGTCCTCTGCGGCAGTTACCACATTCAGGCAGTGGTACATGCCGTAAATCAGGTATATATACACGGCGCCTCCGGCGCTGAACATGACCTCCGTACGGGCGGTCCGGCGGCCGCCATAAGCATGGCTGCCTTTATCCTCGGCGCCTCCGTAGCTCTCTGTCTCCACAATGCGGCAGCGGATGTCCCCGTCTTCTGTACGGCGGACCAGATGCTGGCCCAGAAGGCGCGGCGCTGCTTCAACCGCCGCGAGCTTGTAGAGCTCAGGCTGCAGCAGCAACGGCGCTTGCGGCTCAAGGCCAGCAGAGTGATTCAGCTTCATGAATGGATGACACACCTTCCTGCGGCGGAGTAAGGCGGGCGTACGCCTCTGCCGGTCTCCCCATCGTAACGCAGACAGCGGGGAGCGGCAATCCCAGGTTAGTTCATCCACCAGCGCTTGATATTGTTCCATAGTGAATGCTCTTCTTTGGCCGGATCGGCAGGACCAGGAGTGGTGCTTGGTGAAGCACCGGGCTCACCGGAGCCGGAGCTATGCTTGTCACAATATTCGGTAGGCTCCGTGCCGCTGATGAAGGTCTCCAGCTTTTTCTCGGGACAGTCTGCTGTAGCCAGCATGCCGGACAGCGGATCGATATATACGCTGACTACGCCATCGGGAATGGGGAAAATCTTCGGCGGCACATTCTCCAGCGCCTTTTCCGTGAATCCGGCGAAGATCGGCGCTGCCCGTCTGCCGTCGGCGGTTGCAATATCCCGGCCCTTATCGTAACCGACCCATACGGCGGTTGAAAGCTCAGGCGTGAAGCCTACCATCCATCCGTCGGTATCTGTAGTGCCGGTCTTGCCGGCTACCGGCCGCTTGATCATCGAGGCCACCCGGTTCCCGGTGCCTCCGCTCTCGAAGACACCCTCCATCAGCCGGGTTAACACGTAAGCCGCTGCCGGCTCGACCACGGGCTGCCCCTCAGGCTGCGGAGCTTCATATAGAAGATGTCCGCCCGCATCCGTGATCTTTAGGACCGCAGTGACCGGCTGCTTCACTCCGCCATTGGCAATCACTGCGAAGGCTGCGGTCATCTCCAGCGGGCTGACAGGCGAGGTTCCGAGCGCCAGAGAAGGAACACTCTGCAGCGGGCTGTTAATCCCCATGGCGGCAGCCATAGCAGCCACCTTATCCGCCCCAATCTTCATAATGGTATTCACGGCATAGATATTGTCAGATGCGGCAATGGCCTGCCGCATATTAATCTCTCCCAGATATTTATCCCCGAAATTCCGGGGCTGGTACGTCTTGCGGTTATTGTCATAGTGGAACAGCGTCGGCTGGCTGTTGAAGACGGACAAACCGGTCATTTCCTTGGTCGACAGTGCCGCCAAATACATAATCGGCTTAAAGGAAGAGCCGGGCTGGCGCGTCTTCGCCAGCGCATGGTTGAAGGAGCTGGTCCGGTAATTTGTGCCCCCGACCATAGCCTTCACATAGCCTGTGCGGGGATCAACGGAGACCAGAGCCGTCTCCAGCTCGCTGCTGTGGTCCATGCCCTGATCCACCGCCTTTTCCGCAGCCTGCTGCATATCCGGGTCAAGCGTCGTATAGACATTTAGGCCGCCCCGGTCCAGCTCGTCACTGCTGATATGCAGGCTGTCGATCACAAGGCTGCGCACATAATCGCGGAAATAGGGTGCAGCCACCGTGGTATCCTTTTGACCCTGCGGGCTCAGCTTCAGCTGCTCCTTAGCGGCCTCCTGTGCCTGCGATTCCGTAATATCCCCCGTGTCGACCATGGCGGCCAGGATGATGCCTTGACGCTTCAAGGCGCTGTCCAGATGATTATAAGGAGAATAATAGGTGGGTCCCTTGGGCACTCCGGCCAGCAGGGCGCTCTCCGCCAGATCCAGATCTGCGGCAGCTTTGCCGAAATACATCCGGGCGGCAGCTTCAATTCCATAAGCGCCATGCCCGTAGTAGATTTCATTTAAATACATATTCAGGATTTCATCCTTGGTGTACTTCATCTCCAACTGCAGGGTGTATAACGCTTCCTTGGCCTTGCGGGTCCAGGTCTTCTCATGGGTGAGGTACAGATTGCGCGCGAGCTGCTGGGTTAGAGTGCTGGCCCCTTGTGTGCGTCTGCCCGTCTCCAGATTGGCGAGTACGGCTCTCCCCATGCCTTTCAGATCAAAGCCGATATGATTATAGAATTTCCGGTCCTCCACAGCCAGCGTGGCCTTGATGAGCAGCGGGGAGATCCGGTTCAGCTCAACAGGCTCGCGGCTGCGGCCATCTGTAGTGAAGGTGGTCATCACATTGCCCCGGGCGTCGAGCAGTCTGGAGCGGACATCATCCCCGAGCGGGGGGAGCGGTTTCTGATATAGATATCCAAGCAGAGCCCCGGCTGCCAGCAGGAACAGTAGAACGCAGACAACCAGCAGCCGAAAGAGCAGGCGTAAGCGGCGTTTGCGGACTTTAGGTGTAGCAGAATCGCGCGTCATGGTATCAGGCTCCTTCGAATTCAAGCAGTAACACAGGCTGGCACCATGCGGGCTGCCGCTGCTTGTATTCCTCATTATGGGAAAGGAAGAGCAGAGATATTCACGATTTGCAGAGAAAGCGGAAGCTGTCGAACCAGGCGGAGAAAAGGGGAGTATGCGCCCGCTGGGCCATGTGTGATTTTAAAATATAAGAATTTATTTGTTTCACACGATAAAATATCCTTCTATTTCTCGCTGAAACGGTACCGTCTTTGAAAAGGACGGTAAAGCCGTTTCCACTTGTGATCCGTTATGGTAAAATTTTAGATACTTATGAAAATGCATGTAACTATCATGCCCGGGAGGACTGCCGCCATGGCTTTTCGCGTATCTGCTGTACAATATCATCTGCATACCATCTCCTCCTTCGAGGAGTTTGCCGCTGAGTGCGAGCACTATATTAAGACAGCCGGAGAGTACGGCGCTGAATTTATTCTCTTCCCCGAATTCCTTACGACACAGCTGATGTCGATCGGAGGCGATGACGGGGAAGCGCTGGGGATAGAGGATCTGCCCCAGTTCACAGACCGTTACCGGGAGATGTTCTCCGGGTACGCCAAGAAGTATGCAGTACATATTATTGGGGGGACCCATGTCCTGCGCCGCAGCGGCAAGCTGTATAATGTAGCCCATCTTTTTTACCCGGACGGAAGAATTGCCGAGCAGGCCAAGCTGCATATTACCCCTGCTGAAGTAGAGGGCTGGAATATGGGGGCGGGTGAGGAGCTTCAGGTATTTCAGACAGAGCATGGAACCATTGCCATGCTGACTTGCTACGACATTGAATTCCCGGAGATTGTGCGCATGGCCCGGGCCAAAGGGGCGGATGTGATCTTCTGCCCGTCCTGCACGGATGACCGCCACGGCTTCCACCGGGTACGATATACGAGCCACGCCAGGGCTATCGAGAATCAAGTCTATGTGGTGCTGACCGGAACCGTAGGCTCCTTGCCTACCGTTGACCTGATGCGGGCTAACTTCGGCCAGGCAGCGGTAATTACACCTAATGACATTCCGTTCCCTCCCCAGGGTCTGCTGGCCGAAGGGGAAATCAACAACGATATGATCATCACCGCCGATCTGGATCTGGAGCTGCTGTACCGCGTCCGGGAACACGGGTCTGTAACCACTTGGCGTGACCGCCGCACCGATTTGTACACTGACTGGACATAAGGACGTAAGGGGGAAACTAACGGATGTATTATAAGAAGTTCTATGCTCTGGACGGCAAGACGCCTGTACCTGCGGTGATCCGCTCCTATACGGAAGCTGATTTCACAGAGCTGATCAAGATCCAGTCCGAGGCCTTCCCGCCGCCTTATCCTGCGGAGCTGTGGTGGAACCGGGAACAGCTGCTGAATCATGTAACGCTTTTTCCGGAAGGGGCGCTGTGTGTGGAGGTGGCCGGAGAGCTGGCCGGATCGGTTACCGGATTCCTGATGAATTTCGACCCGGAGGTACCGGCGCTTCATCATACGTGGTCAGAGGTTACGGCAGACGGATATCTCACCTCGCATCAGCCGGACGGGGACACGCTGTATATTGCCGATTTGTGTGTCCGTCCCAAGTACCGCAAGCTGGGTCTGGGTAAGGAGCTGGTCCAGTCGTTATATCATGTGGTCGTGGAACAGAAGCTGGAGCGGCTGCTGGGAGCGGGCCGGATGCCCGGCTATCACCGGGTGGCCGGTCAGATGACAGCGGAAGAGTATCTGGCCGGGGTTGTCGCCGGAAGCTGGTCTGATCCGGTGATTACTTTTCTGCTGCGGTGCGGTCGGTCTCCGGTTCGTGTGGTCGAGGGTTATCTGGAGGACGAGGAATCAGGGAATTACGCAGCGCTGATGGAATGGCGGAATCCTTTTAATAAATGAATACAGCCTATATATTGAAGGAGAGTCCCAAGATGATGGAATATAGAAGAATTACAGATATCACAGACCCGTTGTTCAAAGAGGTGCATCAGCTGCTGTCGGATGTATTTCCGCCTGAGGAAGTGCTGGAGTACAGCTTGTGGAAGGAGCCGCTTGCCGATCCGGGAATACGCGTGTTCGCTGCGGTGCATGAAGGGAAGGTTGTAGGCACTACGGAATACCGTTACTATGCCGACTGGAATGTAGCGATGACCGATTTCACCATCATTGGCCGGGAAGGACTGGGCATTGGCCGTTTTCTGGCGCGTCAACGCTTGAAGGACCTGGAGAAGCTGGCTGCTGAGAATCACATGGAGCTGCTGGGTATGTTCGCCGAGATCTATGATCCTTACCGGGTGGGGTATGATTTTGGCGGAATTAAGCCGATGGACCCGTACGTCCGCCGTGAAGTTCTGTCGCATTTGGGCTATAAAAGAATAGATATTCCCTATGTCCACCCTTCCTGGCAGGGGAATGGCGAAGCGGTGTCCGGTCTGGACCTCTGCTTCATGCCCGGAGATGAGGAGCTGGAGAGCATCGCGGCGCCGCTGGTGGCCGATTTCCTGACCCGTTATTACGCCGTGCTGGAGGGCAAGCCGGAAGCCTGGACATCGATGATCAGCCAGCTTCGCGGCAGGGAGAGAGTGGCGTTATTACCGCTGTGAGGGCCAAGGTTGATGAAAAAGCGGTTGAATTGCCCTCCCGATCTGGATATAGTGTACAATGGGAAAGCGAATATGACCTTTATGATTACAAGTACGAATAAGCGGGGAACATGTGATGACTGAAGGACCGCAAGGCAAATACGGCGTTTCGGTAACGCTGGAGAGTGTGCAGGGCACAGAGCGCAGTGTGGTACACGCTGCAGGAGAAGCTATTGCCAAGGGGCAGTCGCTGTACATCATTTATGAAGAGCAGCAGACCGGACCCGAAGGCGCAGCGGCCGTGGTACGCAACACGCTGAAGATTTCAGAGGGCCGGATCAAGCTGATCCGCCATGGCGCTGTACAGTCGGAGCAGTCCTTTGAGCCGGGGCAACCGCTGCCCGGATTCTACCGCTCGCCTTATACACAGTTCAATCTCACCACAGACACGAAGACACTGGACATCAAGCGCGAAGGAAGATCGCTTGCCGTTTCATGGGAATATGATCTCTACGTATACGGGGAAATATCAGGACAGTTCGCTATAAGTTTGAATATACAGGAGGAACCACAATCATGACACAATCTTTAAATCCGCTCCAGCTTGCCCATGAACGGGTGAAGGAGGCCATCGCCGATGCGGTTGTAGCCGCAGGTCTGGTGTCCCGCGAAGAGCTGCCAGCCATTGTGCTGGAAGTCCCGAAGGACAAGGCCCATGGAGATATGGCGACGAATGCTGCTATGCAGCTGACCAAGATCGCTAAGCGTAACCCCCGGCAGATCGCCGAGGCGATTATTGAGAACCTGGATACAGGCAGCGCTTCTATTGAGAAGGCAGAGATTGCCGGACCGGGCTTCATTAATTTCACTTTGTCCAAAAGCTATCTCTACCCCGTTATTGCACTTGTGGCCGATCAGGGTGACGATTATGGCCGTGTGAACATAGGCCAGGGCAAGCGTGTGGAAATAGAGTTCGTCAGCGCGAACCCTACCGGCAGCCTTCATCTGGGACATGCCCGCGGGGCTGCTGTGGGCGATGCCCTGGGCAACGTGCTGGATTATGCCGGCTACAACGTGATCCGGGAATACTACATTAACGATGCCGGAAACCAGGTTGCCAATCTGTGCATATCCATCGAGACCCGTTACCTGCAGGAGCTGGGCCAGCCGGCCGAGATGCCGGAGGACGGTTATCATGGAGCGGATATCAAGGTCTTCGCCAAGGAGCTGGTGGCGGAGAAGGGCGATTCTCTGCTCGCTATGACACCGGGCGACCGGGCGGCATTCTTCCGTACCTACGGGCTTGCCAAGGAGCTGGACAAAATTAAGCGCGACCTCAGCCGGTTCCGGGTGAACTTCGATATCTGGTTCAGCGAAACCTCCCTCTATGAGAACGGGGAAGTGCTGCGTTCGCTGGATGAGCTCCGCGAGCGTGGAGAAGTCTATGAGAAGGAAGGCGCCACCTGGCTTGCGACTACCAAATACGGCGATGATAAAGACCGCGTGCTGATCAAGAACGACGGCACGTATACGTACCTCACACCGGATATCGCCTACCACAGCGACAAATACGGCCGCGGCTACGACACGATGATCAACATCTGGGGAGCCGACCACCATGGCTACATTCCACGGATGAAGGCGGCCATGGCGGCGCTCGGCAATGATCCCGAGAAGCTCGTGGTGCTCATCGCCCAGATGGTCAGCCTGTTCCAGGACGGCGGGAAGGTCAAGATGTCCAAGCGTACAGGCAAAGCCGTGACGATGGAGGACCTGATGGAGGAAGTTGGAATTGACGCAATCCGTTACTTCTTCACGATGCGCAGCATGGATTCGCATCTGGACTTTGACATGGATCTGGCGATTTCGACATCCAATGAGAACCCTGTATTCTATGTACAGTACGCACATGCGCGGATTTGCAGCATATTCCGCCAAGCGGAGGAGCAAGGGATTGTAGTGCCGGATGCAGCGCAGATTGATTACAGCAAGCTGACTGCCACACATGAATATGATCTGCTCCGCAAAATCGGTGAACTGCCTGCGGAGATTACCATTGCCGCTGAGGGCTATGCGCCGCACCGCCTGGTCCGCTATGTATACGACCTGGCTTCGCTGTTCCACAGCTACTATAAGGCAGAGCGCGTAATCACCGAGGATGCCGCTCAGACGGTAGCCCGCCTTGCCCTGCTGGGCGCTGCACGGACGGCGATTGCCAACGTCCTGCGGCTGGTCGGTGTTACCGCACCGGACCGGATGTAACTTTATTGGCAAAGCGCCGCCCCTGTTGTACGGGGGCGGCGTTTTTGGTCTCATCATGATGCTTATTTAGCCGGGATTGTGCGGGGGAACAAGTTTCGATGGCAGGCTGACCGGATGAACCTACGGCAACAGCGGCTGGATAAATAGCATCTATTCCAGTACGTTTTACTCGATTAAGATACAGTATTCCATTTGTTGGTTGAAGGAGCCGGTGCCGTACCTTACGCTCATGCTGCCGAGCTTACGCCAAGGCATCCGCATCTTACGCCGCCCTTAGGCCTTCGCCGCCGCAGCCTTCGTCCCGCCGCCTTCACGCTTTCGCAGCCGCCGCGGCTTTCACCCCGCTGCTTCCGCCGCTAGCGCCGCCGCTGCCACCGGCTCCGCCTCCGCCTGCGGCGCTGCTGCCGCTGCCGCTGCCGCGCCGGGCCCGGATGCCTGCGCGCAGCAGCCGCAGCGCATCGGCCGCGCCGCCGCCCAGGGACGCGCGGCGCTGGCCCTTGCGCAGCCGCACCGGTTGGGCGGTGCGGCGCAAGAGCAGCTTCAGCTCGCGGGGCGACAGCCCCGGCCGCAGCGCGAGCAGCAAGGCCGCGGCACCGGTGACATGGGAGGTCGCCATGGAGGTGCCGCTCATTTCCTTGTACCCCTCCCGCAGCCAGCAGGAGGGGATGTTCTCGCCCGGACCGTACACATCAATGTACGGTCCGCGGTTGCTGAAGGCCGCAATGCGCTGCCTTCTGTCAAGGGCGCCTACGGCAATAGTCTCCGGATAGCGCGCGGGGTAATCCCCGCCGCGCTTGCCGTCGTTGCCGGAGGAAGCGATGATGGCGATCCCGGCCCGGTAGGCCTTGATCACCACATCATGCAGAGCCTTGCTCCGGTTCCTCATCCCGAAGCTCATATTAATGATATCGATTTTGTTCTGCACGCACCAATCGATGCCAAGAACAATGTCCGACACATAGGCGGAGCCGTTGTGGTCGAAAGCCTTGACCGGATAGATCAGCGCCCGGGGGGCTACGCCCATCATGTTGCGCGCACCTCCGGCGGCGGCCAGGGTGCCGGCAATATGCGTGCCGTGGCCGTTGTCATCCAGCGGCATCATGCCCCGGTTCAGCAGGTTTACCCCGGAGGCCAGGGCATGCCTGAGATCGGGATGGCGGAAATCTACGCCCGTATCAATTACGCCGATCTTCACATGGACGCCGGTCGATCTGGACCAGGCCTGCGGAGCGCGGATGGCCTTGATCCCCCAGGGCAGCAGAGCGGAACCGCTTTTGTCCGCCAGGACCGAGTGAACCAGAATCCGGTGGTCTTCTTCTATACATAGGGAGTCTGCATAACGGTCCATCAGGCGCTCTGCTCCTGCGGCAGGCACGAAGAAAGCCCGGATCAGCGTAGAGACCTGAACCTGCCGCAGACCAGGCTTTTTAGTCTTCAGAGATTTCCACTGCGATAGTGCGCCGGCATACATGCGGGGGTCGTTGAAGGTCACAATGTGCCGTGGGGCACTTTTGGGGGCAGCCTTCATTTCTTCAAGCAGCATCTGCCAAAATCCGTAATAATCCATAGGTTACGCCGTCCCCTCCTCGGTGCCGTGCTGCCATATTGTATGAGCGGGGGATGGCGTCCGAATGGGAACTTGCCCTTTTTTAACGAAATAGGCTGCCCATCGTGTCAAAAGCAAAGAGTTTACATAAAATGAACAGAGGGAACCGCGAGGCGCCCTGCAACATCCCGTAAGGAGCCGATCCTTGGCGTGGATACAGTCATGGCGGAGGGATAACCCCTCCGCCTTTTTGATAATAAAAGCGCGCTCAAGCTGTTCATATATATCGCCTTGTCCAGACGGACAAGCTTTCTTCAAAATATAAGAATTTATATGTTGCACACGATAACTTATCCTTCTATCTCTCGCTGAAACGAGTGCCGTCCTTTCAAAGGACGGCAAAGCCGTTTCCACTTGATCAGAAGGGCCGCAGATTCTGTTTCCCGGATCTTGCTGCAATAGACTTGCAATTTACCCGCAAATAGGTTTTACTTAGGTTTGTTAATGGATATCATGAATAAAGCATGATTTAATGTGAACAATGCGTGAGAGGAAGTGTCCTTTAGTGAGTACGCCACTCAATTTAAAGCTGGACCCTGAGAAAGTAAAAGAAATGCCGATGGTAGACTTGGCCTTCCTGGTGCTTAAGGCAGCCAATACGCCTTACTACTACCGTGATCTGATGGTTGAGGTTGCCAAGCTGCGCGGGTTGACCGATCAAGAGAGCCAAGATACGATCGCCCAGTTATATACCGAGATTAATATTGACGGGCGTTTTGCCTGTGTCGGAACCAACCTGTGGGGCTTGAAGCGCTGGTACCCGCTGGAACGCTCCGATGACCCTGTCGGCAACACCAAGCGCGTGCGGATCATCAATGATGAAGACGACGATTTGGAAGATGACGACTTTGCCGATGAAGAAGAGAATTATGCTGCTGAGGAAGAGGATTTCGATGCGATTGATGAAGATCGTGACGACCTCTATTCCGACGACGACAGCGAAGAGGAAGTTGACGAAGATGTGGTCATCGATGAAGACGACGACATTGACGAAGACGAATCGGATGGTGAAGATTCCGAAGACGGCGAAGAAGACGATGCCGACGATGAGGACTAGGAAGAGCAATATTAGGATAGTCTTTGTGGCAGCGCAATTCCTCCCTTGACAGGTGCAGGACCGTCAGAGTAAACTATTGCATGGGCTTATAATGAAAGTTAATATTGTTTTCTAAAATAAAAAGTGCCCCGGGTCTACGGGTGTCACTTTTTTGTTTTTTTACAAAGATATGAAGGAATAGGCTTCGCTTAACTTGTATGCCAAGAAGCTGCGGTTTTCCGCGATTCCCAGGCCCGTGGCCTTGGATTTTGGCGGGTGGAAGCAACTTTCGGGTTCCCCGGTTGGATGATGGAAAAAAGGGATACGATAAGGGGCAAGCGTCCCCTGAATTTCTGGACTTTATTTAGGAGGGTTTTACAGTGACAAAGTATATTTTCGTAACGGGTGGCGTTGTGTCTTCCCTTGGCAAAGGCATTACCGCTGCTTCGCTGGGCAGACTGCTCAAGAACAGAGGTCTCAAGGTAACGATCCAGAAATTCGATCCTTACATTAACGTGGACCCGGGAACAATGAGTCCTTATCAGCACGGGGAAGTATTCGTGACCGATGACGGCGCGGAAACCGACCTCGACCTTGGGCATTACGAGCGGTTTATTGACATTAATCTGTCGAAGAACAGCAACGTAACGACAGGCAAAATCTATTCCTCGGTCATCAGCAAAGAACGCCGCGGAGAATATCTGGGAGGAACCGTACAGGTTATCCCGCATATTACGAACGAAATCAAGGAACGCGTATTCCGCGCCGGCCGTGAGACAGGCTCTGATGTAGTGATTACTGAAATCGGCGGCACCGTGGGTGATATCGAGAGTCTGCCGTTCATGGAGGCCATCCGTCAGATCAAGAGCGATATCGGCCGGGAGAATGTCATGTACATTCACGTGACCCTGATTCCTTATATCAAAGCAGCCGGAGAAGTAAAAACAAAGCCGACACAGCATAGCGTCAAGGAGCTGCGCAGCATCGGGATTCAGCCCAATGTGATCGTATGCCGTACCGAATATCCGTTGACCGACGATATGAAAGCCAAATTAGCTCTATTCTGTGATATCGATGCGAACGCCGTTGTAGAATGCCGCGATGCCTCGACGCTGTATGAGGTGCCGCTGAATCTGCGCGACGAAGGATTGGATGAGATTGTCGTCAATCACTTGAAGCTGACTACTCCTGCACCGGATATGCGTGAATGGGAGAGCATGCTGGAGCGGATTCAGAAGCTGGAGCGTACGGTTGAGATTGCCATCGTCGGCAAGTATGTGGCGCTTCACGATGCTTACCTGAGTGTGGTTGAATCTTTGTCCCATGCCGGATTTGCTTCCAATGCCGAAGTGAAGCTCCGGTGGGTAGATGCAGAGCTGGTGACCGATGCGAATGTGGACGAGCTGCTGGGCGGCATCGGCGGCATTCTCGTTCCAGGCGGCTTCGGCGACCGGGGAATCGAAGGCAAGATCTCAGCGATCCGCTATGCGCGGGAGCAGTCCATTCCGTTCTTCGGCATTTGCCTGGGAATGCAGGTGTCCGTCATCGAATACGGCCGTTCCGTGCTGGGACTGGCGGGAGCGAATAGCTCCGAGATCGATCCTACGACGCAGCATCCGCTGATTGACCTCCTGCCGGAGCAGAAGGATATCGAAGATATGGGCGGCACTATGCGCCTCGGACTGTATCCCTGCAAGCTTTTACCGGATTCACTTGCTATGTCCTGCTACGACGATGAGCTGGTCTATGAGCGTCACCGTCACCGGTATGAGTTCAACAATGCTTACCGTGATGAGATGGAGAAGGCAGGTCTGGTCATTTCCGGAACCTCTCCTGACGGTCGTCTGGTGGAGATTGTCGAGCTGCCGGGTCACCCTTGGTTCCTCTCCGTGCAATTCCACCCGGAATTCACGTCCCGCCCGAACCGTCCACAGCCGCTGTTCCGTGAATTTGTCAAAGCTTCGCTTACACATTCCGAGCAAATCTAACAATGTGATGAATAGGCCTGCCGGGCCTGCGGGAGCCCCCATTAGGGGGCTTCTTTTTTAAAAATATAATTTATAGGTTGCTTATCCTTCTATTTCTCGCTGAAACGTTGTTTGCTTTGCACAATAGCTTGCGGATTTCAAGGGGACTGTACTCCCGCTTTTCAACTGTAAATACACCTTTATATGGCATAGATTTACGCATTTTAGCCAATTAGCAGGATTTTGGCTGCAAAGCACGAATAATAGGTTTCGTATAGACTAAGTTGAAGCGGGGCCGTTAGCTGTGAGAGAGCGCGGTATGGACAATCTGCCTTAAACTCTGGGAGGGTATCGTATGGAAAAAAAGAAAGTGTTAATCGTGGACGATCAGAATGGAATCCGGATTCTCCTCATGGAAGTATTCAATAGTGAAGGTTATGCCACCTTTCAGGCAGCTAACGGGAAATTGGCGCTGGACATTGTCAGGAACGAATCGCCGGATATGGTTCTGCTGGATATGAAAATTCCGGGGATGGACGGACTCGAGATTCTCAAGCATCTGAAGGAGCTTAATCCGGCGATCAAGGTCATTATGATGACGGCCTACGGAGAGCTGGACATGATTAAGGAAGCGACCAAGCTGGGAGCCCTGATGCATTTTACCAAGCCGTTCGATATCGACGAGATGCGCGTTGCCGTCAATATGCACCTGCACAACAAATCCGTTGACCAATGCAGCTAGCTTAGGTGAATTATAGTTTGGGGACATCCTGTTATGGATACGCTAAAAGAGGAAATGATCCGCCGGCAAAGGGTTGGCTGAATATCGTCCCACCGGGACATTTTTTTGTGTATCCTATTTAGTATTTAACACAGGATGTGCTATAATAGGCCTGTATGTGATGTCGGCTTATATAAGCAACCCAATATTTTAGGAGGATTGAAACCATGCCATTAGTATCTATGACAGACATGTTGACCAAAGCACTTGAAGGAAAATATGCAGTTGGCCAGTTCAACATCAATAACCTGGAGTGGACGCAAGCGATTCTTGGTGCAGCAGAAGAAGAGAAGTCACCGGTAATCCTTGGCGTATCCGAAGGCGCAGCTCGTCACATGGGCGGCTTCTATACAGTAGTTAAGATGGTTGAAGGTCTTATTCATGACATGAAAATCACCGTTCCTGTAGCCATCCACTTGGACCACGGTTCAAGCTTTGACAAATGTAAAGATGCCATTGATGCCGGATTCACTTCCGTAATGATCGACGGCTCCCACCACCCAATCGACGAGAACATTGAAATGACTAAAAAAGTCGTTGAATATGCTCACGCTAAAGGTGTTTCTGTAGAAGCAGAAGTTGGTACTGTAGGCGGACAGGAAGATGACGTTATCGGCGGCATCCAATACGCTGACCTTAACGAATGCGTACGCATCGTCAAAGAAACAGGCATCGACACTTTGGCTCCTGCACTGGGTTCCGTACACGGTCCTTACCTGGGCGAACCAAACCTTGGATTCAAGGAAATGGAAGAGATCCGCGATGCGGTTAACCTTCCGCTTGTACTTCACGGCGGTACTGGTATTCCTGTACACGACATTCAGAAATCCATCTCCCTGGGTACTTCCAAGATCAACGTTAACACTGAGAACCAAATCGCGTTCGCTAAGGTTGTCCGCGAAGTTCTTGCTGCTAAACCTGATGCTTACGATCCGCGTACATTCATCGCACCGGGCCGCGATGCTATCAAGCAGACTGTTATCGGCAAAATCCGCGAATTCGGATCCAGCAACAAAGGCTAATTATTACCCTGCTGCATAACGTTTTTCCGCACAAGACCTTTCGTTTTCCTCAGAAACGGGTGCCGTCCTTCAGATAAGGACGGCGCAGCCGTTTCTTCTTCTAATCACCAATCACAAGCAGTCCTTATGTCACCTTAAGCCACAACTGGTATTGCCACAACAACAAGCTGCAATACACGTAGGGGGAACCAGATAAATTTATGGAAAAATTAATGATTGGCGGCGGACGTCCGCTAGAGGGCGTTGTAACCATCAGCGGAGCAAAGAATAGCGCCATTGCGCTTATTCCTGCAGCAATTTTGGCGGAGTCTGAAGTTGTGCTGGATAATTTGCCTGCGCTTAGTGATGTTGCCGTTTACTCCGAAATTCTGGAGGAGCTTGGCGCGAGCGTGTCTTGGACAGGCAGCCAAATGAGAATTAATCCCTCCCGTATCGTATCCATTCCCATGCCTAACGGACCGGTGAAAAAGCTCCGGGCCTCTTATTATATGATGGGCGCATTATTGGGCCGATTTAAGGAAGCGACCATTGGACTACCCGGCGGCTGTAATTTTGAGCCCCGCCCGATTGACCAGCATATCAAAGGCTTTGAAGCGCTTGGTGCGACCGTTACCAATGACCATGGTTCGATTCATCTGTATGCCAAAGAACTGCGCGGTGCCAAGATTTACCTGGATGTATCCAGTGTCGGCGCCACCATTAACATTATGCTTGCGGCCTCCCGTGCCAAGGGCTCTACAATCATTGAAAATGCGGCTAAAGAGCCTGAGATTATAGATGTAGCTACCTTATTGAACTCTATGGGCGCTGTTATTAAGGGCGCCGGTACGGAGACGATCCGGATTGAAGGCGTAACTGAAATGCACGGCTGCCGCCATTCCATCATTCCCGACCGTATTCAGGCTGGAACATACATGATTGCTGCTGCGGCTACGCGGGGCAATGTGCTCATTGATAACGTGATTCCCAAGCATCTGGAGGCACTCACTGCCAAGTTGCTGGAAATGGGAGTAGACATAGAAGAGCTGGATGAGAGTATCAGAGTGATCGGCAAGGCCAAGTACGAGCCCGCCGATGTCAAAGCGTTAATCTATCCCGGATTCGCCACAGATCTGCAATCCCCGATGACCAGCATGCTGACTCAGGCTGAAGGCGTTAGTGTCCTGAGTGATTTCGTCTACAGTAACCGCTTCAAGCATGTTCCTGAATTGGTCCGCATGGGCGCCAAGATTCGTGTAGAAGGACGTTCTGCAATCATTGAAGGCGGCCGGCTGAATGCTGCCAAGGTGAAGGCTGCCGATCTCCGCGCAGGCGCAGCTCTGGTGATTGCCGGTCTTACTGTTGAAGAAGGTATCACCGAAGTGACAGGTGTAGAGTATATTGACCGCGGCTATGACAACCTCGTAAGCAATCTTCGCAGTTTGGGAGCCGATGTCTGGCGCGAGAACGAATAATAAGGATACCCGGATTGGCAAGAGCAGAAATTGAACGCTGAGTGCATATCTCCTTCCAATTCGGGTAATCCTATCCTAATAAGCATTTTCATAGACTCATAGTTTTGAACTCATCATACACAAATTGAATAGGTGGTTATAGCACATGGATCTTCAAATTTCCGATCTGGAAGAAATGAAGCTTACCGATCTGTATAAGCTGGCCAAGAAATACCAGATCCCTTACTACGGAACGCTTAAGAAACGGGAGTTAATCTTCGCTATTCTTAGAGCACAGGCAGAGCAGAGCGGTCTAATGTTTATGGAAGGCGTGCTTGAGATTCTGCCGGAAGGCTATGGCTTCCTTCGGCCGATTAACTACTTGCCGAGTGCAGAGGATATTTATATCTCCGCATCGCAGATCCGCAAGTTCGACCTTAGAAGCGGTGACCTGGTCTCCGGGAAATGCCGGACGCCCAAAGAGAACGAACGCTATTTCGGGCTCTTGCAGGTAAATGCCGTCAACGGCGAGAACCCGGCAACTGCAGCTGAACGGTTACATTTTCCGGCACTTACGCCGCTTTATCCGCAAGTCAAGCTGCCGCTCGAAACATCCCCAGCTCATTTATCGACCCGCATCATGGATTTGCTTGCTCCAGTAGGACTAGGACAGCGCGGTTTGATTGTAGCACCTCCCAAAGCAGGTAAGACGCTCCTCCTAAAAGAAATTGCCAACAGTATCTCCATTAATAATCCCGAGATTGCACTGTTTGTCCTGCTGATCGATGAACGTCCTGAGGAAGTAACGGATATGCAGCGTTCGGTTAAAGGTGAGGTAGTAGCTTCGACATTTGACGAGCTGCCGGAGAATCATATCAAAGTGGCTGAGCTTGTATTGCAGCGGGCGCTGCGGCTGGTGGAGCACAAAAAGGATGTCGTCATTCTGCTGGACAGCATTACCCGTCTCGCCCGTGCCTACAATCTCGTGGTTCCGCCATCCGGCCGCACACTTAGCGGAGGAATTGATCCGGCCGCGTTCCATCGGCCTAAGCGTTTCTTCGGTTCTGCACGTAACGTGGAGGAGGGCGGCAGCTTGACTATTCTTGCCACCGCACTGATTGATACCGGATCACGGATGGACGATATTATTTATGAGGAATTCAAGGGTACAGGGAACATGGAGCTCCATCTGGACCGCAAGCTGGCAGAACGCCGGATCTTCCCGGCTATCGATATCCGCCGTTCGGGTACGCGCCGTGAAGAAGTATTGCTTAGCAAGGAAGAGCTGGATACAATCTGGTCGATCCGTAAAAATATGAATGAATCCTATGACTTCGTAGAAGGATTCCTGAAGAAGCTGCGCGACACCAAGACGAACGCCGAATTCCTGGCCTCCTTTGATGTGGCCGGAGGCAAGGATTCCTCTTCAGCAAGCGGTACCGCCAGCAAGGGCGGAACCTCGAACAGCGGATCGTCCGCCCGCCGCACCACGCGGCCCAAGGCCCCTTCTGTGCCGACTACCTGAGAATAGATAACAAGAGGAGAATAACATGTATTTGGTATATGCCGATGAACAAGGAAACGTATATGATCATCCCGAGCTGTATGCCCTGGCCCGCAGTGGCGATATGATCGTTGAGATACTGGAGGAAGAGCTGGTTCCGCTGCCTGAGGGGGCCACGCTGGTCGGGCTTCCGAGCACGCGGGCGATTGGGATGAATCCGGAGACCGGTGAGATGCTGCCGCTGCCGGCAGGTTCGCAGGCTGTCGGAGCCTTGCTGCCGCAGGGATACACCCGTCTGTGCCTGCCCGGTTACGTCAAGACAGACAAGACCTACAAGCTTCCGCTCTTCGGATATTCCGCTGTTGTGTGGAAGGACGGCGGATTCTATGTGGCGGCTGATCTTACGGATGATCCGGAGCAGTGGAACCCGCTTAACTGCGACCGGGATGATGTGAAGACCGGCGTGGGGGATCTGACTGCCAAGTACCCGGAGAACCGTCTGTATGATCACTTGTCTAACTGTGCGCTGGAATATGAATGCTTAACCTCGTCCAATACCTTTTTGGGCCGCTGGGAAGGCGCCGTTCCGGTCTCCTATTCCTGTAACGCCGGTTGCTTCGGCTGCATCTCTGAACAGCCCGATGACAGCGGGTTTGTGTCCCCGCAGACGCGGATGAACTTCCGTCCCACAGCGAATGAGGTTTCACAAGTAATGCTGGAGCACCTGAAGACGCCGGAATCCATTGTCAGCTTTGGACAGGGCTGTGAAGGCGAACCGTCTACCCAGGCGAAGCTGATTATTGAATCCATCCGTGAAGTGCGCTCCGTTACCGATATGGGCTACATCAATATCAACACCAATGCTGGATTAAGCGATCATATCCGCGGTATTGTGGATGCAGGACTTGATCTGATGCGGGTCAGTACGATCAGTGCATTGGATGACCATTATAATGCCTATTACAAACCTCGCGGGTATACGCTGGCTAATGTAGAGAAGTCGCTGAAGTATGCTGCTTCACAAGGCGTATACACCTCCATTAACTATTTGATCTTCCCTGGGGTTACAGACCGGGAGGAAGAGATTGAAGCAATGGTGGAATTCGTCAGACGTACAGATCTTAAGCTTATTCAGATGCGCAATCTGAATATTGACCCGGAGAGCTATCTGGAGCTTATTCCCCCGGCCCGGGGTGAGATCCTTGGCATGAAGACCATGCTGGAGATCTTCCGTGAGGAGCTCCCGGAGGTTGTCATCGGCTCCTTCACCCATGTTCCTCCGGCGGAGCTGGCCCGTGCCAAGCAGCGCAGAGTACAGCTCTAGGCCCCCGGATGTAAGTGCGGCCAGCCTATTGCAGAGCTTGGGCTTCACGTGCTAGAATGTAGCTTGCGTTTATCATATAACTCTAGGTCCGCATGAGGCTTAGGGCGTGAGAGGTGAGATTTCATATGCAAACAGCCATTCAACCCAAGTACAATCTAACGAAGGTAACCTGCGCTTGCGGTAACACTTTTGATGCCGGCTCAACAGTACAGGAGCTTCGCGTCGAAATTTGCTCAAGTTGTCACCCGTTCTTCACCGGCAAGCAGAAGTTCCTGGATGCCGGCGGCCGTGTGGACAGATTCAAGAAGAAATACGGCATATAATATGTATAGTTGATTTTTGCCTGTCCGTAAGCTATACTTATCTTCGCCGTGCTAGACGGGGAGGTAGCGGTGCCCTGTAACTCGCAATCCGCTGTAGCGAGGTTGAATTCCTGTTAGAGGTGCTGTCGATGTGAGGCCTTGGTTCCTATGGGCTGTGTTGACGGCTTGGTCCTCCGCAATGAGTGCTTGTGAACCTGGTCAGGTCCGGAAGGAAGCAGCCATAAGTGAGTTTACTCTTGTGCCGGAGGGTGGCCTAGCCCGAGCAGTTTTGTAGGGTTACCGCTTGGATCGCAGCCATCAATAACAGGTGCACGGTTTATATACGGTGATAATAGCGTCTTTGCTACAAGCAAAGATGCTTTTTGTTTTTCTAGGTAAGTTTGGCAATAAGATAATATTTCCCGCGATGACTAATATCCTTCCTTATCGGATGGTAAAGCTGCATCTACTTGGTCAAAGAGTTGGGAATATAGTATAATAAGTTAGCGACAAATGCCGGAAAGCGGCAGCCTGAGAGAGGGTAATGCATAGTGGAACATATCGCACTGTACCGTGCCTGGCGGCCGCAGTCGTTTCAAGATATGGTAGGGCAGCAGCATATTATCCAGACGCTGCAGAATGCGATCCGCGAACAG
Organism: Paenibacillus sp. FSL H8-0332; assembly: GCF_037963835.1. Taxonomy (NCBI): domain Bacteria; kingdom Bacillati; phylum Bacillota; class Bacilli; order Caryophanales; family Paenibacillaceae; genus Paenibacillus; species Paenibacillus sp. FSL H8-0332. Next base: position 7,302,113 of record NZ_CP150145.1, read on the forward strand.
AGGGTTTCGCATGCCTATCTGTTCAGCGGACCGCGGGGGACCGGTAAGACGAGTGCAGCCAAGGTATTGGCCAAAGCAGTCAATTGCGAGCGGGGCCAAGGTCCTGAACCCTGCAATGAGTGTCCGTCCTGTCTGCGGATTACCGCAGGCAACATCATGGATGTCCAGGAGATTGATGCGGCATCCAACCGGGGCGTTGAAGAGATTCGCGATCTGCGGGATAAGGTGAAATATGCACCTACCGAAGTACGCCGTAAAGTGTATATTATTGATGAAGTGCATATGCTGACAACAGAGGCATTCAATGCCCTGTTGAAGACGCTCGAAGAGCCTCCGCAGCATGTGATGTTTATACTGGCGACCACCGAGCCGCATAAGCTGCCAGCTACAATTATCTCGCGTTGCCAGCGGTTTGATTTCCGCCGGGTCTCGCTGGAGGAACAGACGGGCCGCCTGACCGAGATTTGCCAGAAGGAAGGCATTACAGCAGATGCAGATGCTCTCCAGTATATTGCCCGCCTGTCTGACGGGGGGATGCGGGATGCGCTTAGCATTCTGGATCAGATCTCTTCCTTCACAGACGGGAATGTAACCTATCAGCAGGTGCTGGGGATGACCGGGGGAATTCCCTCCGAACAATTCGCGCGTCTGGCTAATGCCATTCTTGAGAGTGACATGGGACAGCTGCTGGAGCTTGTGGAGCAGATGATGCATGAGGGTAAGAGCGCAGATAAATGCCTGGAGAATCTTCTGTATTATTTCCGTGATTTACTGATGATCAAGATGGTGCCTGGAGCAGACCAGCTAACGGACCGCGTGCTGAATCCGGCCGATTTCCGCGACATGGCTGAGGCTTTTACCCGTGACCGGTTATTCCTGATTGTGGAGACGCTGAGCCGCTATCTGGGAGAGATGAAGTATGCGACCCATCCGCAGACTATATTCGAGGTAGCGCTGATGAAGCTGTGCAGCGGTCCGCAGGATGCTGCTGCTTCACCTGCAGGTGTTCTGGCAGTGAATGCAGCCGCGCCTGCAGCCGCGAATGGTTCTCCGCAGGTACAGTCTGGTGAGCTGGACCAGCTCAGACGGCAGATTGCCGCGCTGGAGAAGAAGCTGGAGCAGGCTATTCAAGCCGGTGGTGTTGCCAGCGGCGGGCGTGAGCAACCGCCTCCGAGAACAGCCGCTCCGAGTGCTCCGCGCGTATCCTCGGCCTCTAAGCTCCCGCCGCAGCTGGATAAGTATATTGCGGGTAAGGACAGTCCTGATTTTAGCGCGGTATATAAGCAGTGGAGTCTTGTTCTTCAGGGTGTGAAGGAAGAGAAGGTCACGGTACACGCGTGGTTTGTGGACGGTGAGCCGGTGGCGGTAATGGAAGATGCAGTGCTGGTTGCCTTTAAGAATACCATTCACCGGGACACGACAGAGAAGCCTGCGAACCGGCAGGTCATCGAGAATGTAATGGCTGCCAAGCTGGGTAAGCCGTACCGGCTGGTAACTATGATGATGCGCGACTGGAATGAAGCAGCGACGAAATCTGCGTCCTCGGCCAGTACAGAGGAGCTGCGTCTGGAGCATGAGCACGAGAGCGGCGAAGGCAAGTCCGAACCATGGATTGATGAGGCGATCCAGCTCTTTGGAGAAGACCTTGTTGTCATAAAAGAATAAGGATTCAGCTATCAGCGCAGAGATGCGCATCCCAAAGGAGAGATGATGTATGAATAATATGAACCAAATGATGAAGCAGGTTAAAAAAATGCAGGAGCAGATGCTCAAAGCCCAGGAAGAGCTAGGCGGCAAGACTATTGAGGGTTCTTCCGGCGGCGGCGTGGTTACCGTTCAGGTGAACGGCCACAAGAAATTGCTGTCCATTCAGATCAAACCGGAGGTTGTTGATCCGGAGGATATCGAGATGCTGCAGGATCTGGTGATCACTGCTGTTAATGATGCTCTTACCCAGGCTGAAGATTTGGCTAATAACGATATGGGTAAATTCACCGGCGGAATGAAGATCCCTGGTTTATTCTAGGCTTACTCCACTCCCGACCAAAGGAGAACCATTACTTTGTATTATCCAGAACCGCTAGCCAAGCTGATAGAAGCTTTTACACGTTTGCCCGGTATTGGTCCGAAGACAGCCGCCCGGCTGGCCTTTCATGTGCTGAATATGAAGGAGGACGAGGTGATTGATTTCGCCAAAGCCTTGGTCAGCGTCAAGCGTAATCTTCATTATTGCTCGGTCTGCTGCAACATTACGGATACCGACCCGTGCCGGATCTGCCAGGACAAAACCCGCGATGCTTCGGTAATCTGTGTGGTTCAGGACTCGAAGGATCTGGTAGCTATCGAACGAACCAAGGAATTTGACGGCTATTATCATGTGCTTCAGGGTGCAATCTCACCCATGGAAGGCCTAGGACCGGATGATATTCGGCTGAAGGAGCTGCTGACCAGACTTAGCGATGAACGGGTGAAGGAGCTGATCATGGCTACCAATCCCAACATCGAGGGGGAGGCCACTGCCATGTATATCTCCCGTCTTGTCCGTCCGTTCGAGATCAAGATCACCAGGATAGCCCATGGCTTGCCTGTAGGCGGCGATCTTGAGTATGCGGATGAGGTAACCCTGTCGAAGGCGCTGGAAGGCCGTCGTGAGCTGTTCTGAGTGATGTGCAGTAGTGTTATGAGTATAGGGAGCCCGCGGGCTCCCTTTTTATTTTCCCTAAGAGTCGTTGCTATTCTGCTAAAAGTTATGCTAATCCCCGTCTCCGAGTTCTAAGTTTGTCCCTATTCCGATATGTATGAGATTAACGGGTGTGAATCACCGGTTGCATCTGCAGTTATTCATATATCTTAGGAGGGATTGCAATGGGATGGTGGAATACCAAATGGCTGAGCGGGAATATCGACAAGGAGAAGGTAGCGGAGACTGAAGAGGAATGGGGCACGGTGTACCAGGAGGTTTGCAAAGCGCAATCTGAATGGGAGAGAGCGTATTTGATGTTTGATGAGGCACGGGGCCAGGATCAGATTGACTATGCGATCTATATTCTGGAGGCGGCTGAACGTAAATATCAGATACATCTAAAGGATGCCAAGAGGCTCGGGCTTAACCGGAGCCAGTTACAAGTATGAGCACACATAACTTGCGAGGGGGAATTCGATGCTAAGAACTGTTGCTTTGAGTGTACTGATTATATCGGGGGCGCTGCTGATCCTAACGGTATTTAGGAAAAGGCTGGGCTGGTCATGGCTGAGCGTATTTGGAACCCATCTTATATTGGCGGCGCTTGGCATTTATATTGTTAACTTCTCAGGGGTTCTAACGGATCTGCACATACCGCTTAACCCAACAACCATAGGTGCTGTAACCATTCTTGGGCTGCCGGGAGTAGTAATGTTACTGGGTTTAAAATTAACTTTGTTTTAGTGGTTGACGAAGACTCCTGATTCATGATACATTAAGTCTCGGCCCTTTGGACAGGTGATCCTCGGATTACTTGCTGGAAGCTAAAGCGAAAAAAGAAAATAAAAAAACGCTTGACTGAAACGAGGGTGCTGTGATATATTATAAAGGTCGCTGCTGAGACAAACATCAACGACTAAAGATGAGACATTGATCTTTGAAAACTGAACAACGAGTGAGTGGGAAATCGCTTCGGTGAGATCCAAAATGAGAATGAAAATTCTCGTCAGATGTTTCAAAATGAGCAATCGCTCTTTCTAAATACCAATTTGGAGAGTTTGATCCTGGCTCAGGACGAACGCTGGCGGCATGCCTAATACATGCAAGTCGAGCGGAGTTATGATGGAGCTTGCTCCTGAATAACTTAGCGGCGGACGGGTGAGTAACACGTAGGCAACCTGCCCTCAAGACTGGGATAACTACCGGAAACGGTAGCTAATACCGGATAATTTCTTTCCTCTCCTGAAGAGAGAATGAAAGGCGGAGCAATCTGCTACTTGGGGATGGGCCTGCGGCGCATTAGCTAGTTGGTGAGGTAACGGCTCACCAAGGCGACGATGCGTAGCCGACCTGAGAGGGTGAACGGCCACACTGGGACTGAGACACGGCCCAGACTCCTACGGGAGGCAGCAGTAGGGAATCTTCCGCAATGGGCGCAAGCCTGACGGAGCAATGCCGCGTGAGTGATGAAGGTTTTCGGATCGTAAAGCTCTGTTGCCAGGGAAGAACGTCCGGTAGAGTAACTGCTATCGGAGTGACGGTACCTGAGAAGAAAGCCCCGGCTAACTACGTGCCAGCAGCCGCGGTAATACGTAGGGGGCAAGCGTTGTCCGGAATTATTGGGCGTAAAGCGCGCGCAGGCGGTCATTTAAGTCTGGTGTTTAAACCTTGGGCTCAACCTGAGGTCGCACTGGAAACTGGGTGACTTGAGTACAGAAGAGGAAAGTGGAATTCCACGTGTAGCGGTGAAATGCGTAGATATGTGGAGGAACACCAGTGGCGAAGGCGACTTTCTGGGCTGTAACTGACGCTGAGGCGCGAAAGCGTGGGGAGCAAACAGGATTAGATACCCTGGTAGTCCACGCCGTAAACGATGAGTGCTAGGTGTTAGGGGTTTCGATACCCTTGGTGCCGAAGTTAACACAGTAAGCACTCCGCCTGGGGAGTACGGTCGCAAGACTGAAACTCAAAGGAATTGACGGGGACCCGCACAAGCAGTGGAGTATGTGGTTTAATTCGAAGCAACGCGAAGAACCTTACCAGGTCTTGACATCCAACTAACGAAGCAGAGATGCATCAGGTGCCCTTCGGGGAAAGTTGAGACAGGTGGTGCATGGTTGTCGTCAGCTCGTGTCGTGAGATGTTGGGTTAAGTCCCGCAACGAGCGCAACCCTTGACTTTAGTTGCCAGCAGGTTAAGCTGGGCACTCTAGAGTGACTGCCGGTGACAAACCGGAGGAAGGTGGGGATGACGTCAAATCATCATGCCCCTTATGACCTGGGCTACACACGTACTACAATGGCCGGTACAACGGGAAGCGAAGCCGCGAGGTGGAGCCAATCCCAGCAAAGCCGGTCTCAGTTCGGATTGCAGGCTGCAACTCGCCTGCATGAAGTCGGAATTGCTAGTAATCGCGGATCAGCATGCCGCGGTGAATACGTTCCCGGGTCTTGTACACACCGCCCGTCACACCACGAGAGTTTACAACACCCGAAGTCGGTGGGGTAACCCGCAAGGGAGCCAGCCGCCGAAGGTGGGGTAGATGATTGGGGTGAAGTCGTAACAAGGTAGCCGTATCGGAAGGTGCGGCTGGATCACCTCCTTTCTATGGAGAATCGTTTCCTGCAACGGAAACATTCAAATCGGAAGCTAAAGCTTCCACAATAGAACCTTCGGGTTCGAACACTCACTCGTGTTCAGTTTTGAAAGAGCAAGTCTCTTTCGTATGCGTTTGGTGGCGATAGCGGAGGGGTTCCACACGTACCCATCCCGAACACGACCGTTAAGCCCTCCAGCGCCGATGGTACTTGGACCGAAGGGTCCTGGGAGAGTAGGACGCCGCCAAGCGAACAATCAATTCATTGATTGCTTCACTACTGTATGTTTTGTTATATGGGCTTTTAGCTCAGTTGGTTAGAGCGCACCTCTGATAAGGGTGAGGTCGGTGGTTCGAGTCCACCAAGGCCCACCATATAACAAATTTGAATTGAATACCTATTTGGGGCCATAGCTCAGCTGGGAGAGCGCCTGCCTTGCAAGCAGGAGGTCAGCGGTTCGATCCCGCTTGGCTCCACCAATTATTCTTTATAACAGTATATGCACATTGTCTGTTATTCCGAACATCACAGCCGTGATTGTTTCACAATAACAGCAACTTGATCCTTGAAAACTGGATACCGAAATGAATTTGCGTTTTAGAACATTCCTTTAAGCTGAACTTGTGTAAACAAGTTTCAATATTTTAGTGATGCTAAGCGAAGGTTTTCGATTGTGCAAACAAGCGAAACGCCGGAGCATTGGTTAAGCTACTAAGAGCACACGGAGGATGCCTAGGCGCCAGGAGCCGACGAAGGACGTGGCGAACAACGAAACTGCCTCGGGGAGCTGTAAGCAAGCTTTGATCCGGGGGTGTCCGAATGGGGAAACCCAGCTGTGGTAATTCGCAGTTACTCGTATCTGAATACATAGGATACGCAGAGGCAGACCAGGGGAACTGAAACATCTAAGTACCCTGAGGAAGAGAAAACAATAGTGATTCCGTCAGTAGCGGCGAGCGAACGCGGAACAGCCTAAACCAAGGGGCTTGCCTCTTGGGGTTGTGGGACGTCTCATATGGAGTTACAAAGGAAGATGGTAGGCGAAGAGGTCTGGAAAGGCCCGCGATAGAGGTAAAAGCCCTGTAGCCTAAACTGTGTTCTCTCCGAGACGGATCCCGAGTAGTGCGGGGCACGTGAAACCCCGTATGAATCCAGCAGGACCATCTGCTAAGGCTAAATACTACCTGGCGACCGATAGTGAAACAGTACCGTGAGGGAAAGGTGAAAAGCACCCCGGAAGGGGAGTGAAATAGAACCTGAAACCGTGTGCTTACAAAAAGTCAGAGTCCTCTTTATGGATGATGGCGTGCCTTTTGTAGAATGAACCGGCGAGTTACGTTTAACATGCAAGGTTAAGGTGAGAAGCCGGAGCCGCAGCGAAAGCGAGTCTGAATAGGGCGATTGAGTATGTGGACGTAGACCCGAAACCGTGTGATCTACCCCTGTCCAGGGTGAAGGTGCGGTAACACGCACTGGAGGCCCGAACCCACGCATGTTGAAAAATGCGGGGATGAGGTGGGGGTAGCGGAGAAATTCCAATCGAACTCGGAGATAGCTGGTTCTCCCCGAAATAGCTTTAGGGCTAGCCTCGGTGAATGGAGTCGTGGAGGTAGAGCACTGATTGGGTGCGGGGCCCGCAAGGGTTACCAAGCTCAGTCAAACTCCGAATGCCATGTACTTCTTGCCGGGAGTCAGACAGTGAGTGCTAAGATCCATTGTCAAAAGGGAAACAGCCCAGACCATCAGCTAAGGTCCCCAAGTGTGTGTTAAGTGGGAAAGGATGTGGAGTTGCACAGACAACCAGGATGTTGGCTTAGAAGCAGCCACCATTGAAAGAGTGCGTAATAGCTCACTGGTCGAGTGACTCTGCGCCGAAAATGTAACGGGGCTAAACACACCACCGAAGCTATGGCTAGATGCTTTGCATCTGGGGTAGGGGAGCGTTGTATGTAGGTTGAAGGTGTACCGTAAGGAGCGCTGGACAGCATACAAGTGAGAATGCCGGTATGAGTAACGAAAAGATCAGTGAGAATCTGATCCGCCGAAAGCCCAAGGTTTCCTGAGGAAGGCTCGTCCGCTCAGGGTAAGTCGGGACCTAAGGCGAGGCCGAAAGGCGTAGTCGAAGGACAACAGTTTGAAATTACTGTACCACCGTAATCCGCTATGAGCGATGGGGTGACGCAGGAGGGTAGTGACGCGGACTGATGGATATGTCCGTCTAAGCAGTGAGGCTGGTGTGTAGGCAAATCCGCACACCACTCAGGCCAGGCTGTGATGGGGAGCGAAAATTACAGTAGCGAAGGTCATGATCTCACACTGCCAAGAAAAGCCTCTAGCCAGGAGAAGGTGCCCGTACCGCAAACCGACACAGGTAGGCGAGAAGAGAATTCTAAGGCGCGCGGAAGAACTCTCGTTAAGGAACTCGGCAAAATGACCTCGTAACTTCGGGAGAAGAGGTGCCTCGGTAGGGTGAATAGCCCGAGGGGGCCGCAGTGAAAAGGCCCAAGCGACTGTTTAGCAAAAACACAGGTCTGTGCGAAGCCGTAAGGCGAAGTATACGGGCTGACGCCTGCCCGGTGCTGGAAGGTTAAGGGGAGTGGTTAGGGGTAACCCGAAGCTGTGAACCGAAGCCCCAGTAAACGGCGGCCGTAACTATAACGGTCCTAAGGTAGCGAAATTCCTTGTCAGGTAAATTCTGACCCGCACGAATGGCGTAACGACTTGGGCGCTGTCTCAACGAGAGATCCGGTGAAATTTTAATACCTGTGAAGATGCAGGTTACCCGCGACAAGACGGAAAGACCCCATGGAGCTTTACTGCAGCTTGATATTGAATTTGGGTACGATCTGTACAGGATAGGTGGGAGCCGTTGAGGCAGGAGCGCAAGCTTCTGCGGAGGCGCCGTTGGGATACCACCCTGATCGTATCTAGGTTCTAACCTAGTGCCCTTACCGGGTACGGGGACCGTGTCAGGCGGGCAGTTTGACTGGGGCGGTCGCCTCCTAAAGAGTAACGGAGGCGTTCAAAGGTTCCCTCAGAATGGTTGGAAATCATTCGCAGAGTGCAAAGGCATAAGGGAGCTTGACTGCGAGACCTACAAGTCGAGCAGGGACGAAAGTCGGACTTAGTGATCCGGTGGTACCGCATGGAAGGGCCATCGCTCAACGGATAAAAGCTACCCTGGGGATAACAGGCTTATCTCCCCCAAGAGTCCACATCGACGGGGAGGTTTGGCACCTCGATGTCGGCTCATCGCATCCTGGGGCTGAAGTAGGTCCCAAGGGTTGGGCTGTTCGCCCATTAAAGCGGTACGCGAGCTGGGTTCAGAACGTCGTGAGACAGTTCGGTCCCTATCTGTCGTGGGCGCAGGAAATTTGAGAGGAGCTGTCCTTAGTACGAGAGGACCGGGATGGACGTACCGCTGGTGCATCAGTTGTTCCGCCAGGAGCATGGCTGAGTAGCTACGTACGGACGGGATAAGCGCTGAAAGCATCTAAGCGTGAAGCCCCCTCAAGATGAGATTTCCCAGTATGTAAGACCCCTTGAAGACGACGAGGTAGATAGGTTGGAGGTGGAAGTGCAGCAATGCATGGAGCTGACCAATACTAATCGGTCGAGGGCTTATCCAAATTTCTAACACGCAGATTCATTTCGGATTCAGTTTTCAGGAATCAAATTCCTGTGCGGATTTACATGGCTACCATTAATTTGGAGAGATACCCAAGTGGCTATAAGGGGACCCTCTGCTAAGGGGTTAGACTGCGTAAGCGGTGCGAGGGTTCGAATCCCTCTCTCTCCGCCATTATAAATCCAATACTTGTAGTGTGGCGGCGTAGCTCAGCTGGCTAGAGCGTACGGTTCATACCCGTGAGGTCGGGGGTTCGATCCCCTCTGCCGCTACCATACATACCCGGAGGCTTAGCTCAGCTGGGAGAGCATCTGCCTTACAAGCAGAGGGTCGGGGGTTCGAACCCCTCAGCCTCCACCATTTTTATGTTTGAATTGTGTTACCTTACACCGTGCCGGTGTAGCTCAACTGGTAGAGCAACTGACTTGTAATCAGTAGGTTGGGGGTTCAAGTCCTCTCGCCGGCACCATTTTTACAACAAATTGTGGAACCGTGGTGTAGTTGGCCTAACATGCCTGCCTGTCACGCAGGAGATCGCGGGTTCGAATCCCGTCGGTTCCGCCATTTTTTTTGTTTTCAGGCTTTTTCATGGCTCGGTAGCTCAGTCGGTAGAGCAAAGGACTGAAAATCCTTGTGTCGGGGGTTCGATTCCCTCCCGCGCCACCATTATGGAGGCTTAGCGAAGTGGCCAAACGCATCAGACTGTAAATCTGCTCACGTACGTGTTCGGTGGTTCGAATCCATCAGCCTCCATCCCTTTTTATGAGCCATTAGCTCAGTTGGTAGAGCACCTGACTTTTAATCAGGGTGTCGAAGGTTCGAATCCTTCATGGCTCATCTTAAGTAAACGGTCATCACCTTAGGGTGGTGGCCTTTTTTGTCTTTGCGGGAGCGTCAAAGTATGTTCGGAAGTGCTACTTCCGCATTTTGCAGCAAAATATGATAAAATAAGCGAAAAAAGCAAAAGTGGTGGAGAATGGTGATGATGGATAGTGAGGTTCTGCGGCAAAAATTGGAGCAACTCACCGGAAAGAGAACCGGAATCAAGCAGCTGGGGAGACAGCATTCCGCTTCACTTTTTGGTATAGCTACGGATAAGGATCAGGAACCGCCAGTCCTTCATGAGGGTTACCTATGGGTTCCCCTATATGAGAATGATGGCCGTGTTACAGCAGTGTGGGTAGAGACAGAGGGGCTGTCGCCACTGGAGCTGCAGCTGGTGAATTATGCCGGACGCAATTTCGCGGTAGCACTGAAGGCAACCGGGTTCAAAGAAGAAGGAGAGATGGAGGCGCGGCAGCTTAGCGGCTGGCTGAACGCACAACTGGAGCAGGAGAAGGACGACGCAGAGATTCCGGATGAAATCTCGCTGAAGGGCCGGCTGTTCGGGGATATGATTCCCTTCATGCTGGTAAGTGAGAATGTTCATAATCCGCAAATGACGTATCGTTCGTTAATGAAGCTGCTGCGTAGTTATTTTGAGAATGATGTGCTGCTAGTTCCCTTGCTGGATAAGGAATGGCTAATTTTGGCCCGCAAGGAACTCCTCACAGGCGGAGATGATAAAGAGGATGAGGAAGAAAGTGAGGAGGATCTGCTGTCACAGACTTCTATGGGGCTGCATGAACTGATTGCCAGCGAGTGGGTTGGTGTCTTTCATCTGGCGGTCTCGCCGGCCATTGTTCCGGTCAAAGGGTTGACAGGAGCGGTAGCCTTGCTGCGGGAGACCATTATTCTGGGGCGGATCTTCCAGGTAGGCGATTATATCCATCTGCCGTGGGAGCTTCATATGGAGCGGCTGGTTAACAGTATTCCTGATGACCGGCGGAGACAGCTGCTGGGCCAGATCGGCGATTACACGGCAGTACTGGCGGATAAGGAAATGCTGCTGACGCTGGAGACTTTTTTTGAAATGGACTGCAATGTCAGTGAAACCGCCAAGAAGCTGTATATCCACCGGAACACACTGCTCTACAGGCTGGACAAAATCAAACAGGAGACCGGTGCCGATGTCCGCAGCTTTGGGGATGCCGCAATTGTGAAGTTGGCGATGTTATTGTATAAAGTGACGAAAAGAAAATAGGTTTTTTGTGAACCTTGCAAATAGCCATCTGGCCAGGTCTGGGGTAAGATAAGTGTACAAGAAAGCGTTTGATTTTTTATTCCAATAATAGACTCGAGGGGGAAATACAATGGCAGGCGTACGTTTAGAGCATATTTTCAAAAAATACCCGGGTTCCGATAAAGCAACAGTAATCGATATCAATCTTGATATTAAAGATAAGGAATTCCTCGTACTGGTTGGACCTTCCGGTTGCGGTAAATCCACAACCCTGCGTATGATCGCTGGTCTGGAAGAAATCTCTGAAGGCAAAATGTACATTGGTGACCGTGTAGTGAATGACGTTGCTCCTAAAGACCGTGATATCGCGATGGTATTCCAATCCTACGCCTTGTACCCGCACATGAGTGTATATCAGAACATGGCTTTCGGTCTGAAACTGCGCAAAGTGAAGAAAGAAGAAATCGACAAGAAAGTGCGCGAAGCAGCCAGAATCCTGGATATCGAGCATTTGCTGGAACGCAAACCTAAGGCACTGTCCGGTGGTCAACGTCAGCGTGTCGCTCTAGGCCGCGCAATTGTCCGTGATCCACAAGTCTTCTTGATGGATGAGCCTCTTTCCAACTTGGATGCTAAACTTCGTGGTCAGATGCGTGCTGAAATCACTAAGCTGGTGAAACGCCTTGAAACCACTTGTATCTATGTAACGCATGACCAGACAGAAGCTATGACAATGGGTGACCGTATCGTAGTTATGTACGATGGTATCATCCAGCAGGCTGCTTCCCCTGAAGAACTGTACAATGAGCCTACGAACCTGTTCGTAGCCGGATTTATCGGTTCCCCTACAATGAACTTTATCAATGGTACACTTTCCGAAGTGAGCGGCGCTGTCCGCTTCCGTGCAGAGAACCTTGATGTTGAAGTTCCAGGCGGCAAAGCAACAATCCTGCGTAACAAAGGCTTCATCGGTAAAGATGTAATCATGGGCGTTCGTCCAGAAGATATCCATGAAGAGCCAGTGTTCCTGGAAGCTTCCCCTAACACAATCTTCACTTCGATGGTTGATGTTACTGAAAACCTTGGTCATGAAATGCTCCTCTACTTGAGCGGTCTTGGCAATAACACTGTAATTGCACGTGTAGATGGACGTTCCACTACCCGTGAAGGCAGCAAGCCTAGATTGGCAATTGACATGAATAAGGTCCACATCTTCGATAAAGAATCCGAACTTAACATTCTGCTGGGCTAATATCTCTGCAGGGTGAACATGGTTGATATTGAGAAAGCCGCCTGAATAGGCGGCTTTTTCTTGTAAAGAGCATGATGAAACGGGACGATAACGGCGGGGTATAAGATTGCAATCACTGGCGTTATCCATTAAGATAGCAGGAGAATTACCTGTAGCTGGAATGGATAAAGATGTAACCGGTATGCGGGGAAGCGGCATGAGCCGCGGGTGACGAAAGGACGGACATATATGGCTAAAAAGGTAAAAGTATCGGAATTAGTGCAGCATTTTCAATTAGAGGTTGTATCCGGACATGAAGGTCTGAAGAGACCGATCACAGTGGATGATTTGAACCGTCCCGGGCTGGAAATGGCCGGTTATTTCGAATATTATCCGGAAGAACGTGTGCAGCTGCTGGGCAAAACAGAGTTGGCGTTCTTCTCTATGCTCTCAGAGGAGGAACGAAAAAGCCGGGTTCGCGGAATTTGTAACGACAATACGCCATGTATTGTGATTACACGTGGGCTGGACATTCCCCAGGAGTTTGTGGATATCAGCAACGAGAAGGGACTTCCGGTGCTGCGCAGCTCGATGGCGACTACGATTTTCTCAAGCAGACTGACCAGCTTCCTTGAGGGCAGACTGGCACCGACAGCAACAATTCACGGTGTTCTCTGTGATGTATATGGGGTGGGGATGCTGATTACAGGTACCAGCGGTATTGGTAAAAGTGAAACAGCGCTGGAACTGGTTAAACGCGGTCATCGCCTGATTGCCGATGATGCGGTGGAAATCCGCCAGACCTCGGATAATCAGCTTCATGGTACCGCACCGGAATTAATCCGTCACCTGCTCGAAATCCGTGGTGTAGGGATTATTAATGTTATGACACTCTTTGGGGCAGGCGCTATCCGTAATCACAAGCGGATTACCTGGTGGTCAGACTGGAAGCCTGGCAGCAGGACAAGCAGTATGACCGTCTGGGACTGGATGAGGAGACGACACGGATTATTGATACCGATGTGCCGCTGGTTACCATCCCTGTCCGTCCGGGACGTAACCTCGCCGTTATTATCGAGGTGGCTGCGATGAATTACCGGTTGAAGCAAATGGGCTTCAATGCTGCGCTGCAATTTACGAATAAACTTACCGCCACCATCTCAGAAGATATGGATGATCTGGATTAGGAGTGTGAGAGCATGTTTTATTCACTAGCGATTGACCCGATTGTCTTCTCAATTGGAACACTGCCGGTTCACTGGTATGGCCTGATCCTGGGTCTTGGCGCACTTACCGGGCTATTCCTATGTATTCAAGAAGGCAAACGCTTCAACATTCCACAGGAGTTCTTCATGGATATGCTGCTGCTGGGCTTGCCATCGGCTATTATTGGGGCGCGGCTATACTTCGTAGCTTTCAAGTGGGAAGACTATAAGGATAACCTGCTCGATATTTTCAAGGTCTGGAATGGCGGTATTGCAATTTATGGCGCCCTGATCGGCGCGATTATCTGCGGGATTATTTATTTCCGCTATAAGGGCTACCCGTTCTGGCGTATCGTGGATATCTGTGCTCCCGGACTGCTTGCCGGTCAGATGATCGGGCGCTGGGGGAATTTCATCAACCAGGAAGCCTATGGCGGTGTTGTAGAGGAATCGTTCCTGCGGGATAAGCTGCATTTGCCGGACTTTATCGTAAATCAAATGTACATAGGGGATGCTTTTCACCATCCGACCTTCCTGTACGAATCCCTCTGGAGTCTGCTGGGCATTCTGCTCCTCATGGTACTGCGCCGCCAGAAATTCGTACGTGCCGGAGAAATCTTCATGTCTTACTTCATCTGGTACTCCATCGGCCGCTTCTTCATTGAAGCTCTGCGTACGGACAGCCTTGCCTTTGACGGCAGCAGCGGTGTGGCAGCCTTCATTAACGGGCTATGGAGTCCGATGAAGTGGATGGGCTTCGAGCAAGGATATCTTGACCCGGCTTACGGGAATATCCGTATCTCTCAGCTGCTGGCGCTATTCATCATTATTGCTGCCGTTGCCTTGATTATTGTACGGCGGGTAAGTGGTCAGCCGAAGGATCATTATTTGGACCCGATCATCAGCACCAAACAGGCGGCAGCAGATGCAGTGGTTCCAGAGAGTGCTGCTAATACGCCTCAGAAGCCTGTTCAGCCGGTGGAAGATCCCCCTGAAGATAAGGAAACAAAGGAGTAATTCAATCAATGATAGAATGCGTGTTATTTGATCTGGACGGAACGATTGTGAATACGAATGAGCTGATCATTAGCTCGTTTATGCATGCGCTGAAGGAGAATAACCTGCCGGTGCTGACCCGGGAGCAGATCATTCCCATGATGGGAACTACACTTCAGCAGCAGCTAGGTGCGTTCTCCGGCCTGGAGGCGAAGGATATAAGCGTGCTGGAGCGGTCTTACCGTTCGTATAACAATGCCCATCACGATGAGCTGGTCCGCTCTTTTCCCCATGTGAATGAGACGATGGAGGAGCTGCTGCGCCGGGGAATCCGGCTTGGGATTGTGACCACGAAGATCCGGCCTACCACGCTCAAGGCGCTGGAGATGTTCGATCTGCTGAAATATATGGAGACGATTGTTACAGTGAATGATGTGACTCATCCGAAGCCGCACCCGGAGCCGGTACTCACGGCAGTTGCCAATCTGGGTGTTGATCCGGCCAAGACACTGATGGTAGGCGACAGCGCTGTCGATATTCAGTCTGCCAAGGCAGCAGGAGTGCGTGTAGCAGCAGTGGCCTGGTCGCTTAAGGGTGAG
The DNA here is from genome assembly GCF_037963835.1 of Paenibacillus sp. FSL H8-0332. Classification (NCBI taxonomy): domain Bacteria; kingdom Bacillati; phylum Bacillota; class Bacilli; order Caryophanales; family Paenibacillaceae; genus Paenibacillus; species Paenibacillus sp. FSL H8-0332. The sequence goes on from NZ_CP150145.1 coordinate 7,317,114, forward strand.
GATGTGCTGCGGACCTATGAATCGGATTACATCATCCATGAGATGAAGGATTTATATACTATTGTGGAGCAGGAGATCATGCAGCCGTGAGAAAGGTAACCCGTTATCCAATCGAGGGGCATAATTCGCTCTGGCATATTTACCGCACGGTTAGCCCGTGGAAGGGTGTGCGCAATTTTATTTTTATCCAGATTGCCCGCTATTGCCCGGTTCTGCCGCTCAAGAACTGGATTTATCGCCGGGTGCTCGGGATGAAGGTAGGCAAGCATACTGCGTTTGGGCTTATGGCGATGGTAGATGTTTTTTTTCCAGAGAAAATCTCTATCGGAGAGAACACTGTTATCGGCTATAACACCACGATCCTGGCCCATGAATACCTCATCAAGGAGTACCGGCTGGGTGAAGTCATTATCGGCGAGAATGTAATGATTGGGGCTAACACGACCATTCTTCCCGGGGTTACGATTGGGGATGGGGCTACGGTTGCGGCGGGGTCGGTGGTTCACAAGGATGTTGCTGCCGGTTCATTCGTCGGTGGGAATCCGCTGCGTGAACTGCGTAAACAGGAGGAATGATAATGGCTCAAAAGGAAAGAATCCCGCAGCTTGATATTTTTCGGGCAATTGCTATTTTTGCGGTGATCGCAATTCATGCCACTTCACGCACGTTAGCAGAGACATTGGGCACTTCAATGTTCCCCCCGTTTCTGTTCATTAACAAGTTCAGCCAATTTGCGGTGCCTTCCTTTATATTTTTGAGCGGATTCGTCCTGTTCTACAATTATATTGACCGTCCGCTGGGCGGGAAGGTGCTGGCCAAATTCTACAGCCGCAGGCTGATCTATATCATTGTGCCTTATCTTGTGTTTACGGTGCTGTATTTTGGACTCAAAATGACTTCCGGGCATACCTGGGGGCTGCCTCTTCAGGAGCTGGGAGGGAAGTTCTTCAAGTATCTATGGACGGGTACGGCGTATACACATCTATACTATATCATCATTATTATCCAGTTCTATCTGCTGTTCCCGCTGATACTCTGGTGTCTGCAGAAAGTCCGGCCTCTCGCGGCTTGGGCTCCGGTGATCGGGCTTGCGCTACAGTGGGGCTTCGTGCTGCTTAACAAATATATGGTGAACCACGGGTATTGGAAGCTGTCCAAGGGTAGTCTGGCCATTACGTATTTCTCGTATTTCCTGCTCGGTGCGGCGATTGCCATCTACTACAGCTCTTTGAAAAAGTGGCTGGTTCCCTCCCGCGAAGGCTGGCGCTCCGGTAAAGGGACAACCTGGGTGGTACTGTGGCTGTTATGGGCGGCTGCAGGAATTGGGCATGTGGTATTGTGGTATAACAACTATACGAAGAAAACAATAATCAATAGTCTATGGTACGAAGGGTTCTCGAATCTGCATGCCTTGCTCTCTTGTCTGGTACTGTTTCAGCTGTCCTTCCTGCTGTACGGGGCAGGACGCAGCGTGTTGAGCAGACTGCTGCTCTCGGCCGGGGCCTGCTCCTTCGGTATCTACCTGCTCCATCCGCTGCTGCTGTTCATGTACCGGAAGCTGCCGTTCCACGGCGGATCGCTGGCCTATACGGCGGCAATAGCGGGCGGCTGGCTGGTGGCCCTCCTGGGCTCTGGCTGGTGGTTGCGCTTGCCTTCCGTTATGTGAAGCCGGCTTGGATGGTGTTTGGTTCTGCACCGCAGAAGCCGGCAGCAGCGTCTAAGGCGACAGTGTAGAATTAGCGATAGGTCATCTTAAGATAAATTGAAAGCGCCGGCTGGCCGCATCTGCGGCCAGCCGGCGCTTTGTTGTTGTAAACGGGTGATTCTGAAGATCACGGTTAGCCGGGCTGTTCCCCCGCCTGCTCGCGCTGGAAGTCGGCGATAGCCTGATATTGGTCCTCCAGGCTGCGGGTTACTGAGATGAAGATGGGCAGCAGCTGTTTGTAGGCTTTGGCGTGGGCTGTAACCGGCACATGCCGGTGAGTAGAGCCAATCATGCTGAAGACAGCATCGAAGGAATCGATCCGCCGGATGGCGTATAATCCGAGTACGACTGCGCCGAGGCATGAGCTCTCGAAGCTCTCAGGGACGACCACCTCCTGATCGAAAATATCCGCCATCATCTGCCTCCATAGAGCTGAGCGGGCGAAGCCGCCGGTAGCAAGAATTCTAACGGGCTCGCCGATACATTCCTCCATAGCAAGCAACACGGTGTACATGTTGAAGATGACCCCTTCCAGCACCGCACGGATCATATGCTCCTTGCGGTGATTCATGCTTAACCCGAAGAAGGAGCCGCGGGCATCGGGATTCCACAGCGGCGCACGTTCGCCGGTCAGATACGGATGGAAGAGCAGTCCGTTACTGCCGGGCGGGACCTGCTCGGCAATCCGGGTTAATACTTCGTAGGGATCAATGCCGAGGCGCTTCGCGGTCTCCACTTCAGAAGCGGCGAATTCATCACGTACCCAGCGGAAGAGCATCCCCCCGTTATTCACTGGGCCGCCAATCACCCAATGCTTGTCTGTCAGGGCGTAGCAGAAGATCCGTCCTTTGGGATCAGTCAGAGGATGGTCTACTACAGTACGGATGGCGCCGCTTGTGCCTATAGTTGCAGCGATAACTCCCGGCTCTATTGCACCTACCCCAAGGTTAGACAGGACGCCGTCACTGGCGCCCACTACAAACGGGGTGTCCGTGAGCAGACCTAGCTTCCCGGTAAGCTCTGGAAGCAGTCCCAGCAGGATATGGGTGGTCGGAACCGGACGGGATAGCCGCTGCGGGGTAACACCGGCAATCCGCAGCGCCTCCTCGTCCCAATCGAGCTTCTCCAGATTGAACATGCCGGTGGCCGAGGCGATGGAATGGTCGATCACATATTCACCGAACAATCTGAAGAAAATATATTCTTTGATGGAGATGAACTTGTAGGTCTGGCGGAACAGCTCGGGCTGCTCCTCGCCCAGCCACATCAGCTTGGTGATGGGAGACATGGGATGTATAGGCGTTCCTGTCCGCAGATACAGCTCATGTCCGTTCAGTTCATCCTTCAACCGCCGGGCACAGCGGCTGCTCCGGTTATCGGCCCAGGTGATGCAGGCGGTCAGCGGCTTGCCCGAAGCATCTACAGCGATGACGCTATGCATAGCGGAGCTGAAGGAGACCAGCAGAATGGCTTCAGGTGCGGCAAGGCTCTCCTGCATGACCGAGGCTATAGTATGAATTACGGCTTCCAGAATCTGCTCCGGGTCCTGTTCTGCGACAGAGGGGTAGGGCTGATGCAGCGGATAGCCCTGATTGCTCTGAGCGACAATTGTTCCATTCTCCTCAAAGAGGACAGCCTTAGTGCTGGTGGTTCCAATATCAACGCCAATCATATAGGATGTACTCAAGCCGTCAGTCCTTCTTTCTGCTTCTGAATTAGATGCCGGGAATACTTCATGGAGGAAATAAAGTACAATCATATTAACCTATTATATTCTCCGCTTATCCCGGTGGCAAAAGGAACTCTGGAATTCAAGCGAATTGTTGACGCAAAAGGATAGTCCGTGATACGATATTGCCACTACTTTACTTTGCTACCACTTTACCATGATAAAGTATTTAATGATACCCTTTAACATATCCGATGAGGTGAACAATGAAAATGGCCAAACCAAAAGGATTTGAAAAGCCTGCCGGCGTAAGGGATTATCTCCCGCGTGCGGTAACGAAGCTGCGCAAGATTGAGAAGGATGTACTTCACTGTATGAGCCGCTGGGGCTACCGGCAGATGATTACGCCTACTCTTGAATATTACGATACGGTCGGTGTAGCCAGCTCTACATCCGATCAGAAGCTGTATAAATTACTTAACAACCGTGGGCAGGCGCTGGTGCTGCGTTCGGAAATGACAGCACCTGTAGCCCGTGTGGTCTCCTCTCTATTGAAGGATGAGCCGCTGCCGCTGCGTCTGTCCTACCATGCCAACGTCTTTCGGGCGATTGAAGAAGAGGCCGGGCGGGAGGCGGAGTTCTTTCAGACCGGTGTAGAGCTTGTCGGTGATGATTCGCCGGAGGCTGACGCTGAGGTAGTTGCGCTGGCGATTGCTTCACTGCAGGCCGCGGGCGTAAAGTCTTTTAAAATAGCAATCGGACATGTCGGCTTCCTCGATGGTCTCTTCCAGGAGGCAGTATCGGGCCTGCCGCAGGCTCAGGAGGAGCTGAAGAGCCATCTGCTCAGCCGCGATTATGTCGCCTTCCGTGAGACCCTGCGGCGTCTTGAGCTACCTACTGCCCAGAAGCAGGAGCTGGACGGACTGCTGCGGCTGCGCGGTGGCAAGGAGATCTGCGGACAAGCGTTGGAGCTGAGCAACCACCCGCTGGCGCGCGCGTCGATTGAGCATCTGTGCAAGGTATGGGAGGTGCTGGTTGCGTACGGTGTCTCGCAGCATGTGCTGATTGATCTGACGATGATCGGTGATTTCTCTTACTATACCGGCATGACCTTCGAGGGGTATGCTTCCGAGCTGGGCTTCCCGGTATGCAGCGGCGGCCGGTATGACAATCTGCTGCAGCAATTCGGGCGTCCGATTCCTTCCACCGGCTTCTCCCTGAAGACCAACCGTATTCTGGATGGAGTCTCCGGGCTGCTGGAAGAGGAAGAACTGCCGATTCTGGTCCAGTACGATGTACTCCGGCGCCAGGAGGGCCTTGCGGAAGCCGCGAGGCTGCGGTCGGAAGGGCATGTTGTGGTCACACGGCTGGCGGCCGGCCCGGAGGAGCTGAAGACTGTGAAGCGGCTGGATGCGGATACTATTCAGGCAGAGGGCGAGCTGTACGGCGAGATATACACGTTCGTGTCGTTTGTCAGCGAGCATGGGTGAGCGGAGCTGGTGCGTGTAATTTTTGATATGATGAAGAGAAGCTGAAATACGAAACGGGGGCGGGTATTGATGGCACAGATTCTTAAGGTAGCCATGCCGAAAGGCCGGATTTATAATAAAGCGGCAGAGCTGTTCCGCCAGGCGGGACTGCCGATTCCTCCGGACGGAGAAGAGTCGCGCAAGCTGGTGATATCATTGCCGGAGGCCGGAATGGAGTTCATTCTTGCCAAGCCGGTGGATGTGCCCACTTATGTAGAATATGGAGTGGCGGATATCGGGATTGTCGGCAAAGATGTATTGCTGGAGGAGAGCCGCGATGTGTACGAGCTGCTTGATCTCGGGATCGCCCGCTGCCGGATGTCGATCATCGGGCTTCCAAACTGGCAGCCGGGCATTCAGCAGCGGGTCGCCACCAAGTACCCGAACGTGGCTTCGCGGTATTTCCGTGAGCAAGGCCAGCAGGTGGAGGTTGTGAAGCTGAACGGCTCTATCGAGCTGGCACCGCTGATCGGGCTGGCTGACCGGATCGTGGATATGGTGGAGACCGGCCAGACGCTGAAGGATAACGGGCTGGTGGAGATGACGAGCATCTTCGAGATCACCAGCCGCCTGGTGGCGAACCGGGTGAGCTACCGGATGAAGAATGAGGAGATTCAACAGCTATGCGACCGGCTGCAGGCTGTTATTGCAGGACCGGGGCTGCAGGTGAAATAAGCTAAGCACAATTATAGAGTTCAAGGGGGAAGCGGCGGTGAAGGTCCAGTCCAGTAAGGAATTTAAGCTGCAGCGTGAAGTGGAATACGGCACGCCGGAGCAGAATAAGGCCGTACGTGAAATCGTGGCCGATATCAAGCAGGAAGGCGATGCGGCGCTGCTCCGGTATACGGAGCGCTTCGACGGCGCCGCACTGACGCCAGCGCAGCTGCGCGTCAAGCCGGAGGAGCTTGAGGCCGCCTATGGCCGGGTAGAGGAGTCCTTCGTGACGGCGATCCGCGCGGCAGCCGTGAACATTCGTGCGTTCCATGCGCGGCAGAAACGCAATTCCTGGATGGATCTGCAGCCGGACGGCACGATCCTCGGCCAGATCATCCGCCCGCTGAAGCGTGTGGGCGTCTATGTTCCCGGCGGCAAGGCGGCATACCCGTCCTCGGTGCTGATGAACGTGATTCCGGCACAGATTGCCGGGGTGCCGGAGATTGTAATGGTGACGCCGCCTTCGACGGGCGGCTCCGAAGGCATTGATCCTTATATTCTCGTGGCCGCCGCTGAAGCGGGCGTACACGAGATCTACCGCGTAGGCGGCGCGCAGGCCATCGCCGCCCTCGCCTTCGGCACGGAGTCCATCGTGCCGGTCGATAAGATCTGCGGGCCAGGGAACATCTACGTGGCCCTGGCCAAGCGCGAGGTCTACGGCGCTGTCGACATCGACAGCATCGCCGGACCGAGCGAGATCGTCGTGCTCGCCGACGATACCGCCGAGGCCGCCTACATCGCGGCCGACCTGCTCTCGCAGGCCGAGCACGACGAGATGGCGTCGGCGATCCTCGTGACGCCGTCGCAGCGTCTCGCGGAGGCAGTGGCTGCCGAGGTCGAGCGGCAGCTGCAGACGTTGCCGCGCGAAGCCATCGCGCGGGCCTCGGTAGAGAACTACGGCGCGATTATCGTCGTAGACTCGCTTGAGGAGGGCATCTCCGTGGTCAACCGGCTGGCGCCGGAGCATCTGGAGATTGTCGTGAACGACCCGATGGGGCTGACCGGCGCAATTGAGAACGCCGGGGCCATCTTCCTCGGGCCGTACAGCTCGGAGCCGGTCGGCGACTACTTCGCCGGACCGAACCATATTATACCGACGAATGGCACAGCGCGGTTCTCCTCGCCTGTAGATGTGGACGACTTCATCAAGAAGTCCAGTCTGATCTATTACAGCAAGGAAGCGCTGCTGCGGGACGGGGCGGCAATTATGGAGCTTGCCCGGCGTGAGGGGCTGGAGGGCCATGCACGTGCAATTGAAATCCGGCTGGAGAAGGAAGCGAGAGGTGGAGACGGAAATGGAGAACAATAATAACGAACAGGCGCTGCGAAAGGCCGGACTTAGCCGTACAACCAACGAAACGGACATCAAGTTAACCTTTGCCGTAGACGGCAGCGGGGTCTCGGAACTGGAGACCGATGTGCCTTTCTTGAATCATATGCTGGATCTGTTCACGAAGCATGGACAGTTTGACCTGAACGTGCAGGCCCGGGGCGATATTGATATTGATGACCACCACACGGTAGAGGACATCGGCATCTGTCTGGGACAGGCTCTGCGCGAAGCGCTGGGCGACAAAAAAGGGATTAAACGTTATGCAAGTGTCTTCGTCCCTATGGATGAAGCGCTGGCTCAGGTAGTGATTGATATCAGCAACCGGCCGCATTTTGAATACCGGGCGGAGTATCCTTCACAGCAGGTGGGCAGCTTCTCTACGGAGCTCGTTCATGAATTTCTCTGGAAATTCGCGCTGGAAGCCAGAATTACGCTGCATGTCATCGTACATTACGGCTCCAACACCCACCACATGATTGAAGCGGTCTTCAAGGCGCTGGGACGGGCGCTGGATGAGGCGACATTGGTTGATCCCCGGGTGAAGGGCGTACCTTCGACGAAGGGAGTGCTGTAGCATGGCTGTTGCAATCGTCGATTATGGCATGGGCAATCTGCACAGTGTCAGTAAGGCGGTAGAGCGGCTGGGCTATACGAGTCTTGTAACGGCCGATGCCGCTGCCATTCTGGCCGCAGACAGCGTGATTCTGCCCGGTGTCGGTGCCTTTGGCGATGCGATGGAGCACTTACGGGAGAGCGGAATGGACGATGTCGTCCGGGCTGCAGCAGAAGCGGGACAGCCGGTGCTGGGCATCTGCCTCGGGATGCAGCTGCTGTTCAGCAGCAGCGAGGAGCACGGCGAGCATAAGGGGCTGGAGCTTTTGCCTGGCGCAGTGGTACGCTTCGCCCCCCGGGACGGATACAAGGTGCCGCATATGGGCTGGAACAAGCTGAGCTTCCGCCAGCCGGAGAGTCCGCTGCTGGCCGGCCTGACGGAGGGCCATGTGTACTTCGTGCACTCCTATCATGCACTCGCGGCGGACGGCGATCTGCTGGCCGTCACAGACTATGGACATCCGGTAACGGCTATCGTGGGGCGCGATAATGTATACGGGATGCAGTTCCACCCGGAGAAGAGCGGGGAGCTTGGCATCAAGCTGCTGGGTAATTTCCTGCAGCTCCAGGCACAGCAGGCTTAGCCTGCCTGAATCACTAATTTGCAATGAAAGCGGGGAGTATTCATGTCTACTTTTATCCTATATCCGGCGATTGATATCCGGGACGGCAAGTGTGTCCGGCTACAGCAGGGCGATTATGCCCAAGAGACGATCTATAACGACAGTCCGGTAGAGGTGGCTAAGTCATGGGAAGAGCAGGGCGGACAGTATATCCATCTGGTGGATCTGGACGGAGCCAAAGCAGGCTGCCCCGTAAATGATGCCATCATTGGATCCATTGCCAAGCACGCGAATGTTCCTGTACAGGTCGGCGGCGGTCTCCGTACACTTGCCGATGTGGAGAAGCTGCTGGGTCTTGGTATCAGCCGTGTAATTATCGGAACGGCAGCCATTAATGATCAGGCGTTTACAGAAGCGGTTCTTGCCAAATACGGCGACAAAGTAGCCATCGGCATCGATGCGCGCAACGGCTATGTGGCTACGCACGGCTGGCTTAATACGTCGGAGGTTCGCGCGGAAGACCTGGCCAGGGAGCTGGCCGCCAAAGGCGCAGAGACCTTCATCTATACCGATATCTCCCGCGACGGGATGATGCAGGGGCCGAACGTGGAAGGTATTCTCTCTATGGCCAAGGCAAGCGGCCGCAGCGTAATCGCCTCCGGCGGCGTGACCAGCCTTAATGATCTGCAGCGCCTGAACGTACATAGCGGCAGCGGAATCGGCGGGGCGATTGTGGGCAAGGCGCTGTATACCGGTAATATTGATCTGGCTGAAGCGCTACAGGCCCTGGGCCAGTCCTCCGGATTGCGGTAAGTCTTATACTAGGGAGGGGTCTTGGAATGTTGGCGAAACGGATTATTCCCTGTCTGGATGTGAAGGACGGGCGTGTGGTAAAAGGCGTGAATTTTGTGAATCTGCGCGATGCCGGAGATCCGGTGGAGCTTGCGGCGCTGTACGACCGCGAGGGCGCGGATGAGCTGGTATTCCTGGATATTTCCGCTTCTGTGGAAGGCAGAGCGACCATGATAGAAGTGGTGCGGCAGACGGCGGGAGAGATTGCCATTCCTTTCACGGTGGGCGGGGGTATTTCGACCCCGGAAGACATGAAGCGGATTCTGCGTGCCGGAGCGGACAAAATCGGCATCAACACGGCCGCTGTCAATAACCCCCAACTTATCCTGGAAGGGGCCCGTCACTTCGGCTCCCAGTGCATTGTAGTGGCGATGGATGCCAAATATAATGAGGCTTGGGGCGAATGGGAAGTGTATACGCACGGCGGACGTACGCCTACGGGCATCCGGGCTTTGAACTGGGCCAAGGAAGCCGAGCGGCTGGGCGCGGGTGAGATTCTGCTTACGAGTATGGACGCGGACGGGACCAAGGACGGCTTCGACCTGAAGCTGACAGCGGCGGTCAGCGACCTGCTGAGTATTCCTGTCATTGCTTCTGGCGGGGCCGGGAAAATCGAGCATTTCTATGATGTATTTACGGAAGGCCGGGCAGATGCCGGACTTGCGGCAACCATTTTTCACTATAAAGAGATTGCTATTCATGATCTGAAGGCTGATCTGAAGCAAAGAGGAGTAGAGATCCGATGAGCGAGGACAAGAAGGATATCGCACTAAGCCAGCAGGAGGCAGTGTCAGGCATCCGCTGGAATGAATCTGGCCTGCTGCCTGCTGTCATTCAGGATGCGCGCACCCTGGAGGTATTAATGTTCGCCTATATGAATCCTGAGTCGCTGCAGCGCTCACTTACGAGCGGCCAGACCTGGTTCTGGAGCCGTTCACGCAGCGAGCTGTGGCATAAGGGGGGGACGTCCGGCAATACGCAGGCAATCACCTCGATCCATTACGATTGTGACAGCGATACGCTGCTGGTGAAGGTAGTGCCGGAGGGTCCGGCCTGCCATACCGGGGAGAACAGCTGCTTCTTCCGCGAGATTCCGCTCGATTCATCGGCAACCGTAGCTGACACTGCCGGGGCTGCCGTGAATACTGCTGACACAGAGAGCGGCCGGTTTGCGGTACTCGGTGAGCTGGAGCGTGTCATTGCCGAGCGTGAGGTGAACCGTCCTGAGGGGGCTTACACCACTTATCTGTTCGATAAGGGTGTGGATAAGATCCTGAAGAAGGTCGGTGAGGAAGCCTCCGAGACGATCATTGCCGCCAAAAACAAAGATAATGCTGAGCTGCGCCTGGAGGTCAGCGATCTGATCTATCACCTGCTGGTGCTGCTTCAGGAGCGCAAGCTTCCGCTGGATGAGATTCTGGAAGAGCTGAGCGCCCGCCATGAACGGCCGCGGCGGGATTAGGAGGACACTTCAGCATGCACATCGATTATCATACCCATCATGAACGCTGCGGCCATGCCGTCGGGAAGCTGGAGGAGTATGTGCAGCGGGGCATCGCTCTGGGTCTGGATCAGCTCGGGCTGTCGGATCATCTGCCGCTTATCCATGTCGACCCGGACCACTACTATCCCGAGATGGCTATGCCTCTTGCGGAGCTTCCGCGTTATGTGGAGGAATGCCTTACGCTGAAGGAGCGTTACCGTGGAACGATTGAGCTGCGTGTAGGGCTTGAAGCGGATTATATCGAAGGATATGAGGATCAGATCCGCGAGCTTTTGGCACCGTATCCGTGGGATTATCTGATCGGGTCTGTACATTTCCTTGGGGAATGGGATATTACGGACCACCGGCAGACCCATGGCTGGGAAGGTCAGGATGTAATGGACGTATACCGCCGCTATTATGATGCTGTACAGAAGTCGGCGTTATCGGGATTATATGATATTATAGGACATATGGATGTCATCAAAAGGTTCGGTTACGGACCCCGGACGCCGGAGGACCTGGCGGAGGCCAGAGCGCTTGAGCTGGATACGCTGAAGATCATCGCCCGCAGCGGAATCGCCATGGAGCTGAATGCTTCCGGGCTGACCAAGCCGTGTGCCGAGATGTTCCCGGCAGAGCATGTGCTCGTCCAGGCGCTGGAGCTAGGCATTCCGCTCACGGTTGGCTCTGATGCGCATGATCCCATGAAGCTGGGAGACGGCTTAACAGAGGCCCGGGACATGCTCTGGCGCACCGGCTTCCGCGAACTGGCCGTCTTTGAAGGACGCCGCCGTACATCTGTTCCGTTCAACGTATAAATTTATAATCCCAGGAGGGTACTATGCATCATCAATTACGGATTTTTTCCGGTTCGTCGAATCCGAAGCTTGCCGCTGATATTGCGGAGCGCCTTGGTGCGCCGCTTGGTCTGATCAAGCTGACACGTTTCAAAAGCGGCGAGATTTATGTGCATTATGAAGAGAGCATCCGGAACTGCGACGTATTTTTGGTGCAATCCCTGGCTCATCCGATTAACGAGCTGTTTGTAGAGCTGCTGGTCATGATTGATGCAGCCAAACGTGCATCGGCCAGAACGGTGAACATTATCGTCCCTTATTACGGGTATGCCCGGCAGGAGCGCAAATCTGCACCACGTGAGCCGATCTCGGCCAAAATGGTTGCTGATGTGCTGACCACCGCCGGCGCAACGCGGGTAATTACGATTGATCTGCATGCCGCAGCCATACAGGGATTCTTCAATATTCCGGTCGACCATCTGACAGCGCTCGATCTGATCAGCGGTTACTTGAAGGTGAAGGGTCTTACCGATCTGGTCGTAGTATCGCCGGATGCGGGACGCGCCTCCATGGCGGAGAAGCTGGCCAGCCGGCTGGATTCGCCGTTCGCCATCATGATCAAGAAACGTCCGGCCCATAATGAATCGGTAATTACGCATGTTATCGGGGATGTTGAAGGCAGAACGCCGATCATTATAGAGGATCTCATTGATACCGGAACGACCATCGTCAATGTGGTGGAGGGTCTGAAGGAGCGGGGCGCCCGGAACAGCATCGTCTGTGCTACGCACGGCCTGTTCTCCGGAGACGCGCTTGAGCGGATGGACCATCCCAATATTGACGAGATTGTCGTCACAGATTCGATAGCCCTGCCGGATGAGCATTCCAGCAGGTTCGCAGTGCTCTCGGTAGCCCCCATGCTGGCTGAGGCCACACGAATTATTATCGAGGGCGGTTCCATAGATAAGCTATTCAGAGACGCAGGGATTTAACGCCTGCGTCTTTTTTTTGTGAATGAGCCATGAAGCAGGCCCTGAGGCTGTATTTTCCCAAGCTTTCCCCTCCCCTTAGCTCTCTCTGGAGATTGAGAATCTGATTGCCACATGTGGTATACTGTGTGAAGAAGACAGCCGAGACCATAAATGGAAACGAACAGGTAAGGCTAGGGAAGCTGAAACAAGGGAGGTGCCTTGCTTCCATGATAGAGAGAACTTCAGAGAATGTCGCGGAGAACAGTAATATCATTCCGGTCACTCTGGATGCCAATTTTTTCTTTGAAAGAGCCGTACGGTCGCTGGACCGCTTTCAATATGATAAGGCATTAAAGAATTTTCGCAAAGCTGTTGAATATGAGCCGGATAATCCGGTGAATCATTGCAATATGGCGGGTATATTATCTGAGATGGGCAATTACACCGCCTCTAACGAGATTCTCATCCATGTCCTGGAGAAGATTGACCCTGCTATGACGGAATGCCATTTCTATATGGCTAATAACTTCGCTAATATGGAAAGCTTTGAAGAGGCGGAGCGTTCGCTGGTCACCTATCTGGAGGAGGACGCCAGCGGTGAGTTCATGGCCGAATCCGAAGAACTGATGGAGCTGCTGCAATATGAGCTGAACCGGCCTGCTCCGCTGGTGCGTATCCGCAGCCGTGAGGGAGTCGTAGAACATGACCGGGCGCGGAGTCTGCTGGAGGAGGGCAAGTTCCCTCAGGCTGTAGAGCTGCTGGAGGAGATAACTGCCAATACTCCGGATTTTTTGGCTGCGCATAATAATCTGGCGCTCGCCCATTTCTATATGGGCCGGTTCGCCAAGGCGAAGGCATGTCTGAATGAAGTGCTGAGGCAGGACCCCGGCAATTTGCACGCCCTGTGTAATATGGCTATCTTCTTACAGTATGCAGGGGACAAGGAGCAGCTTGAGAGGTTGCTGGGTATGCTTGAAGCGACTGTGCCATTCCATCAGGAGCATGTGTTCAAAATGGCCACAACGATGGGAATCCTGGGCCGGCACACCGCCGCTTACAGCCATTTCCGCCGTCTGCTGAAGGACGAGGAGGTGGCCGGAGACGCTGGCCTGTATCATTACTGTGCGGCGGCGGCAAGCAATAGCGGCCTGTACAGTGAAGCTCTGCGCTGCTGGAGACAGGCCGCCAAGCTGGACCCTGATTCTGCGGTCCCGGCGTTCTTCCTGTCCCAGCTCCAGCATGCCCGGACAGAAGGGCGCCCTATGCCTGCTGTCAGCTATAACTATCAGCTGCCCTTCCAGGAGCAGCTGAAGCAGTGGAAGGGCAATACGGGCAGGTTCACTGAAGAAGTGCGGAATAATCCGCTGCTGCGCGCCTCGTTCTTCTGGGCGCTGCGCTATGGCGATTCCGCTACGAAGCTTCAGGTGACCGAGGCTCTGCGCTGGATTGAGGATGAGGACATGTCCGAGGTGCTGCGCAAAGTGCTGGAGCAAGAGCCGCTCCAGGAGGACCGGCTGCAGGAGGCGGCATTGTTCAGCCTTCAGCGGCTGATCGGAGAGAACCTGAATGAAGCTGTCAGCTCGCCCGGCGAAGAGCAGGAGCCTGCGGCTGCTCCCGCCTCCAAGGGGACGCTGCCGGAATGGAGAGAAGACTGGCAGCGGATTATGGATCATGCAGCGGCCATGATGGACCGCAGATATGATGCGGTCCAGAAGAAGGATGCGGAGCACATCTGGAAGCAGTTCATCGGCAGCCTGTACCCGGATGTACCGCTGTTCCGCAATGACGGCGGCTGGTGCGCTGCACTGGAGTATCTGACGGCCCGGCTGCATGGGCAGCCGGTTACGTTCCGTGAGGCTGCCCAGCGTTATGGTGTGTCGGTCTCGATGGTAAGCCGTTATGCACGGCGGATTGACAGCGAATGTGATATCCGGGCCATGCTGCCCGGAACCGGCGGCTTATCGCCGTCCACCACCCGTATTTAAGCATTACTGCTGTAAGACAAACCTACTTGTAAGGAGGCCAATGTAATGTACAAAACGATTGTAATCGGAACAGGCCCGGCCGGGCTGACTGCCGCGATTTATCTGGCGCGTGCGAACCTGAGCCCGCTGGTAATTGAAGGCTTGCAGCCGGGGGGACAACTGACAACGACGACAGAAGTGGAGAACTTTCCAGGCTTCCCCGAAGGGATTCTGGGTCCGGACCTGATGGACAATATGCGCAAGCAGGCAGAACGCTTCGGCGCTGAATTCAAGAATGGCTGGGTGGAGTCCGTGGACTTCTCACAGCGTCCGTTCAAGGTAACAGTGGACGGAATGGGTGTATTGGAAGCGGAGTCGGTCATTATTTCAACCGGGGCCTCTGCAAGATATCTGGGTATCCCGGGCGAGCAGGAGAATGTGGGACGCGGGGTCAGCACCTGTGCGACCTGTGACGGCTTCTTTTTCCGTAATAAAAAGATTGTCGTCGTCGGCGGCGGGGACTCCGCTATGGAGGAAGCCAGCTTCCTGACCCGCTTTGCGTCCAGCGTAACGCTGGTTCACCGCCGTCCCGAGCTGCGTGCCTCGAAGATTATGCAGGACCGGGCGCGTGACAACAGCAAGGTCACCTGGGCCTTGAACCGCACACCGGTTGAAGTAACGGTAGGAGAGACCGGAGTGAAGGGCCTTACGGTGCTTAATAATGAGACAGGTCTGACAGAGCTGGTAGAGGCAGACGGCGTGTTCGTAGCGATTGGACACACACCGAATACAGCCTTCTTGGGCGGGCAGATCAACACGGATGCCAATGGCTATATTGTGGTGAACCCAGGTACCACCGAGACCAACATCCCCGGTGTATTTGCCTGCGGCGATGTGCAGGATACACGTTACCGTCAAGCGATATCGGCAGCGGGAACCGGCTGTATGGCCGCCATGGATGCTGAGAAGTTCCTGGAAGGCACGATGGTGCACGACTGGAGCGAATCGCTGGACAAATAACGGGTTTACAAGAATTACCCACACAGTTAAAATGTATTTAATTAGATAAGATACCCACTAGGGGAGTCTGAATAGGCTGAGACGGGAAAATTGAATTTCCGGACCCTTGAACCTGATCTGGATCATACCAGCGTAGGAAAGTGGAGTCGGACCTTTTTTGAATACAGTCTTATTTGGCTGTTCCTTTAATAAAGCCGCTCCAGGTGGAGCGGCTTTTTGATTTGCAAGAATCTATAGATTCTGCGGCTCAATCTGCTGCGTGACCTCTTATCTGATGGGTGTACAGAGCGAAGAGGAGGAGATTGAAATGACAGGAATGGTCAAAAACGAAGAGGTGGATCTTTCCGGATTCCCCGCAAGCCGTAAAGTGTATGTAGAGGGCTCACGCCCGGATATCCGGGTTCCGATGCGTGAGATCAGCCTCAGCAGAACCGAAGGCGTTGCCGGGGAAGAGGAGAATGCTCCGCTGCGTGTCTATGACACAAGCGGCATGTACACGGATGCAGCAGAGGAGACCGACATTCGGAGGGGGCTGCCGCCGCACCGTTCAAGCTGGATCGCGGAGCGTGGCGATTCGGAGGAATACACCGGAAGAGCCGTCCGGCCGGAGGATAACGGAATCCGCAGGGAGGGGGCCTTGGCAGAAGCTTGTCCAGGACTGAGCCGGAATCCCCGGCGGGCCTATACAGGCGGTAATGTGACTCAGCTGCATTATGCAAGGCAAGGAATTATAACACCGGAAATGGAGTATATTGCGATCCGCGAGAATACCCGGCCGGAGTTCGTAAGGGATGAGGTTGCCTCGGGCCGCGCGATTATTCCGGCCAATATCAATCACCCGGAGAGTGAGCCGATGATTATCGGCCGTAACTTCCTGGTGAAGATCAATGCAAATATCGGAAATTCTGCGGTCACTTCTTCTATAGAAGAGGAGGTGGAGAAGATGCGGTGGGCGACCCGCTGGGGGGCTGATACCCTCATGGATCTCTCCACCGGCTCGAAGATCCATACCACCCGGGAGTGGATAATCCGCAATTCTCCTGTGCCGGTCGGTACAGTGCCCTTATACCAGGCGCTGGAGAAGGTAAACGGCATAGCCGAGGACTTAACCTGGGAGCTCTACCGTGACACGCTGATTGAGCAGGCGGAGCAGGGAGTGGATTACTTCACCATTCATGCCGGAGTGCTGCGCCGCTATATTCCGCTGACTGCCCGGAGAATGACCGGCATCGTGTCACGGGGCGGATCGATTATGGCCGCCTGGTGCCTGGCCCATCAGCAGGAGAACTTCCTGTACACACACTTC
Organism: Paenibacillus sp. FSL H8-0332; assembly: GCF_037963835.1. Lineage (NCBI taxonomy): Bacteria > Bacillati > Bacillota > Bacilli > Caryophanales > Paenibacillaceae > Paenibacillus > Paenibacillus sp. FSL H8-0332. The sequence continues at coordinate 7,333,635 of NZ_CP150145.1, forward strand.
GAAGACATATGTGAGATTATGAAGACGTATGATGTGGCCTTCTCGCTGGGAGATGGCCTGCGTCCCGGTTCTATTGCCGATGCCAATGACGAAGCCCAGTTCGCCGAGCTGGAGACGCTGGGAGAACTGACCCTACAAGCCTGGAAGCACGATGTTCAGGTTATGGTCGAAGGTCCGGGGCATGTGCCGCTGCACAAGATTAAGGAGAATATGGATAAGCAGCTTGAGATTTGCCGGGAAGCCCCTTTCTATACCCTCGGACCGCTGACTACGGATATTGCACCCGGTTATGATCACATCACTTCGGCCATCGGGGCGGCGATGATCGGGGGGCTCGGAACAGCGATGTTGTGTTACGTTACACCTAAGGAGCATTTAGGCCTGCCTGACAAGAATGATGTGCGCGAAGGGGTCATTACCTACAAAATTGCTGCACATGCCGCAGACCTCGCCAAGGGACATCCGGGAGCGCAGGACCGGGATGATGCACTGTCCAAGGCGCGGTTCGAGTTCCGCTGGCGCGACCAGTTCCATCTCTCCCTGGACCCGGAAAGGGCGCTGGCCTATCATGATGAGACCCTGCCAGCGGAGGGGGCGAAGCAGGCGCATTTCTGCTCAATGTGCGGCCCTAAATTCTGCAGCATGCGGATTTCGCATGATATCCGTAATTCCCATAGATGGAGCAAATCGCTCTAACATAGCTGCTAATACAGCGGAATCGTAACATTCTCAGACTATCTCCCAAGCTGAAAGGCTTGCGGGGATAGTCTTTTTATAGTTAGTGATTACAATCACAATTCACCACTGTACCCTATGCTAAGCTGTTGTTGAGAAGAATTCTCATTAGTGAGGTGTGCAAGAGAATGAGCAAAGCGTTGAAGCTGGATGAATCCATCTTTGAGCTGGTAACCCGGCACCCGGAAGTGGTTGAGATCATGGTGGAGCTGGGTTTCCGTGATATTGCGAAGCCTGGAATGCTGCAGACTGCAGGACGATTCATGACCCTGTCCAAAGGAATGAAATTAAAAAAAATAGAGCTGGAAACCGTTCGGCTGGCCTTTCAGCAGCATGGTTTCGAGATTATAGAATAGAAGGAGAGATTACGATGAGCGAACTGATTAATAACCGCGAGGTCGATGTGCAGGAACAGACACGCCGCCAGGCTATGCTGAGAGAGATCATCAAGGAGCTGCATGCGGGCAAAAGCGTGGAGGAGGTTAAGGCGCGTTTTGAAGAAGCGGTAGGCGATGTTACGGTGGAGGAAATCTCCGCCATGGAGCACTCCCTGATGACCGAGGAAGGCATTCCGGTAGAGGAAGTACAGCGCCTCTGCTCCGTGCATACGGCAATCTTCAAGGGCTCGATTGAACAGATTCACCGTTCTTCTAAGCCTGAGGAGCAGCCGGGTCATCCCGTGCATACGTTCAAGCTGGAGAACCGGGAGATCGAACGTCTGGTCAACTTCCGGCTGGAGCTGCATGCGGATAAGTTCAAGAAGAACGCCAGCGATGAGATTATTTTCAAGCTGCTGGAGGACCTGAGTCTGCTGCTCGATCTTGACAAGCACTACAGCCGCAAGGAGAATCTGCTCTTCCCTTACCTGGAGAAGTACGGCATATACGGTCCTACGAAGGTAATGTGGGGAGTGGATGACGGAATCCGCAATATGATCAAGGAAGCCAAGAAGGCGCTTAGCGCCTATGGCGGGGATAGTGGGCAGATTACAGCCGCACTGGAAGAGATCATTAAGGAAGTCAATGAGATGATCTTCAAGGAAGAGAATATTCTGCTCCCGATGGCGCTGGATAAGCTGACTGAGGATGAGTGGGTCAAAATCGCCCGCGAAAGCGATGAAATCGGCTTCTGCCTGACAGCGCCGGACCAAGAATGGATACCGGAACGTGCGGCGGAGCCTGAGGGCGCCGGTGTTCCGGCGGAAGAAGGGGAAGGTCTGTCCCCGCAGGGCTTCATCCGGTTCGAGACCGGGCTGCTGTCGCTCCACCAGCTTGAGACGCTGATGAATCATCTGCCGGTCGACCTCACCTTTATCGACGAGAACGATGTCGTCCGCTACTTCTCGCATGGCAAGGAACGAATCTTCGCCCGGACGAAGGCCGTCATCGGCCGCACCGTGCAGAACTGCCATCCGCCGCAAAGCGTGCATGTTGTTGAGAAGCTGTTGGCTGATTTCAAGGCCGGAGTGAAGGATGCCGAGGATTTCTGGATTAACATCAAGGATAAATTCATCTATATCCGTTATTTCGCTGTGCGGGATGCAGACGGCCGTTATATGGGGACGCTGGAATTCACCCAGAATATCGCACCAATCCGGGCCCTTGAGGGCCAGAAGCGGATTTTGTCCGAATAGCATTAAGGTATCTGGCACCCTACAATAGAAGAGAATGAACGGACTTTCTTGCCTGCCTGGTGAGAAAGTCTTTTTGTTAACAAATAAGAACTGAAGTCCATTGCCCCGGGTGTATCGCCTTTCCTTGACCGCAGGGGAGCCTTCTATTATAGTGGGTACGTAGGATTAACTATTTTAGCATAGAAAAAGGTGGCTTGTAACATGTCTGAACTTATCTACGTTGGCGTGGATTTAGGTGGTACCACGATTAAGGTTGGAATCTGTAATGCCGAGGGAAGCCTGCTGCACACTTACGAGGGTCCGACAGGGACTGCGGATGGCGCTGAGGCTGTCATCGACAATATCGAGAAGTATGTACGCCAGATTGTTGAAGACTCTCCGTATTCCTGGGACCAGCTGGCCGGTGTGGGAGCCGGACTCGCCGGATTTACGAATATTCGTGAAGGCATCATCATCCTTGCGCCCAACATAGGATTTAGAGATGTGCCGATCCGTTCCATTCTGGAGGGTCGTCTGAACAAGCCAGTCAAAATAGACAATGACGCCAACGTGGCTGCACTGGGCGAAGCCTGGAGCGGTGCCGGACGCGGCATTGAGAATTGTGTCTGCTATACGCTCGGCACAGGTGTCGGCGGCGGTATTATTATTAATGGTAAGGTGTATCAAGGCTTTGCCGGTCTGGCCGGAGAGCTGGGTCATATCTCAGTCGTTCCTGATCTGGAAGCGATCCAGTGCGGCTGCGGGAACATGGGCTGTTTGGAAACCGTTTCCTCAGCTACAGGCATTATCCGCATGGCGAACGATGCTGTAGCACGCGGGGACCGTACCTCCTTGTCCACCGTTGAAAGAATCGCCGCGAAGGAAGTATTCGATGCCGCCAAGGCAGGCGATGAGGCTGCGCTGCGGATTGTGAACCGGGCGGCCTTCTACCTGGGCAAATCGATGGCTTCCGTTGCTGCTGTTCTGAACCCGGAAGTATTCATCGTCGGCGGAGGGGTCTCCAAGGCAGGCGATATTCTCTTTGATGAAGTCCGCCGGGTGTTCGCTAAGCTGGCGCCTGCACCGCTGCAGACCGGAGTTACTATTGTGCCTGCAGCACTTGGCAATGATGCGGGTATTATTGGAGCGGCTGGTCTGCTGCTGCGTTCTTAAAAGACTGGAATTATTCATATACTAATCTTAGGGAGGGATGCTGTAATGACCGACCTCGAGCATACCTTGCCTGCTCATGCCACCCTAATTATCATTACAGGCATGTCGGGTGCGGGCAAGACGATTGCAGTGCAGAGCCTGGAGGATCTGGGGTTCTTCTGCGTGGATAATCTTCCGCCTGTGCTAATCCCGAAATTCGCTGAACTGATTGAGCAGTCCAAGGGTAAAATCGCCAAGGTGGCGCTGGTCATCGACCTTAGAGGCCGGGAATTCTTCACCGCCCTGTCGGAATCTCTGGCCTACATCAAGGACGAGTCAACGATCGGGTGTGAGATCCTTTTCCTGGACGCCACAGATTCAGTGCTTGTACAGCGATACAAGGAGAGCCGGAGGCATCATCCGCTTGCTCCCAAAGGCATGCCGCTGGATGGCATCCGCATGGAGCGCCAGATGCTGGAGGAGCTGAAGAATTCAGCTACCCTGTGCCTGGATACCAGCAGCATGAAGCCTGCCCAGCTCAAAGAAAAAATAGTGTCACGCTTCTCCCACCTCGGGAAAAGCACCCTCTCGGTTAACATTACTTCGTTTGGATTCAAGTATGGGATTCCGATTGATGCCGATCTGGTGTTCGACGTCCGCTTCCTGCCTAATCCGCATTATGTGGATCAGCTGCGGCCCAAGACAGGCCAAGACAACGAGGTGTACGACTATGTGATGAAATGGCCTGAAACGCAGACCTTTCTGACCAAGCTGCTAGACATGCTTCAATTCCTTATTCCGCAATACCGCAAGGAAGGCAAATCGCAGATTATTATCGGTATCGGCTGTACCGGCGGCAAACATCGTTCGGTAGCGATAGCTGAATATCTGGGCAAAATGCTGGGGGTTAGCGAGACGGAAACGGTAGCAGTCAGCCACCGGGATTCTGAACGCGACCGGCATTGATGAGAGAAGGGATGAATAGTGGCTGAAGAACAAGGAGAGCGTCCGAAGATTGTCGTGATGGGCGGCGGTACCGGACTCTCCGTAATGCTCCGGGGGCTGAAGGAGAAGCCGCTGGATATTACAGCGATCGTAACTGTCGCAGATGACGGGGGAAGCTCCGGAATTCTGCGCAGTGAGCTGCAGATGCCGCCGCCCGGGGATATCCGCAACGTACTTACGGCTATGGCTGACGTTGAGCCTTTGATGGCGCAGATTATGAAGTATCGCTTCAGCAGCGGAGAAGGCTTAGCAGGACACAGCCTGGGCAATCTGATTCTGGCTGCGTTAACCGACATATCCGGGGATTTCGTTACGGCAGTCCGGGAACTCAGCCGGCTCTTCGCTGTTCGCGGCCGGGTGCTGCCTGCGGCTGGAGAGGCTGTAATTCTGCATGCCGAGATGGCGGATGGCACGCTGATTACCGGCGAATCCAAAATCCCGGAGGCGGGCGGCGTCATCAAGCGCGTGTTCCTGGAGCCTGTGGATGTAGAGCCGCTGCCGGAGGCACTGGAGGCTATCCGCAACGCAGACGCTATTCTGCTCGGTCCGGGCAGTCTGTATACCAGCATTCTGCCGAATCTGCTGGTGCCGAAGCTGGCAGAGGCCGTAGTGGCTTCAGAGGCGATTAAGATTTTTGTATGCAATGTGATGACTCAGCCGGGCGAAACGGATAATTATACAGTTAATGACCATCTTCAGGCCGTATATGACCACATTGGGCTGCATCTGTTCGATTATGTGATCGTGAATGACGGAGAGATCCCGGAGCAGGTTCAGCTCAAATATGCTGAGAAGGGCGCCCGTCCGGTGCAGCTCGACCGCGAGGCCGTGGACGGCAACGGTTATAAGGTGATTGCCGATAAACTGGTATTATTCAAAACCTATTTGCGGCATGATACAGATAAGCTGAGTCATCATATTTTCCAGCTGGTGCAGGATTGGATTAACAGAAAGAGTTAACATGAAAGAGGTGAGCCCCTTGTCTTTTGCGGCCCTTACCAAAAAAGAGCTGACGATGGTCGAGAGCCCGCCCTGCTGCGAGAAAGCAGAAATGTCAGCGCTGATCCGAATGAATGGTACGGTGCAGCTTTCGAGCAAAAAGGTGGTTCTCGACATTTCGACGGAGAACGCCGCGATTGCAAGGCGGGTATATTCTTTGCTTAAGAAATATTACCAGGTCCATATCGAGCTGCTCGTGCGTAAAAAAATGCGTTTGAAGAAGAATAACGTCTATATTGTAAGAATCCCGAACCAGGTCCAGGAGATCCTGAAGGATCTGCGGATTGTCTCTGAGGGCTTTATTTTCACGGACGGGATTGATGAGGAGATTGTCGGCAAGAATTGCTGCAAGCGTGCCTATCTGCGCGGGGCCTTCATGGCCGGCGGTTCGGTGAATAACCCGGAGGGCTCTTCGTATCACTTGGAAATCGCTTCCATGTATGAGGAGCACTGCAAAGCGCTCGTTGAGCTGGCTGGTGAATTTCACCTGAATGCCCGCTGCATAGAACGCAAAAAAGGCTTCATCCTATACATCAAGGAAGGCGAGAAGATCATCGAGTTCCTCAGTCTGATCGGCGCTCATCAGGCGCTGTTCAAATTCGAGGATGTGCGGATCATGCGCGATATGCGCAACTCGGTTAACCGGATTGTGAACTGCGAAACGGCTAATCTGAACAAGACGATCAGTGCGGCGGTACGCCAGATTGAGAACATCAAGCTGCTGCAGCGCGAGGTGGGTCTGGAAAGCTTGCCGGATAAGCTGCGGGAGGTTGCCGAAATTAGACTGGCTCACCCGGATATTAACCTCAAGGAAGTCGGGGATATGCTGGGCGGGACAGTCAGTAAATCGGGTGTGAACCACCGTTTGCGCAAAATCGATGAGCTGGCGGACAAGGTCCGCGGCGGCTGATTATTTTTTTTCTAGTGCGGTATGCGTTATAATGATATAATATTATAAAATTAATGTGAAATTTTTGGGCAGATCTCAAATAGGGGGTAAGCGTTTCATGACAAAGCACCCGGTAGTTGTTCGGTTGAAGACGGGGCTCCATGCTCGGCCGGCAGCATTGTTTGTGCAAGAAGCTAATAAGTTTTCGTCGGAGATTTTCGTGGAAAAAGACGATAAAAAAGTGAACGCCAAGAGTATCATGGGCATTATGAGCCTTGCGATCAGTTCCGGTACGGAGATTCATATCAGCGCAGACGGTGCAGACGCGGAACAGGCTGTAACCGCTTTGACCAGTCTGGTAAGCAAGGAAGAGCTCGAGAATCAATAAATGTTACACTGTTTTACCGAAAGCCCTTAGGGGCTTTTTTTCATATCAGCTTAGTGGTGAGGAGAGGTATGGGATGCAGCTGCAAGACAGTGGAGTAATATTAATGGAGCCTGCTGAGGCGCTCAGAGAGCCGTATTTAGCCTTTTATGAGGAGTGGAGGGCCAGCGGTGAGCCGTTTGTGCCCTGGGTGACGGAGATGGACCCGGCTGACTTTGAGGGTATGGTTCAGTCTCTGCGCGGGCATGCCAGTGGTGTGAATATCCCGGACGGGTGGGTGAGCAGTTCAACCTTCTGGCTGGTGACCACGGACAAGCGGGTGGTAGGGGCTGTGAACATCAGGCACCGGCTGACGGAAAGGCTGCTCTATTCTGGCGGGCATATCGGTTATGGCATCGTCCCCTCTGCACGCAGACAAGGCTATGGCAGTGAGCTTTTGAAGCAGGCTCTCCTGAAGGCCGGTGAACTGGGTATTGAGCAGGCACTCGTAGTCTGTGACGCCATCAACACCGCATCGGAACGGACAATCCGCAGGAATGGCGGTATCGAGGATAGCGAATATATAGAGGAGGACGGAAATGTCATCCGGCGGTTCTGGATCGGAACGGGGAAGAAATAAAAAATAAATATCGTACATCGCTCATGCAACTTTTACCATGCTGTCCCGTCTAGAGGGTAATAACACTTAAACGAATCGAAAGGGGATGGCAAGCATGAGAAAATGGGGTAAATCGATTGGGTCGGTACTGTTGGCAGCGAGCTTGATGATTGGAGGAATGGGGTTGAGCGGAGTGGTGAAGGGTCCTGAAAAGGCTTACGCCGACGAGGTGCAGAAGAATATTGTGAACGTGGTAGGCAAGGGCGAGCTGTCGATCAAGCCGGATATCGCGTATCTCTCCATCGGGGTGAGCACCACTGCCGATACCGCGCAAGAAGCGCAGAAAGGCACAGCGGCGAAGATCACCAAGCTGAACGCCCTCTTCAAGACCACTTGGGGCATTGCGGACAAGGACATTCAGAGCACCCAGTTCTACGTACAGCCTAACTACACTTACAGTGAGAAGGACGGCCAGAAGGTAAAAGGCTATAACGCCCAGCACACCCTGGAGGTATCCTACCGGGATCTGACGAAGGTCGGACAGTTGCTGGATGCTGCTTCTGCAGCTGGGGCCAACAACATCGGCAATGTGCGGTTTGCCATTGAAGATCCATCGGCTTTTGAAGCCCAGGCGATCGAGAAGGCTATGCAGAATGCAGATGTCAAAGCATCTGCTATCGCCAAAGCATCCAAGCGCGGACTGGGTCAGGTAGTCACTGTTGTGCAGAGCGATGACGGGAACCATCCGGTAGTCTATGCTGAAGCGGCCTCTGTACAAAAGATGTCCATGGATAACAATGCCGGCAGCTCTGTTGAGCCCGGGCAGGTTAAGGTCACTACCCAATTGAGTGTAACGTATGAACTGAAATAAAATGTTTCTAAGAGGCGCTTGCTCTGCTTATATAGTGGGGCAGGCGCTTTTATATAATTATATGAATGTATATATATACACATATGCGCTATGTAAAGCTCTCAATTTGTTTAAATTGAGGTAACAGGATCTTTAGATAATCACGGCAAACCTTAAGAAACTGTAAGGCGGATTGTAACATCCCCTGAGCGTTCTTTTACTATAATAGGAACAGTGATACGAAGGAATACACATCATGACTAATCATACCACCAGGTGGAAGGGGAAATAACAATGAATTCGAACTCAAAGAAATACATGCGCAGATGGGGCGCGGGGATGCTCGCAGCAGGAATTCTGCTAGGAGGCACAGGAGTACTTCAGGCAGGCATTACGGAAGCTGCTCCGGCAGCCGCTCAGGTCAAGGCTAAATCCTCTTCAGTAGTATTGAAGGTGAACGGTAAGGCCGTAACGCAGACCGGGATTGTTCAAGAGGGAAAAGTATGGGTGCCGGTAACTTTCCTGCGCGATGCGCTGGGGATGCCGCTCTCTTATGATAAAGCGGAGAAGACCTACTCCATAGGAACAGGTATTGCGCAAATGAAGCTGGCGAACATGGATTACGGCATTATGATCAGTGTGAACAACTATTATATCGGCGAATATCAGGGCAAACAACTGAATAACCGGCTCTATGTACCATTCGAACTGTTAAGTGATTACATGGGCTATAAAGGGGACTGGAGCGCAGCTACAGGACGGCTGAATGTGATGAAAAAAACGCAGAATGCCATAACGATCAAGACAGCGAGCTATGTGAAGGATCATAAGGATGCGCCAATCAAGCTGGATTATCCGCAGGTCAGTGGTCTGGCAAGTGCAGAAGCAGAGAAGGCAATCAATGATCTGATCAAGCAGACCGTTCTGAGCTATGCGAAGGATGCTGAGGATCAAATCTCCAAGCGGTCGAAGGATGACCGTCCGTATGAATTCGAAGGCGGTTATGTGGTCACGTATAACCAGGATGGCGTGCTCAGCCTGATCACTAATCAATACGGGTATACCGGCGGTGCTCATGGGATGACTTACCGCAATGCCTTCACCTTCTCGCTCAAAGACGGTAAACGCCTGCTGCTGGGCGACCTGTTCGGGGCCAACCCTAATTACAAGAAACAGCTTAATGCCAAGCTGGCCACCGAGATCAAAGCTAACGGAGGATATCTGGGCGGGTTCAACGGCCTGAATACCGAGAAGTACTTCTATCTAAAAGACGGCAAAGCTGTTCTCTTCTTCCAGTTATACGAATACACTGCATATGCCGCAGGCTTCCCGGAATTCACCTTCGGCTTCAAGGAATTGTTGCCGGATGGAAGCAGTCCGTTTGCAGCGCTGAAATAATAAATTCGATTATCCAGGATGCCCTTGCATCTCCTCCGGGAGAAGCAGGGGCATACTTCATGTGCAGGGCCTATTCAGCCTGCCCTGCCGTTACCACTTCACCCGGTTGTTCATAAGCTATAGGAGGCAAGCAGCTTATAACGGGGAGGGAAGGTTATGGTCTATGCCTATACGGCTATCGGAGATTCACTCACAACCGGCTTCGGGGCGCTGCCCGGGAATGGTTTTGTCCCCATCTACCGCCGGATGGCGGAAGTGAGGCTGGGCACGCCGGTGGTGCCGGCGAATCTTGGCGTTAACGGTCTGACTACCGGGGGACTGAAGCAGCGGCTGAGGACCTCTAATGTCTACCGGGCAGCAGTGAAGGATGCGCAGATCATTACGATGTCCATTGGCGGCAATGACTTGATTAAGGCAGCCCGGGCAGCGGGGCCCAGGCCCGGTGAATTCCAGGGCTTGCTGCAGCAGGCGCTCCGGGATTGCAAGCGCAATTACAGCGACATCATGGGCACCCTTACACAGCTCAAAGCAGGTACACGCAGCCCCTATATCATCCGGTTGGTAGGCCTCTACAATCCATACCCTCAGGTGGACGAAGCAACAGAATGGGTACGGCAATTTAACCGCTATGCGTCAGGCTACAACAGTAATAACGTAGGTTTTGCTTCGATATATCATGAATTTGCCGGTAATGAGCGGGGGCTGCTGTTCCTGGACCATATTCACCCGAACGGGAGAGGCTACCGCGTAATCGCAGGCAAGCTGGATGCCCTGGGGTACGGGGGCTTGAGGTAGCTCATGTATAGGCATAACAAAAAGGCTGCAACGGGACCTGACCGGTCTGTTGCAGCCTTTTTGTGTATTCATTGGAGCGGGTACTTATACGCCTGTTGGCAGGGTCTTCTCAATTACCTTGTCCACGATGCCGTATTCAGCAGCGTCTGCCGCGCTCATGAAGTAATCGCGGTCGGTATCCTTCTCGATCTTCTCAATCGGCTGGCCCGTACGTTCGGACAGAATACGATTCAGCTTCTCACGCAGCTTGATGATGCGGCGGGCACGGATTTCGATATCCGAAGCCTGGCCCTGAGCACCGCCGAGTGGCTGGTGAATCATGATTTCGCTGTTCGGGAGGGCGAAGCGCTTGCCCTTGGCGCCGGCGTTCAGCAGGAACGCTCCCATGGAAGCGGCCATACCTACACAGATGGTGGAGACATCCGGCTTAATGTACTGCATTGTATCAAATATAGCCATACCCGCTGTGATGGAACCGCCGGGGCTGTTCACATACAGGTGAATATCCTTATCCGGGTCCTCGGCAGCCAGGAAGAGCATTTGTGCGATGATGGAATTGGCTACCACGTCATTAACCTCCGTTCCAAGGAAAATGATGCGGTCCTTCAGCAGGCGGGAATAGATGTCATAAGCGCGCTCACCGCGGTTGCTCTGTTCTACTACCATAGGAATATAACTCACGTGGAAAACCTCCTTGAAATTGGTGCTTCGAATGTGTTCATTTTTACTGTTACCGTATTAACCACATGATAAACAAATTCAAACAAAAAGTCAAAGAAAGTCAAACTTACTTTCAAAAAAAAGAGCCCTTAAGTGGGCTCATTGGTTAAATATAATATAATCGTTACTAAATTATGTACAAACTTGAAAATAATGGCGCGCCCGCCAAGAATCGAACTTGGATCTCAGGCTTCGGAGGCCTACGTCATATCCATTGGACCACGGGCGCAACAGAAATTATTATAATACACATCCCGGATAAAAGCAATGTGTATTAAGCATCCAGCAGGAAATAGTTTTTCTCTATTTCATAAAGATAGGTGAAAGACATGGAGAAGAGCGCCTCCAGCCTGTAGATCGCCGGACAAGCCCATGTATAAGATGAAAGCGGGCTGAGAATTATAGTCTCGGAACACTTGCACTCGGCGTCAGTTTTGGGTAGAATAAGGGTGGGACTTAAAAAGTTAACCCGGGACATTTTGAGACCATGAACAAGGGATAAGAGAAAGACGAAGTTGCAGGAGTGAAAGCATGCGTAATCTATTGGAAATCCAAAAGCAGCTTCTGCCTGATCTCATGGAAACCCTTAAGAGACGGTATACGATTCTACATCAGATCATGCTGTCCGATATTATTGGGCGCAGAACGTTAGCCGCATCGCTTGATATGACCGAGCGGGTGCTGCGTGCCGAGACGGATCTTCTGAAATCGCAGGGGCTCATTGAGATCGAGAGCGTCGGTATGCGCATTAGCGATGCCGGTCGCGGACTGCTTGACCTGCTGGAGCCGGTCGCCAAGAGCCTATTCGGCCTGGATGATCTGGAAGAGAAAATTCGTACTACGTACGGTCTCACCAAAGTAATTGTGGTACCTGGCGATTGCGAGACATCGCCGTTCACCAAGCGTGAACTGGGGCGTGCAGGCTCCAAGGCACTGCTCAGCGTACTGCGCAGTGACGACACGATTGCCGTCACCGGCGGATCAACCCTGGCCGAGATGGCCGATCAGTTGAGCCCGCCACTCCCCCTTTCCTATAAGAACGCCTGGGTCGTTCCGGCGCGTGGAGGACTGGGAGAGAGCATGGAGATACAGGCCAACACCATTGCTTCAACCATAGCCAAGCGGATTGGCGCCAATTACCGTCTGCTGCATGTGCCCGATCTGCTTAGCGGAGACGCTTATCAGTCGCTTGCGCAGGACTCCAATATTGGAGAGATTGTACAAATTATCCGCAGATCGCGTATTATTGTACATGGAATAGGTGATGCCATTGAAATGACCCACCGCCGCAAGCTGGACTCCGGGACGATCTCAGAGATTCAGGGCGAGGGCGCTGTAGCCGAATCCTTCGGATACTATTTCAATGAGGACGGCGAAGTGGTTCACACTATGCTGACCATGGGGCTGCGCCTGGAAGACATTATCCGTACAGAAGTCGTTATCGGTATTGCCGGAGGTAAACGCAAGGCGAAGGCCATTCATGCGATGCTGCGGTTCGGGCAAGAGGATATTCTCGTCATCGACGAGGCGGCTGCTGTCGAAATCGGTAAGGAAATCGACACACAGTTGCAAAAGGTCCTATAGATTCCATTAAATGGGGCGCGCGCAAAGGGTTTATGCATTATACTTAACATTGTTGTCTTGACGAGCCTTACGGCCTGTCTTGAATAAATAAAACGAAATCTAGGAGGAACTATTCAATGAGTGTAAAAGTTGGTATTAACGGTTTTGGACGTATTGGACGCCTTGCATTCCGCCGTATTCAAAATGTAGAAGGTATCGAAGTGGTAGCAATCAATGACTTGACTGACGCTAAGATGCTTGCTCATTTGCTTAAATATGATACAACTCAAGGTAAATTCCAAGGCGATGTTGAAGTGCATGACGGCTTCTTCAAAGTTAACGGTAAAGATGTTAAGGTTCTGGCGAACCGCAACCCTGAAGAACTTCCTTGGGGCGAGCTTGGCGTTGATATCGTTCTGGAATGTACTGGTTTCTTCACAACTAAAGAAGCCGCTGAGAAGCACCTGAAAGGCGGAGCTAAGAAAGTAGTTATTTCCGCTCCAGCTACAGGCGACATGAAGACAGTTGTGTACAACGTTAACGATGACATCCTTGACGGTTCCGAAACTGTAATCTCCGGCGCATCTTGCACAACGAACTGCCTGGCTCCTATGGCCAAAGTTCTGAACGACAAATTCGGTATCATCGAAGGCCTGATGACTACTATCCACGCTTACACAGGTGACCAGAATACTCTTGATGCTCCACACGCAAAAGGCGACTTCAGACGCGCCCGCGCTGCTGCTGAGAACATCATCCCTAACACTACCGGTGCTGCTAAAGCCATCGGCCTGGTTATTCCAGCCCTGAAGGGCAAACTTGACGGTGCAGCACAACGTGTGCCTGTAGCTACAGGTTCCCTGACTGAACTGGTTACTGTTCTGGATAAGAGCGTAACCGTTGAAGAAATCAATGCAGCCATGAAGGAAGCTTCTGACCCAGAAACTTACGGCTACACTGAAGATGAAATCGTATCTTCCGACATCAAGGGTATGACTTTCGGTTCCCTGTTCGATGCAACTCAGACTAAAGTACTGACTGTTGGCGACAAACAGCTGGTTAAAACTGTTGCTTGGTATGACAATGAAATGTCCTACACTGCACAGCTGGTTCGTACTTTGGAGAAATTCGCTAAGCTTGCTAAATAAGACCGATTTCATATAAGCAGTACAATAGAGCGGAAACAAGGAAAGTCTGTTTCCGCTCTTTCTAAATCAAATGGATTCGTGTGAAATGGCTTCGTGAAGGAACCAATTTTGGGTGTGGAGGAAATGTTAATCATGAACAAAAAAAGTGTCCGTGATGTAGAAGTAAAAGGCAAACGCGTATTCGTGCGTGTAGATTTCAATGTGCCAGTGGAAGACGGCAAGATCACTGATGATACCCGTATCCGCGAAACCCTTCCAACAATTAAATACCTGATTGAGAACGGTGCAAAGGTCATTCTGGCCAGCCATATGGGTCGTCCTAAAGGCGAATTCGTTGATTCCATGCGTTTGACATCCGCTGCAGTCCGTTTGTCTGAATTGCTCGGCAAACCGGTAGCTAAAGCTGATGAGGCGATTGGCGAAACGGTAAAAGCGAAAATCGCTGAACTGAATGATGGCGATGTGCTTGTACTTGAGAATGTCCGTTTCTACAAAGGCGAAGAGAAGAATGATCCTGAACTGGCTAAGCAGTTCGCTGAACTGGCTGACCTGTTCGTCAATGACGCATTCGGCGCAGCTCACCGTGCCCATGCTTCGACAGAAGGAATCGCTCACTTCCTGCCTGCAGTATCCGGTCTTCTGATGGAGAAGGAATTGTCCGTTCTCGGCAAGGCGCTTTCTAACCCGGAACGTCCTTTCACTGCCATCATCGGCGGTTCCAAGGTTAAAGACAAGATTGACGTTATCGACCACCTGCTGACTCTGGCTGACAATGTACTGATTGGCGGCGGCCTTTCTTACACGTTCACCAAGGCTCAAGGTTACGAAATCGGCAAATCTTTGGTAGACAACGACAAGATTGATGCAGCGCTTGGATTCATCGAGAAAGCTAAGAAGCTGGGCAAGAACTTCGTGCTTCCGGTTGACGTTGTTGTCGCTGACAAGTTCGGTGCAGATGCCAACACCAAGATTGTAGATGTAACAGAGATTCCTGCAGACTGGGAAGGTCTGGACATCGGTCCTAAGACTCGTGAAATCTATGCCGATATTATCAAAAACTCCAAGCTGGTTGTATGGAATGGACCTATGGGCGTATTTGAAATCGATAAATTTGCTGAAGGTACTATTGCCGTAGCTCAGGCTTGCGCAACTACTGAAGGCTACACAGTTATCGGCGGCGGAGATTCCGCAGCAGCTGCTGAGAAATTCCACCTCGCAGACCAGATGGATCACATCTCCACTGGCGGCGGCGCATCGCTCGAGTTCATGGAAGGCAAGGCTCTTCCAGGTGTAGAAGCACTGAACGACAAGTAATACCGAAGAGGGAGGCAATACATCATTATGAGTAGAACACCTATTATTGCAGGCAACTGGAAAATGTTCAAAACCGTTCCGGAAGCCGAAGGCTTCATCGCTGAAATCAAAGGCCAGGCGGAAGTGGCAGGCGTAGAGACTGTTATCTGCGCGCCATTCACTAACCTGCCTGCATTGGTTGCAGCAGTACAAGGCACCACCATCAAAATTGGTGCACAGAACCTGCACTTCGAAGATAACGGCGCTTATACAGGTGAGATCAGCGGCGTAATGCTGAAGGATCTTGGCGTAGAGTATGTTATTATCGGCCACTCCGAACGCCGTGCTTATTTCGGTGAGACGGACGAGATCGTCAACAAAAAAATGCATGCGGCATTCCGTCACGGCATTACTCCAATTGTCTGCGTAGGCGAAAAGCTTGAAGAGCGTGAAGCTGATCAGACTAAGGACGTATGTAAGGTTCAGACAGAAGCGGCATTTGCCGGTCTTAGTGCAGAGCAGGCAGCAAGCGTAGTTATCGCTTACGAGCCAATCTGGGCGATTGGTACAGGTAAATCCTCCACTTCCCAGGATGCCAACGAAGTTATTGCTTATATCCGTACCCTTGTTAAAGGTCTGTACGATGAAGCAACAGCGGAAGCAGTTCGTATCCAATACGGCGGCAGCGTGAAGCCTGAGAATGTAACGGAGTACATGAGTCAAAGCGACATCGACGGCGCTCTAGTCGGCGGTGCCAGCCTGCAGCCTGCTTCCTTCGTTTCACTCGTTGAGGGGGCGAAGTAAGGATGTCAGCTCCAAGACCTGTAGCACTGATTATCATGGACGGCTTTGGATTGCGTAACACGGATGAGGGCAACGCCGTTGCCCAAGCCAACAAGCCGAACTACGACCGTTACCTGAAGCAATATCCGAATACTACGCTAACCGCTTGCGGCGAAGCTGTAGGTCTGCCGGAAGGCCAAATGGGTAACTCTGAAGTAGGGCACCTTAACATTGGAGCCGGCCGAATTGTATACCAGGACCTGACCCGTATCGACAAGTCGATACGTGATGGAGAATTCTTCGATAACGAGACGCTGGTGGCTGCCGTAAGAAGCGCTAAGTCAACCGGCAAAAAGCTTCACCTCTATGCGCTGGTATCCGATGGCGGTGTACACAGCCACATCAATCACCTGTTCGCCATGCTCGATCTGGCCAAAAAAGAAGATCTGCATGAAGTTTATATTCATGCCTTCATGGATGGCCGTGACGTAGCACCTGACAGTGGACAGAAGTTCATTCAGGATCTGGTCGGCAAGATTGAAGAGGTTGGCGTAGGTACGATTGCTACGGTATCCGGACGTTACTTCGCGATGGACCGTGACAAACGCTGGGAACGTGTAGAGAAGGCTTACCGTGCAATGGTATATGGCGAAGGCCCTAAATATACCGATGCCCTTCAGGCCATTACTGCATCCTACCAGAATTCTGTGTTCGATGAATTCGTGGAACCAAGTGTGATTGTGGACAGCCAGAATAACCCGGTAGCGACAGTGGAGAGCGGCGATTCCGTCATTTTCCTTAACTTCCGTCCTGACCGTGCGATTCAGCTGTCACAAGTGTTCACGAACTCGGATTTCCGCGGCTTCGACCGCGGTCCTAAGTTCCCGCAAGGCCTGCACTTCGTATGCCTGACTACCTTCAGTGAGACCGTTCAAGGCTTCGTGGCTTACTCCCCGAAGAACCTGGACAACACGCTCGGTGAAGTACTGGTTCAGCAGAACAAGAAGCAGCTGCGTATTGCGGAAACCGAGAAGTATCCGCATGTGACCTTCTTCTTCAGCGGTGGACGCGATGAGGAGCTTCCTGGTGAGACCCGTATCCTGATCAACTCGCCCAAAGTGGCAACCTATGATCTGCAGCCTGAGATGAGCGCATACGAAGTGGCGGCGGCCTGCGTAGCGGAGATCGAAGCAGACAGACAGGATGCCATTATCCTGAACTTTGCTAACCCTGATATGGTAGGACACTCCGGCATGCTGGAGCCTACAATCAAGGCAGTTGAAGTAACGGACGAATGCGTAGGCAAAGTTGTGGATGCTGTGGTTGCCAAGGGCGGCGTAGCTATTATCATTGCCGACCACGGGAATGCGGATATGGTATTTGATGAGAACGGACGTCCGTTCACAGCCCATACCACCAACCCGGTTCCGTTCATCGTTACCACCGAAAATGTAGTTCTGCGTGAAGCTGGTATTCTGGCAGATGTGGCACCGACAATCCTAGATCTGATGGGACTTCCGCAGCCTGCGGAAATGACCGGACAATCCATGATTGCCAGCCGCAAATAAGCAAGACTCATAGTTCCGTTCCAATAAAGTTCCACTGCAACACCAAACCCAAAGTTAAAAGGAGATTAAACTTACATGACTATTATTTCTGATGTGTATGCACGCGAAGTCCTTGACTCCCGTGGTAACCCTACTGTAGAGGTTGACGTTTATCTGGAATCCGGCGCTAAAGGCCGCGCTATCGTTCCTTCCGGCGCTTCCACTGGCGCTCATGAAGCTGTAGAGCTTCGTGACGGCGACAAATCCCGTTACATGGGTAAAGGCGTTCTGAAAGCTGTTGAGAACGTAAACGAAATTATCGCTCCAGAAGTAATTGGTATGGATGCTCTTGACCAAGTGGGCATCGATAAGCTGATGATCACTTTGGACGGAACTCATAACAAGGGCAAGCTGGGCGCTAACGCAATCCTGGCTGTATCCATGGCTGTAGCACGCGCTGCTGCAACTGCTCTGGACATTCCTTTGTATGTATACCTGGGCGGATTCAACGCTAAAACTCTTCCAGTACCAATGATGAACATCATCAACGGTGGTGAGCATGCCGACAACAACATCGACGTTCAAGAGTTCATGGTTCTTCCTGTAGGAGCTACAAGCTTCAAAGAAGCTCTTCGTACAGGTGCGGAAATCTTCCACAACCTGAAGTCCGTACTGCAATCCAAAGGCCTGAACACAGCTGTTGGCGACGAAGGCGGTTTCGCACCGAACCTGGGTTCCAATGAAGAAGCAATCACTACCATTATCGAAGCGATCGAAAAAGCCGGTTACAAACCAGGCGTTGACGTATTCCTCGGTATGGACGTTGCCTCCACTGAGTTCTACAAAGATGGTAAATACACACTTGCAGGCGAAGGTAAATCTTACACTTCCGCTGAATATGTTGACCTTCTTGCTTCATGGGTTGAGAAGTACCCAATCATCACCATCGAAGACGGCATGTCCGAAGATGACTGGGATGGCTGGAAATTGCTTACTGAAAAATTGGGCGACAAAGTCCAATTGGTGGGTGACGACCTGTTCGTTACGAACACTGAGCGTCTGGCAACAGGTATTGAAAAGGGTATCGGTAACTCCATCCTGGTTAAGGTTAACCAGATTGGTACACTGACTGAAACCTTCGATGCTATCGAAATGGCTAAACGCGCTGGTTACACAGCAGTTATCTCCCACCGTTCCGGTGAATCCGAAGACAGCACCATCGCTGACATCGCTGTTGCGACTAATGCTGGCCAGATCAAGACGGGTGCTCCTTCCCGTACAGACCGTGTGGCTAAATACAACCAACTGCTTCGCATCGAAGATGAGCTGGGCGAATTGGCCCAATACAACGGCCTGAAATCCTTCTACAACCTCAAAAGATAATTCCTTTTGAATATAGGTACAATGAGCCTGCCGGTTTCCGGCAGGCTTTTTTGAAGCTGATATCCGCGATAGAAGGCAAACTTGAGATTTTCATAGTGAGATAAGGCTAGAATGCAGTCTGGAAGGTTGTATTCAATCTATGGCTATGATAAAATGAGAATGCTGTTTATGAAACGGAAATTCTAATTTAGCATAGATAGTGATGCTTGGACGTAGGAGGTGGAAGTGAATGGATATCTTTTTGAAAGTGGTGCTTCTGATTTTTGCCGTAGGTCTGATTGCGGTCGTTCTTCTGCAAAAAGGGAAAAGTGCAGGTCTTTCCGGTGCCATCTCCGGCGGTGCTGAGCATCTCTTCGGTAAAACAAAGGCACGCGGTATGGAGCTAGTGCTGCAGCGTGTAACAGTTGGTCTGGCGGCTGGATTCTTCATCATGTCAATTGTTGTTGCCATTGTTGTTGAATAATTGGTCTACAGTAAGCCTTCGCTCTGTTCTGAATGGAATAGACGGGGGCTTTTTTGTATGCGGATTTAATATTGTGAACATCATAACAGGGATGCCCGGGATTAATTTCGTGTATACTAGGGTATGAAGTATATAAAGGTAAATTTTACTTGAAATGATTACCGTGCAATAGGACAAGGCATACATATATGCCAGTGCATAGGAATGCTGCAGGAGGCTGAGGTGACGAACATGATAACACAAGAAATCTTGCTTGATTTCATGCGGGAGACCGCTTATAAACCACTAACTTATGAAGAACTGGTGAGCCATTTCGCCATTCAGGATAGTGCCGATTTCAAAGCCTTCGAAGCTTTATTGGTGGAACTTGAGAAGGACGGCCGGATCATATTGACCCGCAGCAGCCGCTATGGTGTGCCCGAGCGGATGGATTTGCTGCGCGGACGGCTACAGGTCCATGCGAAGGGTTTTGCTTTTCTGATTCCCGATAACCGGGAGCACCCGGATGTGTATATTCACGCGAACGATCTGAAGGGTGCAATGAACGGCGATATTGTCTTGATCCGTGTTACCTCGAAGAGCCCGTCCGGCGGGCGGATGGAAGGCGAAGTGGAACGGATT
Source organism: Paenibacillus sp. FSL H8-0332 (assembly GCF_037963835.1). Classification (NCBI taxonomy): domain Bacteria; kingdom Bacillati; phylum Bacillota; class Bacilli; order Caryophanales; family Paenibacillaceae; genus Paenibacillus; species Paenibacillus sp. FSL H8-0332. The sequence goes on from NZ_CP150145.1 coordinate 7,353,574, forward strand.
CTGATTAGAGGCGTGTCGCAGACGGTGGGTGTCTTCCAGAGCCTGGAGTCCTATGGCTTCGTGCTGCCTGACGATAAGCGGATTAACCGGGATATTTTCATCCCCAAGGAGTCTTTCAAGGGTGCGGTTGACGGGGAAAAGGTGGTTGTCCGCATTGTAAGTTATCCGGAGGGCCGTGCTGCGGCTGAGGGCGAGATCATTGAAATCCTTGGCCATAAGGATGATCCGGGCGTGGATATTCTGTCGGTAATCCGTAAGCATCAGCTTCCGGAGGCTTTCCCGGCTGAGGTGATGACGGAAGCGGAGCAGGCGCCGGATTCCATCACGGATGAAGAGATTATCGAGCAGGGGCGGCGTGATCTGCGCGGGCTCAATATCGTAACGATTGACGGCGCAGATGCCAAGGATCTGGATGATGCGGTCAACGTGGAGCGTCTGGAGAATGGCCATTATAAGCTGGGCGTTCATATTGCTGACGTAGGTTATTATGTGCGCGAAGGCTCTGAGCTGGACAAGGAAGCCTATGACCGCGGGTGCAGTGTGTACCTGGTGGACCGTGTCATTCCGATGCTTCCGCACCGGCTGTCGAACGGCATTTGCAGCTTGAATCCGCAGGTTGACCGTCTGACGATGTCCTGTGAAATGGAATTCGACGAGCAGATGAAGGTTGTGAACCACGATGTCTTCACCAGTGTGATCCGCACGAAGGAGAGAATGACCTACTCCGACGTACGGAAGATTGTGGAGGATAAAGATCCGGAGCTGCTGGAGCGTTATGCTCCGCTGATCGGGGATTTCCGGCTGATGAAGGAGATCGCGATGAAGCTGCGCGATGCCCGGATGCGGCGCGGGGCGGTGGATTTTGATTTTGAAGAGAGCAAGATTATTGTAGATGAGGCCGGTAAGGCTATCGATATTGTAAAACGTGAGCGCTCTGTGGCGGAGCAGATTATTGAGGAATTCATGCTGGCGGCAAATGAGACGGTGGCGGAGCACTTCCACTGGCTGAAGGTTCCGTTCCTGTACCGGATTCATGAGGACCCGGACCCGGAGAAGCTGCAGAACTTCATGGCTTTTGCGGCTAACTTCGGCCATCACGTGAAGGGCCGGGGGAATTCGGTTCACCCGCGCGCCCTCCAGGATCTGCTGGAGCAGATTCAGGGAACGAAGGAGCAGACGGTGATCAGCACGATGATGCTGCGCTCCATGAAGCAGGCGAAGTATGATGCTGAGAGCACGGGGCACTTCGGGCTGGCAGCGGAATTCTATTCCCACTTCACCTCACCGATCCGCCGTTATCCCGATCTGGTCATTCACCGCGTCATGCGTGAGGTGCTTGAGAATGGCGGAGCGCTGAACGAGAAGCGCCATGAATATATGGCTTCCCGGATGCCGGATATTGCCCAGCAGTCCTCGGAACGTGAGCGTGTGGCTGTCGAGGCCGAGCGCGATACCGAGCAGCTGAAGAAAGCGGAGTTCATGCAGGACAAGGTTGGCGAGGAATTCGACGCCATGATCAGCAGCGTGACCAGCTTCGGGATGTTCATTGAGCTGGACAATACGGTCGAAGGTCTTATTCGCCTCAGTGCGCTGACAGATGATTACTACCACTTCGATGAAGCTCATATGGCGCTGATCGGTGAGCGCACCTCCAAGGTCTTCCGCATCGGTGATGAAGTGAAGATCCGCGTCGCCAAGGTCAACATGGATGACCATACCATCGACTTCGAGTTGTTGGATATGAAGCCGCGCTCGGCTGGCGATCACCGGAATTACGGTGGTCGCGGCGGCAAAGGCGGCCGTCCGGGCGCCGGAGGCCTCAGCAAGCCGTTCGCCGGCAAGGCTGGAGGCGGCAAGGGCCGTGGCGGTAAAGGCAAGCCCGGCAGTGCTGCTGCCGGAGGCAAGAACGGCGCCGCCAAGAAGAAGGGCGGCGCGGGTACGGGCGGCAGCTTCGGCGCTGCCGGGAAGAACGGTGCCCCTGCTGCAGCAGGCGGAAGCCTCGGCGCCGTTACTGCAGGCGCCGGGAACGGGCCGCGCGCAGACGGAGCGGCGGCGTGGGACATCGCCGGCGCAGCAGGCAGCGGCCGCAAGCGCGGCCGCGGGCCGGAAGCGGCAGCGCGGCGCGGGCTTGCCGCCGCAGGCGCAGCGGGCGGCGGCAAGGCGGACCGCCGGGGCGAAGCCGGCGGGTCTGGCGCTCCGCGCGAGGGCGGCAGAGGCCGCGGCGCGGAGGCCGGTGGCGGTGCCGGGGGACGCGGCATCGCTTTCGGCTTTGGCTCGGGCAAGGGCGGCTACGGCGCGCCGAGCGGTGGCGGGTCTGAGCAGGCGGGCGGTGACCTGCGCGGCGTAGACGCGAGCACACGGTTCCGCAGCCGCGAGGATCTCGGGGCTGACGGCCGCGGCGCGGCGCCGGAAGGCAAGGGCAGCCGCAAGAAGAAAGGCGGCGTGTTCATTAGCCCCTCCGTGACGCCAGGCAACGTGGGGTCCGCAGGCCAGGCCGGAGCTGACACTGGCGAGATGAGCGGGCGCCGTAAGCGTAAGAAGAAACCTAAGGCGTAGGCTGAATGATATGAGGCACTGTTTCCTTTAGGGGAACAGTGCTTTTTAATAAGAATTAGGCTTCACACGACCACAGCATAGAGCGATCCTTCCTTGCGCTGGCAGCTCCGCTTTTGATACAATATAGACCTGGTGTCCATGAAGGATTGCCGGGAATTCGATTCAAGGAGTGACGCTCATGGGTAAAAAAGCAGACGGGAAAGTGCTCGCCCAGAACAAAAAAGCTTCCCATGACTATTTTATTGAGGACACCTACGAAGCTGGTTTGGTTCTTACAGGTACAGAGATCAAATCGCTGCGTAATGGCCGCGCCAACATAGGGGATGCGTTCGCTACGATCCGTAATGGTGAGATTCATATCCACAACATGCATATCAGTCCTTTTGAACAGGGAAACCGCGCCAATCCTACCGACCCTACGCGTACACGTAAGCTGCTTATGCATAAGGAGCAGATACACAAGCTGCTGGGCTCATCCAAACGGGATGGCTTCACCATTGTGCCGCTTAAGATATATGTGCGTAATGGCTATGCCAAGCTGCTGATTGGTCTGGGTAAAGGTAAGAAGGAATACGACAAACGGGATTCCGCCGCGAAGCGAGACGCTCAGCGTGATATCCAGCGTGTGTTGCGCGACAAACAGAAGGTGGCCAGATAGACTGACTTCTGCACCAGCGCCAAATGGTTCCAGATTCAACCTTCAATTCCTTTAACCCACGTGTTAAAGTGTTGATAAATGTGCTATACTGGGTAAGTAGATTTTTTGCTTCTGAACAGCCATCTTAAGTCAGATCGCTGTGTACCGGATCAGCATTTGTGCTTGTGATTGATCCGTTAATCCGAAGCGCCCTTTCTAATAAGGGGCCGTTCTTGGATTCGACGGGGATAGTTCGAGCATGAGTAGCGAGTAGTGGGGACGCGTCCGCTTCATCAACGCTAAAGCCTATTAAACGGCAAACAACAAAACAACTACGCTTTCGCAGCCTAAGAAACTGTGTGCGTGCTTCTACTCTGCATCGTCCATGTGACAGGGCTAGGGGCTAACAAATAGTGGAATACGCTGTCTCATCTCCGCCTGGGGTGAGCTGAAGAAGATAATCAGGCTGACCCGAAGGGGACCCGGTTACGGGGGCTTCTAGGGTGACATCAAAACTGTAACTACACTCGTAGAAGCTTATGTGCCGTTATCTTCGGACAGGGGTTCGACTCCCCTCGGCTCCATATGGAGTATCAGTGAAAGACACCTTAAGGGGTGTCTTTTTTCATTTCAGAGGCTGTTTGGACTATATGTGGTGGTTAAAAAGCTTGCTATGCCACTGTTTCTGGGGCTTGCTGTTAATGGGTACAGTGAGTTTCACTGAGGCTATACGGAGACAGGAGGTTTTGGCCGCCACGTAACCAGTGATAAAAAAACCCTTCGGTGTGTGTTTTCGCCTTCCATACCCATCATCCGCACCTCGATTCTTTAATACTACTTCTCAAAGTACCTCTCTAAAGCCTCCAAAGCTTCTCTGTTATTCAATTACTCTAATTTGCACATATCTGTACCTAAAATATTTCAAACGACAACCTGAGTCAATCTGAGCGCTTTTACGTATCTTTGCAAGGTTCAGAACCCTTGAAAAATGATATAATAATAATGAATGGAACTGATACCGATGGATTTGCTGGACCTGCGTGTGGATTTTGTATTTAAACGGATATTTGGCGGCGAGAACAATAAGGATGTGCTGCTGGCGTTTTTTAACCGAATTTTCACCGAAGCTGGCGAGCCGCGGCTGACTGAGATCATCCTGATGAACCCTTATACGGATAAAGACGATCCGCTCGACAAACAATCCATTTTTGATGTGTTTATGCCAAGACCTCTGGAGGTAATTTGATTGATATAGAGATGTACGAGTGTAGTTAGGTCAATCATAGCTTGCTGTATATGTATTCATTTTCTTCATCATAATCCATACGGTCCACATAAATTTTTTCTTTATTTGACAGTAACTTTCCGAAACATTTTTCTTCTATTGATGTTCTTTTTTCAAAATAGATCATAAGATCCTCTCGACCAGATACCTGATGTATCCTTCCGTATACCGAATTCTTTAAATATTCCACCATCCAGTCAATCCAGTCAGGATATAATTCATTATTGTCGGACACTCGCTCTAATGCTACTTTGTTGATTTGTTCTTTTAGGTCATCGGGATATAGGTAGAAAATCAATGGATTAAGGGGCCTCAATATCTGCTCAACCTCTAAAATATAATCCATCATTTGTTGTTCATCGCAATCCATTGTTCGCATAAGTTCATTTAAGATTTGCTGGAAAATAACGTTTTCGAACACATATACTTGATCAGAAGTAAGGGCTTGTTCAACAAATGCGGTTATTCTACTTATTAATGCCAGCATAAAACGGTCGGTCTCTAAATTTCCATTATCGGCTACATACTGCCCCAATAGAGCTTTAATTATCGGAAATTCTTTGACATCAGGAAGAAAAATGCAATACCAACCATTATAGATTTTTACTTTATTTCTAAGTACTTCTTCATAAATAGAATAATTCTGTATAACAGCTTCGAATTCTTTCTCTGTCATTACTGCGGTCATTCTTACGTCACAGGGGTTCTCAATAGTGGAGTCCATATGATATTCGAAAAAAACCACAGCGTTTATATTATTCATATTCAAGTTGTTGTATAGATTCCATGCACATGCTGATTTTCCGCTACCATGAATTCCTTCAAAGTTGATAAATCTTGTATTCATGTTAACACCCCATTCCAATTTTGTGTTTTTCGAAGCGAGCTGCATATCAATTTAATTTATCTATCCGAAAATAAGTGCAACGGTCTAAAATTTTGCCGGCTGCTTATAATTATATATTTTGGAAGATTGTGGTGCAAGGGGAAGAAAAACTGATAGTTATTCATTCCCTAGGTGCATTACCTGGAGTTGCCGATGCTAGAACGTAGTATTCCGTCTGAAGGCGGACTGATCAATTGGTTACTGTTTCTGAAGGGTGCTGATACATCACAATGGGAGGTGCTGAAGATGAATGAGCCAGGATTGGAAAAGGCCATGGATACTCTGCAATATCTAAGTCAGGATTCGGATGCTAGACGGTTGTATGAGGCCAGACAGAAGTATTTGCATGATGAGGCTTCTATGCTGGGAAGTGCAGAAATGGCGGGTATAAAAAAAGGTAAAATAGAAGTTGCCCAGAATTTGTTGGCTATGGGAATGGATCATGCTGCTGTCGCTAAAGCAACTGGTCTAAGTGAGGATGAAGTTCGGTCTATAAGGTTTTAATATCCCTATTCTTTCAGCTGATCATGTGACAGGGCTAGGAGCTAACAAATAGTGGAATACGCTGTCTCATCTCCGCCTGGGGTGAGCTGAAGAAGATAATCAGGCTGACCCGAAGGGGACCCGGTTACGGGGGGCTTCTAGGGTGACATCAAAACTGTAACTACACTCGTAGAAGCTTATGTGCCGTTATCTTCGGACAGGGGTTCGACTCCCCTCGACTCCATATGGAGTAAAGTAGAAGACACCTTTAGGGGTGTCTTTTTTCACTTCTGTGGCTGTTTATAATTATCGTTTTCAGTCAGCCCAAATGTGGGGTTACACAGGTATCCACTATTACTTTTACTTAAAAAGACTTATTCCAACAGTAACTCTTTAACCCTGAATATGCTGAGCTTTGTCCAGACTTGCTCCAATATGCAGAAAGTACCTTTGCTGGTACAGATGAGAACGGGAATACGTATTTAAACAGTGCCTTGCTTATTTTTCCGATGTCCCCGTCTTTAAAAGTTCGAAAAGTTATCCCCATGAGTATTCTCCTTGTTAGATATAATTAAGTTGTTATATATATTCAATTTTATATTTTGGGTGTCCGTAGTGCGAGAGAAAGAATGAATAATATCCTTTTTTTAGGTTCTCCCCTCACTAACAAGTTATTAACCCAACTATACCAAATATCCCTTTACGGGGGGCTTCTAGGTGACATCAAAACTTGATTTTTAGATGGAACTAAACTAACTGGCAGTTATCTATAACACGATTGATTCATTCGGGGGATTGCGGGAATTTCAAAAGTGGAATATTATTATTTATGATTAATGTATTGGCTTACTAATTAATGTTTATATTAATTTAATTGGAGTGGATGTATTATGTATCCCCATCATCAAGCTGCCATTGATGCCATCACCAACAAGCTTAAAGCCAGACCCGACGTACAAGGGATCATCATCGGGGGTTCCGTGGCGCATGGCTTTGCCAACGAAACCTCTGATATCGACATTATGATCGTCCTTTCTGAAGAGGATTACAAGAAAGCTTGTTCCATCCATAATCTTGGGTATTTCGAAACGGAATCTTGTTCTTATGAAGGCGGTTACGTGGACGGGAAAGTTGTATCCGCTTCCTACATCAAGCAAGTGGCCGAATCCGGCAGCGATCCTGCTAAGTTCGCATTCCAGGATGCGTTCGTCACCTATTCCAATATTGAGGGGTTGGAACAGTTGGTCCAAGACGCTCCCCGATATCCGGTGGAGAAAAAGGCAGAGAACATGCAGAAGTTCTATGCACAATTCGAAACCTGGAAATGGTATTATTACGAAGGACTGAAACGCAACAATCGTTTATTAATCGACTACTGTTTGACCCACTATGCCTTTTTCGCAGGTAGGTTGATTTTGGTACACAACGAAACGCTGTTCCCTTCTTATAAGTGGTTCTTAAAGGTTCTGGAAGGGGCCCAAAAGAAGCCGGAGAATTTGTTGGCGGACATCCATCGGGTACTGGAAGAACGAACGCCGGAAGCCGTCGAGAATCTGTACGAGAGTATTGTGGAATTTAATAACTGGTATCAGGCAGAGCATCATTGGACGGTTCAGTTCATGATGGATAGCCAGCTGAACTGGATGGACGGACCGGTTCCGGTTCTCGATTTATAAACTGTTCCGCCACCTCACCAAAAATCCTGATCATCATGCCGCGGCGAATTGTGGATCTGCCAAGCCATGGTTCGGCTCCATATGGAGTACAAGCAGAAGACACCTTATCGGGTGTCTTTTTTCATTTCTGTGGATGTATTACCTAGTACATAAGAAGCCGTTTCCCGTGGATGGTTAAGAGGAAAATGATGACCATAGGGAACAACATCAATCTTACCAAGCTGTACTGGAGCAGAATAGCGCCGATCTTGATCGCCCCAAATAATATGAAGATTAGACCCCGGTACTTTGGTGAAATCCCCCTGATAATTTTTCGACAGGAAACGGTTGAGCTGAAGAGTTGTATTTACAATTCTAGGCGAAGTGAAGCTACTGCGTACTTTGGCAATATAATGTTTCGGAATGCTCTCTGTGGTTTCAAACAGACCATGACCAATTAAATAACGTTCTAATGAATTAGCCGTTGCTAATTTCAATGCCCACTTGTTCAACAATTGAGGAGCATTGAACGATTTGGAATTTTTTTTGGCAACAGGTGGCTGAAGTAAAGTAATAGTATTCTTCGTATCTAGGTACTCTCGCGCTAACGCTTCCAGCAGAATAACCGCTCCGAAGGAATGGCCAATCCAATGTGCGCCATGAGCAGCTTTTCCTGATAACTCCTTAACTACATTCAAATAGAGATCTATAAGATTTATCTCATGCTTAAAAGGGGAACGTCCTAAACCCGGGAGATCCGGAATCCATACAGGTTGACCCGTTTGTTCATGAAGCTCTAGCCCTAAAGGAAATAAATCCTCTCCATCACTCAACAAACCATGGAATAAAATAAATGGCCGACCCTCTCCTTGTATTTGATGAATCACAGTGTTTCCGGTTAATGTTCGTTCATATGCATGATTATGCTGGTCATTTGGGTACATCAAGCGATAATCCAAATCTGCGACTACGGCCGGGAAAAAATTCATAACACTCGTCTTAGTAAACCAATCTGCTCCCATGACTTTTTTCGGTAAATCATTTGAAAACTTTCGATTTGTAATAAAGTTCAGTCCATCCGATGGAATTTGTGTGATTTTACTGAGCCCGCTGTTCATAAGTGCCTTCATGAAGCGAAGGGGCACAGAGATTGTAGGTGCGGCCATATTCATACTTTCTGACATCACGCCTAATAATTCAGATATATCCGGGTCCAGCGGTTGATCTGGAACAAGTGTATAGGTTTGAATAGACGATGGCACCAGCTTAACAACCTGAACAATAAACTTCGCCAGCGCATCGTTTGAAATAAGCGGTAATTTATACCCTTTGCCTCCAGGAATAACTGGCATCAGCCCTCTTCGCATACTCTCCACAAGCAAGCCTAAGCCGGCTACTTGCTCCGTACTCCCTGTTGTACTGCTGCCGACTACAGTTGGTGGATTAATCACAGACAGCGGATAGCCTACTGAGGATGCCTGCTGGCGAATATACAGATCTGCTAGAAATTTTGTTCTTTCATACGGATTTTTTATTTTCAAATAGTCGTGCCCTTCTTGGAACACATCAATCGCAACCTTGCTATTACTATCATCAAAAGGGGTCATATATCCAACTACATGAATAAACTGCTGCAAACCCTTCAATTGATGAATACGTTTAGCGAATTCACTGATATGCTTGGCACCGTTTAAAAATACAGAGGTTGCCTCTTGCGTTGTCGCTTGAATATCCATTTGTCCGCCTGCGTGAATAATAACATCTGTGTTCAATACCTTATCCTTATCTTCATCGCTTAAACCTAAATCTGTTTTGGTCAAATCACCTTCAATAAAGTGCATGGCTACCTCGTTTAAAAACCCTTTTTTCTGAAAAACACGTGTTGCTTTACTTTTCGACCTCACTAAAAGAAAAATCATAACATCTTCTTTAAGAAGCTCCTCTACAAGTTGCCTCCCGATAAAACCTGTTCCGCCTGTCAAAAATATGGTTCTCATATCATCCGCGCTCCTTTTTTAGTACTGATTGGTACTAATTTTGTGTAAAAAAAATGCTTCGCTTATCGAAGCAAGTTGAAAAAGTGGCTGGCTGTTCTCGTGATCACCGTTGCATCCTTCAATGTCTCTGAAAGAAACAGCGCTCCTTCAAGATTCGTTATAAAAAGTGCTGCTACCTCGTCTATATGAATCGTTTCTCTAAACTCGCCTTTTTCTGCTCCTTGTTGTAGCAATAGAGAGATTTTCGTTTGTAATCCTGTGAAAAAGAGACCTATTTTTTCCTTGATGTGCGTAGCTTGTGCAGGACTTTGAATATAAAGAGTAATAAATGGACAGCTCCCCTTATACTCTCTTGACTGAACTCCCTCCGATAATTGCTTTAAAAACATCTGGACACGATCTTCAACAGATAACTGGTTCTGAGAAAGGATTTGATCTATTGCCCGCTCATACGTTTCAATCCAATAATCAACGACTCCTGCTAACAATTCTTCCTTATCAGTGAAGTGATAATACACATTAGATTTGGATACTTTGCTTACACGTACTAATTCATCCATACTTGTATAAGCAAATCCCTTTTCTAAAAATAAGGCTGCCGCTACTTCAATCACACGTTTTTGATTCAATACTTTTACCTTTGTCATGACTAGAACTATACAGTACTAAATTATGTGTTGCAAGTATTTTTATTTTTGCATAGCACCTAACAATCCTCTATAATTGTAGGCTACTATGCACCCAGTCAGGAGGAAATGATGAACTTTATACAAGAACACCTTGCAGGATATGGCGTGAGCGAGCAGATGGTTGTTTATCTCTCGAACATCATTATGGTTTTATGTATTGCTTTACTCTCTATAGTGGCTAATCTTGTTGCCAAAAAAATCGTACTGAAGATCATCATCCATATCATTAATAACAACCGGTATACGTGGGATAATTTCTTTTTGGAGAAAAAAGTGTTTCACAAGCTGTCGCATCTCGCTCCGGCCTTTATCATCTATTACGCTGCACCAATTTTTCCGCTGTATCAGTCTTTCATTGTAAAGTTCGCCTTAGCTTATATGATTATTGTAACGATCACGGTGTTTAATGCCCTGCTTGATGCCATCGATGCTATTTATCGTACGTATGAGGTGTCCAAGTTGAGGCCGATCAGGGGCTACATTCAGGTTGCGAAGATTATACTGTATATTATTGGTGCGATTGTGGTGATTTCTAACCTTATGGGTCAGAATCCGCTGATTCTGCTTAGTGGACTGGGCGCGTTATCCGCTGTTCTTATGTTAGTGTTCAAAGATTCGATATTGGGCCTCGTGGCAGGTATTCAATTATCTTCTAACGATATGGTTCGTGTAGGCGACTGGATTGAAATGCCTAAATATAATGCCGACGGTAATGTAATTGACATTACGCTGAATACGGTAAAGGTGATGAATTTCGATAAAACCATTACTATGATTCCGAGCTATGCCCTGATCTCAGACTCTTTTAAAAATTGGCGGGGGATGGAGGCCTCCGGGGGCAGAAGGATTAAACGTAGTGTCTGTATTGATACAAGCAGCATATGTTTTTGTACCAAAGAAATGATTGAGGAGTTCCAAAAGGTTCACTATCTTAGCGATTATGTCCTGACAAGATTAGATGAAATTAACACCTATAATATCGAACATCATATCAATAGGGAGAGCAAAGTGAACGGGCGACAACTAACGAATATCGGGGTGTTCCGGGAATATGTCCAAGAATATCTTCGCAATCATCCCAAAATTCATAAGGATATGACGCTCATTGTCAGGCAGTTAGCACCAGGAGACAGCGGACTGCCTTTAGAAATTTATGCGTTCAGCAATGAGACTACCTGGGGTGTGTATGAGTCCGTCCAGTCGGATATCTTTGATCACATTTTTGCGATTATCCCTCTGTTTGGACTTCGCGTTTTCCAGAACCCTACGGGCCAGGATATTGTTAATTTAAAAGAGAGAAAAGAGTATTCGGCGGGATATTGAGGACATGACATATGGAAAATTACAAACAGGCCCTTTGGGGTCTTTTTTTATTTAAAACTTTTATTGATTGCAGTTGTTTATATGCTAATCCGTATACTCATAATGTTAATGGCATAGATAAACTTATCATAAATGGTTAGCGATAATCATAAATTAATAATTAGTGATATTGATAAATCGTAAATTTAGCGTTAGAATGGGGGAATAAAGGAGATGAACCTTATGAGTAAAGTTCTTTTCGATCTTACCCAACAACAAATTAATATAGGCTATAAAGAACAGAATGAAGGGATTCTTGAAAAGGAAACTGAATTTCTCTTCAATATGATTTATAAAACGTTCTTGGTTGCTTTTTCAGACAAGGTTGCTGCAATTAAAATGGATATGCAAACTTTGAGTTTAACGCCCAGCTATCTCTTTTCTGAAGAACATAAAGGCAATTTAATTAAGTGGCTTAGTCGCTTCTCACAAATGGAATTTCCTGCATCTGATTTGGAGTTTGGGAAATTGAAAATAGATTTTGAACATTGGTATATGCAACTAGGCGGAGAAAAGATTGAATTTGTTTTTGTTGAACACTATCTTTTGACACCATCTGAAGCAGCTGCTGCTTTAAATATTTCTACGGTCACATTGCAAAAATATATTAAACAAGGACTAGACTGTATTGATACGGAAAAGCATCGTAAAATTCCAAAGTATGCTATAGAACTTCTTAAAGATCCTATCTATGGTATACGTATGCAGATCCTTGCGCAGGAAAAGAAAAAAGGTAAGCAGTCAAAAGAGGAGCGGGCTAAAGAAATTGCTCTGGAGCTGATGGAGCTTCGACTAAAATATAAAGGTAAAACGTTTAAGGAAGCATTTGCAGACTACAATGGTGATGAAATGGATGATCCAACGGATTACCATCGGTGGTTAGACCTCGAAGAGGAATTAGCTGAAATTATGAAGCTCAGCGGAGGTGCAAATGACGCAAAGTAAGATTGAGCAATTAGCTAACAAAAAACTCTTACCCGCAAATCTATTTAATATTACAGCTCAATTCGGTCATTTGCTGGAGACTTATCCTAATGTTCCAGGGATTCAGGTATATATGGTAATTTCAAAAGGAATACAAATAAGTTAGATGTACTTTTTCCTTTAAAAGAACATCCTGTACACGGCATTACTGATTTACATGCGTTAGAATCATACGACGATGCTGGTTATGTTCGAAGATACACTTATAGCTGGAAAATTATCATTCCAAAGATGGGCATCAGTCTGCATCATATATCAGCTTGGGGCAACGACCCTCATGATTTGCCGGATACACCTGAAGAGTTCAAGGTAATTACCGAACCTCATCACCATCATCATATTCCTGGCAACCGGAGGCACAGAAAAGAGAATTGGGATGTGCATACTCTGGAAGAAGCGTTTAATTATATAGAGCCTTATATAGTTAATGGCATCGAATATATAGGCGATAATTAGAGAGACTGCTCTAAGTGAGGATGAAATCCGTACTATAAAGTTGTTATAGTATACCTTGAAAGCCATAGAGAGGAGTGTTTCAGTGCCGAAGCTAAGAAAAACAACACTCAAAAAGCATCTGAACCAATTTACGAAGGAAGAGCTTGTTGAAGAAATTATGAATCTGGTGAAGCAGCAACCGATGCTTGAGGAATATTACATATCATTGTTAACTCCAAATGAGGAAGAGATTCTGAATAAATACAAGAAAATAATTGAGAAGCAATTTGGCGACAGAGGAGAGGTTCTGCGTTACCCTGTTATCAAGCAGGCGATCAAGGACTTCAGTAAAGTCTCCACCAATAAGGAGCAAATTGCGGAGATCATGGTGTTCACAGTGGAGTGTGGGGTGGACTTCACCCGGGCTTACGGAGATATCGATGAGCGGTTCTATCTGACGGTGTCCAGTATTTATAGACAAGCGTTGGAATACATTGTGAAAAATGATTTGGAAGAAATATTCGTAGGCCGTTGCAGAAGGTTGGTGGAACGTAGTCAGGGCATTGGCTGGGGCTTTGGAGATGCAATGGTCGAATTCTATTACGACTATTTAGGGCACATGGAGGAAGAGGAAGAGACAGAGGATTAGACTGTGCGAGCTAGGCCGGAGGCCCTGCAACGTTTTCCAATATAAAGAATAAAGGAGCCTCTCCGTAGTGTATAATAAAGCAAATTAAAGCCCCTATCCCTGGTTCGGAACGGACAGGAAACTGAGGAGGAATCGTTGTGGCCAGCATCAGACAGAGAATTGTCCTGCATCTATGGTATGACAAGGAGGCGGCAGAAGCCGCCCGCTTTTACGCTTCTGTGTTCCCGGAGTCCAAGGTAACGAGTGTGACCACCATTCAGGATACGCCGTCCGGCGATGCGGATCAGGTCTCTTTTGAGGTCTGGGGGCAGCCGTTCATGGCGATCAGCGGAGGTCCTTATTTCAAGCTGAATCCGTCGGTGTCTTTCTTTGTGAATTTTGATCCCTCCCGCGACCAGGATGCAGCAGGCAGACTGGATGAGGTGTGGGACAAGCTGTCTGAGGGCGGTACTGCCTTGATGCCGCTCGGCAAGTATCCGTTCAGTGAGCGGTACGGCTGGATTCAGGATAAGTTCGGAGTGTCCTGGCAGCTGATTCTAACGAATCCGGAGGGTGAGGAGCGGCCTGCGATTATTCCTTCCTTGTTGTTCGTCGGGGATCAATGCGGGAAGGCGGAGGAAGCAATGTCCTTCTATCTGTCCGTATTCAAGGAGTCGCGCCAAGGGCTTATTGCCCGCTACCCGGCAGGCTCTGCGCCGGATCAGGAAGGAACGGTGATGTTCGCGGACTTCATGCTGGAGAACCTGTGGTTCACGGTCATGGACAGTGCGCATAATCATCAGTTCAGCTTCAATGAAGCCGTCTCCTTCATGGTATCCTGCGATTCTCAGGAAGAGATTGACTACTACTGGGACAAGCTGTCCGCAGTTCCTGAAGCCGAGCAATGCGGCTGGCTGAAGGATGCCTTCGGCATCTCCTGGCAGATTGTTCCCTCAGAGATGAATGAGATGATGAAGAAGGGCACGCCGGAGCAGCTGGCGCGTGTGACGAAGGCTTTTTTGCAGATGAAGAAGTTCGAGCTTGCGGAGCTGCGTAAGGCCTATAAGGGAGAATAAGAGCGACAACTTGCTGGAATACCAACACAAGCGATAAGGAACATATCCTTATCGCTTTTTTCCACTTGCCTCACACCTTCCCCCCGCCATCCCCCGCCCGGTACTTCTTCCGGTACTGGGCCGGGGTCATGCCGTACACCTTTTTGAAGCTGGAATAGAAGGTGTTCAGGGACGAGAAGCCGAAATGCTGCACGATAGGCTCGATCGGGGAGTCGGAGGCAATGAGCTCCTGGCAGATGAAGGTTAGCCGCTTCTCGGATATTTTGTCGGTGATGGACTGGGTGGTCTCTGCTTTGTACAGACTGCGGAAGTAATTGACCGACAAGCCCAGGTGATCGGCCAGAATGGTGGCCGACAGATTCGGGTCGGTGAGATGACTCTCGATGAACTGGTCCACCTGGCCGATCAGGGCGATATTCTTGGATTGGCTGCGGGCCGCCGTAATGTCTGCGAGTGTTCGGGTAATCAGGGCTTCCATCCATGGCATGACGTTATCCATTGTTTCCTGCTGAATGATCTGTTTCTCGATGGACGTCAGTCCCCACGAGCTGGGCAGCGGCTGGGAGGAATGCTCCTGGATGAGCCGGCGGATGTCCATGAACAAGGTAATCAGAGACATTTTACATTCAAAATAAGGCAGTTCCCGCAGCTTCACTACCGCTGAGCGTAAGACCTCCAGAATGACGGCGGCGTCCCCCTTGAGTATGGCCTGGGCGATCTGCCGCTCCTGGCTCACAGGCAAATGATATAATTCCCCGGGCGCAGCGGGCAGCCATTCCTTCACAATGAGCGACCGGTGTCCGAACCGGAACCGCTCCTGCGTCAGATCATACGTCTCCAGATACACCTCATGCATGTCGGTTAAGCCAGGCAATGTCCGGCCCCAGGCCACGGTGGTTCCCACGGACAAATACTGCTGGATCAGCTGCCCTGCAACTTGCAGCTCCTTCGCGAATTCCTCTGACAAGGGAGCCGATAAGACTACAGCCACGTGGTCGTCCCCCATATCTACCGTCTGCAGTTTGTGTCTGGATGATTGCAGCGACTCCTGAATGATATTGGACATGGCGAACCGGAGCAGGCGCCGGTCCTTCTCCGGGTATACTCCCGAGAATTCTGCGAAGTGGTCGATCCGGAAGATGGCTACGGACAACTCATCGCTCGGCAGATCAATCCCCCATTCCACGAATTGAGCGCGGATCTCCGCTGCCGAATGGTAGGTCTCCCCCAGGAAATCCCTTAAGAATCGCTCTCTGCCCAGAAATTTATTATGCCGCCATTGCTCGGTAAGCTCGTGAATCTGATTATGCTGCGAGGTAAAAACGCTCGATAAGTATTCGAGTTCATTGGCGTTCACTCCAAGGCCGGGCTTCTCCGCCTGATGCTGCCGCATGACCCGGCTGATCAGCTCCTGAATGGGTGAGTACACCCGTTTGGAGATTAGAATAATCACCGCCAGGGAGGCCGCGAACAAGGCGAGGAACAGGATCAGACTGGTGTCGCGCAGGACCGTGATTTTATTCAGGATGGCGGACTTCGGGATCATCTCAATGAAGGTCCAGTCCTGAATGCCCTTAACGGAGGAGTCGGCATAGACCACTAGCTTTTCCCCCTGATCCTGGGGCTGGAACAGCTTCCAGCCGCTGGCTCCCTTCATTCCGTGGCTTCTGAGCTCGGCAATCTGTTGCGGATTCATTGGTGTGCTGCTAAAAATCGTCTCGTCCCGGTCATTCAGCACGGTGATCGACCGGCTCGCGAAGTTTGAATTGTTCTGAAGCAGGGTCATCAGATTCTGAGTATCCACATTCATGACGAACGCGGAGATAGAGCTGCCTTTTTCATAAAATCTTACAATAGTCATCACTTCTTTGGGTGTGTTCCCGGTAAGAGGGAGGGACAAAGTTCTCGGAATAAGCACGCTATGGTTCGCTGTTTCCGGGTCACGTAAGCGCTTAATAATGTCCTGATCGTAAAAAGTTGCGGTATCATTTAACCCAAGTCTGGAGTCAATGACCGTACTCGTATAATCGTTAATGAGGTAGACAGAATCAATCGAGGGGTTGGCGTTCTTAATGTCCGTCAGCTGGCTCCATACCTCATAGGTCTCGAAATCGCTGTAATGGTCCGAAAGGGCATACACCTTAAGCGCGCTGTCATTACTGGAGGAGAAGCTGAAATCAAGCGCCCATTCCATCAGCCTTGACGTATTCCGGGCCCCATTCACGAGGAGGGATTCCGAATGATCGCCGATTTCCTCCAGCAGTGTCTTGGAAGATTGCCCATAGAGCAGTACGAAGGATATCCCTAAGACCAGAACGTTCGCACTGACAAAGTAAAAAATAAGCTTCATGTAGGTAGGGTGCCGCTTCAGCGAGGCGAAGAACGGTTGTCTGAATTTCATGGCTCTGGAACCTCCGTAATCATAACTGTCCGGCTCATTATAAGTAGATTTATTATAGCACACAGGGTATTTTCGTCTGCCGAATCGTATGTTTTGGGAAGAGTGTTGTTTTTGGGAAGGCGGTAAATCTGCACTTGCGGGAAGGATCGGCGTTTCTCGGAATTGCTCAGGGCGCAAGGGCTTGATAAGGTGACGGCATAGATAACGGGACGCTCTTGGGGCGATTACCGGTCTTGAGGAAGGGGGGGTGTACAAATGAACTACCAGCTTAACGCAGGTAAACGTTCAAAATGGAGGCATATCACGCAGAATCCTTTTCTGTATGTGATGGCTGTACCGGGGCTGTTGTTTTTTCTCGTGTTCAGTTATTTTCCCATATACGGGATTATGATTGCCTTCAAAGATTATGATTTTGCCAAGGGGATCACGGGGAGTGACTGGGTAGGCTTTCGGAATTTTGATTACTTTTTTACATCAGATGATTTCTGGAATATTCTGCGGAACACACTGCTGCTTAATGTGCTGTTTATTGTGTTCACGACAGTAGCGGCCGTTCTGATTGCGCTCATGTTCAATGAGATCCGCAATAAGTATTTCAAACGGATATCGCAGTCGCTTATTTTCCTGCCTTATTTCATGTCCTGGATTGTGATCGGGATGATTGTCCAGTCCTTATTCGGCGGGGAAGAGCCCATGATTAATGTCTGGCTGCAAAATATCGGCATGGAACCGGTCAACTGGATGTTTGAGTCGAGTCTTTGGCCTTATATTCTGACGGTGATCCGGGTGTGGCAAGGGGCCGGTTATCTCTCGATTATTTTCCTGGCCGCCATTACGGGCATATCGGAGGACCTGTATGAGGCTGCCCGGATTGACGGGGCTTCTAAACTGCAGATTGTGACGCGCATTACGCTGCCGCTGCTGGTTCCGACGATTATGATCATGACGCTGCTGGCCGTGGGCAAAATTTTCAACGGGGACTTTGCGATGATCTATGCCATCATTGGCGACAACTCGATGCTGTATCCGACTACCGACGTTATTGATACCTTTGTCTTCCGCTCCATGCGGCAGCTGCACGATTTCGGCATGTCTTCGGCAGTGGGTTTGTTCCAGTCCATTATGGGTCTGATCTTCGTCATTGCTGCCAACTGGGTAACCCGGAGGGTATCTAAAGAATCTGCTTTATTCTAGGAGAGTAACTATGAGACAGAAACATAGCGCTGCGGATCGCACCTTTACGGCATTCGCCCATACGTTCATTTTGCTGTTTACTTTATTTTGTCTGTTTCCTTTTCTGCTGATGATTGCCGGTTCTTTTACGGATGAGGAGGAGCTGATTGCACACGGCTATACCTTATTCCCGTCTAAATTATCGCTGGCCGCGTATAAGGCGGTCCTGCAATCAGATGTACTGTTCAATGGCTATGGCGTTACCTTGTTCATCACGGTTGTCGGGGCCTTAAGCGCCCTGTGCATTTCCGCCATGCTCGGCTATTCACTGGCGAATAAACGGAATGTTCTGCAAACGCCCTTTCTGTTTTTTTGCTACTTGCCTATGCTCTTCTCGGGAGGTATCATTCCGTTCTATATTGTAGTCAGCCAGTGGCTGCATTTGCAGAATACGATCTGGGTGCTCATACTGACGATGTTATGCCAGCCGTTCCTCGTCTTCCTGCTGGTCAGCTTCTTCCGCACCATACCTGAGGAGCTGGAGGAAGCCGCCAGAATTGACGGAGCGAATGAGATGAGAGTGTTCTTCCAGATTATGATTCCGATTTCCAAGCCGATTCTGGCTTCTGTGGGTCTCTTCTATGCGCTGAGCTTCTGGAATGACTGGTTCATGGGACTGATGTTCATCGATAACGAGAAGTTATTCCCGCTGCAGTTAATCCTGCGCCGGATGGTCTCCAATATGGAAGCGGCCAGGAATCTGATCCCTTCCGGTGCAGCGATTGCAGTGACTCCACCGACGTACGGGGTGCGGATGGCGACCACGGTACTCACCATCGGCCCGATTGTGCTGCTGTATCCGATGCTTCAGAAATATTTTGTCAAAGGTCTAACGGTTGGTGCTGTCAAAGGGTAAGCCATTCAGATTGTCCATAGATACAGGAGGGTAACGAGATGAGGTTAAAAAAATGGTTCGGCACGGCAACAACAGCGGTATTGGTGTCGTCACTGGTGCTGGCAGGCTGCGGGGGAAATGCGAAGAATGAAGGCAATACGGCGAATTCTACGAATTCCCCGTCCAGTTCAGAGGGTGCAGCGCCTGCTGCCAAAGAAGTAGTGACGCTGAAGGCTTATTTCCCGGGAGATAAACCTGCGGGGTTCGATGCTGTGCTGCAGGCAGTCAACGACAAGCTGAAAAAGGATAATATCGGAGCCGCGCTGAATATCAACTTCATGCCTTGGACCGATTACGGGAATGCGGTATCCGTGAAGATGTCTGCCGGGGAAGAGTTCGATATGTATTTGGATGCCCCTTGGATATCTATGAACCAGATGATCGAGAGTAAATCGTTAACGGAGCTGGATGCGGCAGTGGCTGCACGGCCTGAGCTGAAGGCGTCTATTCCTGAGGAAATGTGGGAGTATAACAAATTCGGCGGCAAAATTATGGGGATTCCGCTCGGCACCACCCAAGGCCAGCTGTATGGCGTACTGATCCGGAAGGATTTACGCGAGAAATACGGGCTTCCCGAGCTGAAGACTCTCGATGATCTGGAGAAATTCCTGTATGCGGTTAAGGAAAATGAGAAAGACATCAAGCCTTTTGTCATTAACGGAATTAAGGCGGATAAGCTGCCATTCTTCCTGAGTAACTCTGCCAATCTGGCGCAGGATGAAGTGCTGGAGATTGGGGTCAACATGTTCTCGTATTCGATCAAGGATAAGAAAGTCATTGGCCAATGGGCCAGCCCGACGATTGCCGATGCTTATGAACGCGTTACCAAATACTACAAGGATGGGATTATCTCCAAAAATATTGCCCAGGAGCAAAATGCTGAGACGCTGTTCAAGCAAGGTAAATATGCGGCGACCTACTATGCAGCCGATGGGGTCGAGGGGCTGAAGTATTCGGAAATGCTGAAGGATGGCAGCGACAAGCTTGAGATTTTCATACCGAACGGGGAGCAGGCTAAGCCTTATACGGCTTATCAGCAATGGAACTTCCTGTGTATCCCGACGACCTCCAAGCATTCCGATGTCACTATGGATGTAGTGAATTGGCTGTCGATTAAGGAGAACCATGATCTGATGGAATACGGCATTCAAGGGAAGGACTGGGAGCCTGTCGGCGATTCGAGCTATAAGGCGTTGTCCGGCTATACCTTCCCTGGTTATGTGCTGACCTGGCGTCCGACACTGAACCGTACGCCTGACACTATGATGCAAGATGACAAGAAGTGGTTCGACTTCTCGACCAAGACGTCCAATTTCACGCTGAGTCCGATTGCAGGCTTCAACTTCAACGCTGAGAAGGTAAAGACAGAATACGCCAAAATCACGCCGCTGCACGATTCGATCTTCCTGCCGCTAAGCCAAGGCCTGATCCCTGCGGAGGAAGGAAAGAAAACGATGGAGGATAAAATGGCCAGTCTCGGCGGGCAAAAAGTAATTGATGAAATCCAGGCCCAGATTGATGCCGTTACTTCCGGGAAATAACCGTACTTCAAACACAGAAAGAGGTCACTCTAATGAAAATAATACGCAGCGCGCATAATCCTCTGATTGAAGCCGGGGATGTTGCCCCTTCCCGTCCCGATTTCCAGGTGCTGGGCGCGTTCAATGCAGGCGTAGCGCAGTTACAGGAGGAGACGATCCTCTTGCTGCGCGTTGCCGAAGCGCCAATATCAGACCGGACGGATGAGGTGCTTGTTCCCCGGTTGAATGAAGCAGGGACGGAGGTGCAGGTCGAACGGTACGACAGGAATGATCCGGGCTATGATTTCTCCGATTCACGCTTCGTAGCCAAGGACGGACAGACCGTGATGCTCACCTCCTTATCCCATCTGCGTGTAGCGCGAAGCCAAGAGGGCGTTCATTTCGAGGTCGAGCCGCAGCCGGCCCTGTTCCCGGAGCATCCTCTGGAAGCGTGGGGGATCGAAGATCCGCGTGTGACCCAGATTGGAGACACCTATTACATCACTTACAGCGCGGCCTCTGTCCGCGGTGTCGGCGTCGGGCTGGCGGAGACCCGCGACTTTCAGACCTTCAAGCGGCGGGGGATGATGCTGCCTCCCGAGAATAAGGATGTGATGATTTTCCCTGAGAAAATCAACGGCAAATACTACGCTCTGCATCGCCCAGTGCCGAAGTCATTCGGCGCGCCCGAGATGTGGATCGCGGAATCCCCGGATCTCGACCATTGGGGGAATCACCGCTTCCTGATGGGACTCGGCGAGCAGGGCTGGGACTCGGCCCGCATGGGCGGCGGGGCAGTTCCGATCCGCACACCGCAGGGCTGGCTTGCGCTGTATCATGGCGCGGACAGCAGTCACCGCTATTGTATGGGGGCGGTGCTGCTGGATCTGGAGGACCCGTCCCGGGTGATTGCGAGATCCCGTGTCCCTGTGCTGGAACCGGAAGCCTCCTATGAGGTGAACGGATTCTTCGGCAAGGTCGTGTTCTCGTGCGGTGCGCTGCTGCTGGACCAGACGGTCCGCATGTATTACGGTGCGGCAGACGAAGTGATGGCTGTAGCGGACATCCCGCTCCAGGATATATTAGATACTCTTGTGTAAGGGAGGGGCAGTGCGAGCTGCCTTCTCTAATCTCTAGAATAGAAAGCGCTAACAAAAATATGGTAGATAGGCAAAGGAGCGTGTACATGGCTGACAACATGCAAAGCAGGATCAAGAGATGGATATGTCTCGTTATGGTTGGATTAATGATCTCGACCCTCGGTTTCCATTACCCTGTATCGGCGGATGCTTCGTCGCAAGAGCTGGCGGAAATGAAGCTGATGAAGCAGCGGGCGGTGGATTTTTATATCTCCAAAGACATCATCAATGACGGCACGAATGGCCGGGTCGAATGGACTTTTAAATCACAGGCCGGAACCTACTTATCGAGTCAAAAAGCGAATGGAAGCTGGGCGGATGTGGATTATGCGAATACCACCTCCAGCGCGAACGGCAGAGGCTGGTCGCCTTACCTTGCGCTGGACCGGATGCAATCGATGGCCCAGGCCTTCGCTGACCCGAAGAGCCCTTACTATCACGATGAAGCCATGTTAGCCGGTATTCAGAAAGCGCTGGATCACTGGTTCACGGTTAAGCCGACCTCCACCAACTGGTGGGAAACCGGCATCGGGAAGCAATTGCGGCTGGGCAAAATCGCGCTGCTGTGTGAAGGCTATCTGACTGCGGAGCAGGCTGCGAGTATTGTTGACACATTAGACAGCAAACCGAATACGGTCGATGGAGCTAACTCCTCCTGGTACAATCAGAATTATATGATTCGCGGCCTTTTGCTGGAGGATGCCCAGAACGTCCGCATCGCTGTAGAGGCATTTAACGTGCTCTCGGCTGTGACGGTGACGGTAACGGGAATTCAGTCCGACATGTCCTTTTTCATGCATGGGAAGACGAATTATACCACGGGCTATGGACGGAGTTTTGCCAGAGATATGTCCTTCTGGGCCTATGTAGTCTCGGGCACAAGCTTCGCCTACAGCCAGGCGGCTATTGATTCGTTATCCTCCTACCTGCTGGATGGGACCAGGTATCTGGTGAGAGGTGATGTTGCCGATCTGGGGATGGGGATGAATGGACCGGAGTGGCCGGATTATGAGAGCTCTGCGCTGACCTTCTACGAAGATCCGCTGGAGTGGATGCAGGCGGCTAACCCGAAGCGGGCGGATGAGTTCGCTGTCTTCCTCGATAATATCCGCAACATAGGAACGGTCAAGAGTAATGGACTGGACGCAAATAATATGACGCAATGGCAGACCCTGGTCTCCTCTCATATGCGGAAGGATTACGGAATTACAGTCAAGATGTCCTCCAGCACGGTCAAAGGCGGCGAATGGAGAACCATTAATCCAAGCGGATATAACCTGCTCTATTGGACTTCGCAAGGTGCCACGGCCATCCAGAGAACCGGGGATGAGTACAGAACCGTGTACCCGCTGATGGACTGGGCTCATGTTCCAGGGACAACAGCTCCCTACGTATTCACGAAGGAGAATAATTTCAACAACCCGAAGACCTTTGTAGGCGGTGTGACCAATGAGCGTTACGGAGCCACGGCGTTTGACTTCAATAAGCTGAGTACCAGCGGGAAAAAGGGCTACTTTTTCTTCGATGATGAAATGGTAGCGCTGGGCGCAGGCATCACTTCAACGAACGCTGCACCAGTCCATACCACGCTGAACCAGAGTCTGGCAACAGGCGATGTGCTTGTAGACGGCAAAGCCGTTGACGACGGAACCTCGCAGGTTAACGGGCGCTGGGCGTATAACGATCATACCGGGTATATTTTCCCGGACAAGACGGATTTCCAAGTGAAGCAGGAGACGAAGACCGGGAAATGGAGCGATGTGGTTACTGGCAGTTCAACGGAGCCAATCACTAAACCAGTGTTCTCGATGTGGCTGGATCACGGCGTGAAGCCGGTCAATGCCTCCTATCAATACATTGTGCTGCCGGGTAAAACTGCCGGAGAGGTTGGCAGCTACGCAGAAGCAAGCCCGATAAGTATTCTCGCGAATACAGCTTCCGTGCAGGCAGTCCGGCACCGTTCGCTGGGTATTTCGGAATTGCTGTTCTATCAGCCGGGTACAGTGACGCTAAGAGAAGGCCTGACCGTCACCGTAGATAAACCGTCGATGGTGATCGTCGATGAATCCGCGGACCCTGTCCGCATCTCGGTGGCGAATCCCGAAACGCCGGGGATTACAGTGAATGTAACGCTGAACCGGAACGGAGAACAGACCACAACTACGTACAGACTCGGTAAAGATACGTTTACCGGCCGGAGTATGACGCTGAGAGAGGGAGCTTCTATCGACGATAGAGGGTATGATCTGGCTTACAGTAAAGGTGCGGTGGCTTCCTCCAGCGTGGGCAAGCAATTTGCTTCGAACGCTACCGATTTGTACAGAACCTCCAGTTGGAGTTCGAACGCTTCGGACGATGAATGGATTTATGTTGATCTGCAGGATCAATATATGATCAATAAGGTTAGACTGCATTGGGAGAAGGCTTACGGAACGAGCTATAAAATCCAAGTATCCGATGATGGGGCCACCTGGAAGGACGTTTATGCGACCTCGATGGGAGATGGGGGAATCGACGACATTTCTTTCGGTAAGACCAGCGCCAGGTTCGTCCGGATGCAGGGCATTCAGCAGGGAACTGGTGAGGGCTACTCGCTTGCTGAATTTAACGTGTATGAAGCGGTTGCCCCCAACCTTGCCGAAGGCATGACGGTAAAAGCAAGCTCGTCCAAAGCCGCTGATGTATCAGTGGAGAATGCGGTAGACGGCTCATTGACGACCCGTTGGGGGTCCAACTATGCCGATCCGCAGTGGATTTACGTCGATCTTGGCGCAAGCCAGCCCATTTCCAAGGTTATGCTGCACTGGGAAAGCTCCTATGGGAAGGAATACCGGATCGATGTCTCCGATACGCTGGAGGATTGGAAGACAGTATATAGTACGTCCAGCGGAGACGGGGATATCGACGAGCTCTCCGTAGGTCCGGTGAATGCCAGATATGTACGGATGTATGGAACTCAAAGAGCAAGCAAATACGGATACTCGCTCTGGGAATTCAAAGTATTCGGACCAGAAACGCAGGAAACCGTTCCCGCCCGGGTACAGCTTGCGGCAGCGCCATCTTCGGTGGTGCCCGGAGGCAAAGTATCCGTTACGGGGGCCGTCTACAGCGATGGCGATCTTCCGGTTCCCGGTGTGGAGGTTGAACTTACAGCAGCCGAGGGAAGCCTTGGGCCTGCAAAAGTAACTACAGATGTGTACGGCCGGTTCAGTACGGTCTTTACCGCACCTTCCGTTCCCGGCGAGGTATCCATCTCAGCCGTCCTGCCGGCAAGTCCATCCGTGACAGGGGTGGTCAACGTGTCTGTAGAAGAAGAGGCTGTGCCTGTGTCGGCCCGGATTGAACTGGAGGCCACGCCATCCTCCGTATCTGCTGGAGGCAGAGTGTCCGTTACCGGAACCGTCTATGACGGTGAAGATCTTCCGCTAGCGGGCACTGGGGTCAGTCTCATGGCAGCATCAGGCAGCTTTGAGCCTGCGCTTGCTGTAACGGATGAGAACGGCCGGTTCAGCACGGTCTTTACGGCACCGTCTACGGCTGGGGATGTGGTCATTACGGCTGTACTGACCGACAATCCTTCCGTGACCAATACGGTAACTGTATCTGTGAGCAAGGCGGTTCCAGTCCCTGTTCTTATTGAACTTCAGGCGGCACCGTCTGCCGTGAATACCGGAGATGACGTATCCATCACGGGAATCGTCTCAGGTAGCGACAATCTTCCAGTCTCCGGCCTGGAGGTCGAACTCGCGGCATCATCGGGCAGCCCGGAGCCTGCTCATGCTGTAACGGATGCAAACGGCCGGTTCAGCGCGGTCTTTACGGCACCCTCCACACCTGGAGAAGTGACGATTACGGCGGTCTTGAGTGCGTATCCGTCCGTTACGGGAAGAATTAACATCTCGGTTAACGGGCGTTCGGGCGGCGATCCCGGAGGTGAAGCGCCAGTGACTCCGCCAGTAACAGTGCCGCCGGTTATTGTTGGAACGCCTAATAAGCCGGACGAAAACCCCCAAGTCCCGGCTACTCCGGTGCCCGGTCCATCCTTCGCCGATATTGCCGGACATTGGGCCGAGGCCAGTATCCGCGAAGCCGTCAAGCAGGGCATCATTACAGGATATCCGAACGGCTCGTTCCAGCCTAACCGTAACGTGACCCGTGCTGAATTCACGGTGATGCTGGCAAAGGCACTGAAGCTTCAGAACACAGAAGCAGCATTGTCCTTCAAGGACAGCGACCGGATCGGACCGTGGGCCAAGACAGCCGTTGCGCAGGCAGTAGCCCTGGGAATCATCCAGGGGGATAACAACAGCAATTTCCGCCCGGATGCACCTGTAACCAGAGCGGAAATGGCTGTCATGCTGGCAAGAGCACTACACCTGGCTCCTGTTGCCCGCTCCGCAGGATTCACGGATGACCGCGACATCCCTGCCTGGGCGGTTGGAGCGGCAGCCGAGATGAAGGAGTCGGGACTGATGCAAGGCAAGGGCAACAACAACTTCTTCCCCAAAGATGCCGCAACGCGGGCAGAGACGGTTACGGTTCTGCTGCGGATGCTGGAAGCTAAGTAAATAAAGCCAACCTTTCATCGTTATACGTTAGAACACAGCAAAGCAGCGATTCTCCTGTTAATAGGGAATCGCTGCTTTGCTTATGCTATAATTTAATAAAGTGTTTTTGTGCTTAGAGAAAATTGGATAAAGGATGCATTGACCAACCATGTATGAGAATCAGACTTCTATGCACCACAAGCTTTTTATTATCGGCGCAGGTGCTGCCGGACTAATGGCTGCTGTTACTGCGAGTGATATGGGGATCGATACTGCCATTCTGGAGAGTAACGACCGGATTGGCAAGAAGATCTTAATGACAGGTGATGGCCGCTGTAACATTACGAATGAATCCACTGTGACAGATACGGATGAAGCAGCTGCTTTATCGCGCAAGTATCACAGTAATCAATCCGGATTTCCGCTTGCGGTAGTTCAGCAATATGGCGTCGGCCAGACGATTGATTTTTTCTCCTTTCTTGGGCTTCCGCTGACAAGACTCAAGGGGGGCTTGATGTATCCGATGTCGCTGCAGGCAGCGGCGGTACTGGATATTTTCCAGCTGGCGCTAGAGGATCGGAATGTTCCAGTATACCTTAAGAATAAAGTGGTGGATGTTACTGTTTCGGCAGATCATCCGCGCTTTACGATAAAATGCCTAACGGAGACAGAAGAAGAGATTGTTTATACTAGCGACTATCTGCTTCTGTCTACAGGTGGCAACACCGGTCCAAATGCAGGAAAAGAACCTCCCGGTTATACACTTGCCGAACGTCTGGGGCATACCCTGATTGAGCCTTTTCCGGCCATTGTGCAACTGAAGCTGCAATATCCGAATATGAGGGCACTGTCCAGTATCAAATCTCAGGGACAAGCTCATATCCTTGTAAAGGGTAAAGTCATCGGCAGTGAACAGGGTGAGATGGCCTTCACAGACTATGGGATTACCGGTCCGCCCATTCTCCAGCTAAGCAGGAAGGCTGCGTATCATCTGGCAAGAGGAGAACAGGTGAAATTGTCGGTGGATCTGATGCCGGGCCGCACAGAGGAAGAGTTAGTTGATTTTTTAGAAAAGCTCTGGGAGACCTTTGGGCACCGGACTGTGGCGGATTCCCTCGTGGGTATCTTCAACAAGAAGCTTGTTACGGTCCTGCTTAAGGAGACGGGCTTAGATCAACAGCCACAGCTTCTTTGCCAGAATCTGCCGCCGAGAACTAAAGAGAATTTTTATCGGATCTTGAAGCGTTGGGAATTTAAAGTGACGGATACCAATGGCTTTACGAATGCGCAGGTGACAGCCGGCGGCATTGATACGTCGGAACTCACCCGGGGAACGCTGGAATCCAAGCTGGTGCCTGGGCTGTATTTGGCTGGCGAAGTGATGGATGTGGACGGAGATTTCGGCGGCTATAACCTGCAATGGGCCTGGAGTTCCGGATATGTGGCCGCCATGGCGATAGCTAAGTCCATTCAATAAATTTATTAGGAAAAGGGATGCATCAATTAACATGTATAAGGATCAGACTTCTAAGCACCACGAGCTGTTCATTATCGGTGGGGGTGCTGCAGGTCTAATGGCTGCAGTTACAGCGAGGGATCAAGGTATTGATACAGCCATTATTGAAAGTAATGACCGGCTCGGGAAGAAAATAATAACGACAGGTAACGGGCGTTGCAACATTACGAACCAATCCACCGCCACAGGTACGGATGAAGCAGCCGCTTTATCAGTTAAGTATCACAGCAATCAGGCAGGATTCCCAATACATGTACTGCGGCAATTCGGTGTCCGCCAGACGATCGAATTTTTCTCCTCGCTCGGGCTTCCTTTTATGAGCCTGGAGAATGGCCGGATGTATCCGATGTCGCTGCAGGCGGCTTCGGTGCCGGGGGTGTTTAAGCTGGCGCTGGAGGACCGGAATGTTCCCGTATATTATAAACATAAAGTGCTCAATGTGACCGTCTCGGCGGGACATCCGCGGTTCGCGATAACCTGCCAGACGGAGACAGAGGAACAGGTTGTGTATACCAGCGACTATCTTTTTCTATGTACAGGCGGCCTTACCGCTCCAAAAACTGGAACAGACGGCTCCGGTTATACGCTTGCCCAGCGTCTGGGGCACACCATGATCCACCCGGTGCCGGGCATTGTACAATTGAAGCTGGATTATCCGTATTTGAAGGAACTGTCGGGCATCAAATTTGAGGGAGAGGCCCATGTTATCGTAAACAATGAAGTCATCCGCACGGAGTCTGGCGAGATTCTTTTTACGGACTATGGTATCTCGGGCCCGCCTATACTTCAGCTAAGCAGAAAGGCTGCGTATAATCTCGGCATAGGAGAATCCGTGACCCTGTCGGTTGATTTGATGCCGGAGCGCACGGAGGAAGAGTTAATTGATTTTCTGGAAATACATTGGGGGATCTTCGGACACCGGACGGTTGCTGATTCCCTGATAGGCATCGTCAGCAAGAAACTGATTCCAGTGCTGCTGAAGGAGGCTGGAATTGATCAACAGCTGCATCTGCTGTGTCAGGATCTAACATGGAAAACCAAGAAAATATTCTATAAACTATTGAAGCGTTGGGAATTCAAAATCACCGATACCAATAGCTTCACGAATGCCCAAACCACGGCCGGTGGCATCGATACGACGGAGCTAGTCGAAGGAACGCTGGAATCTAAGCTGGTGCCTGGGCTCTATTTGGCCGGTGAGGTGATGGATGTAGACGGAGATTGCGGCGGCTATAACCTGCAATGGGCCTGGAGCTCCGGATATGCCGCCGCGATGGCGCTTGCTGACCGGCGTGCCCGCACCACGTAAGAGTTAGATAGAGGGTCGCTGATATCTTGGTGCGTTGCGGTGAATACATGCATGCATTGAATGCGCGGCGGCTAATTGTGGATTTACCATGCCGTGCCTCGGCTCCAAATGCAGTAATAATGGGGGCTGTCCCAAAAGCCATGAAATGGCTGCTTGGGACAGCCCTTTGTTTTGGAGTAGAATCAACGTGAACACTTGGGTGGACGCTGTGCGAACGGACCGTTATTCCAATCGCTGTGGTCTCCAGATTTTTTTAATTCCCCTTAGCGGTGAAAATCCGGAGACCAAGGCGACCGCTATCGCTTTTACACAATCGTTCCGTTCTCTCCGCTGTTTAAGCGGAAAATGGATGACAATATTTATAAAAACGAAAAAAAAGAAACCTCTCTTTTGTTAAAATGGAGTTACCACACAACCATTTCAAAGGCGAGGTTTCTTTGTACATTCAATATACCATGGACCAACTTTGCTTGCCAATGGATCTGGAAGAAGATATCCCGGAAAATCACCTCGTTCGCGTCGTGAATACCGCCGTCAATCGGCTGGACAACGCCATTTTTGACGCGGCCTATCCCGGCGGCGGCCGTGACAGCTACCATCCTAAAATGCTCACCAAAGTAATCATCTACGCTTACACTCAGCGAATCTATTCGTCTCGCCAAATCGCCAAAGCGGTCCGGGAGAACATTCCCTTCATGTGGCTGGCCGGACGGCAGCGACCCGACTTCCGCACGCTGAATCGCTTCCGTTCCCAGCGGATGAGAAATGTCCTCGAAACGGTATTTACCGCCGTGCTTCAGTTTCTGGCTGACGAAAAATACGTGTCTCTGGAGCATTATTTTGTGGACGGAACTAAGATCGAGGCGAATGCCAATCGCTACACCTTTGTCTGGAGCAAAGCGGTCAGCAAACACAAAGCGAAACTGCGAGATAAGGTACAGGCCCTATTCGCTGACATTGAAGCAGCGGAAGAGCAGGAAGAACAAGAGAACCAGGGCAAAGATCTGGATGAACTCAGCACGGGTTCGGAAATGGACAGTGAGAAACTCGAACAAGCCGTGCAAAAGCTTGAAGCTCAGCTTGCCGAAAAACCGAAAGACAAGCCCCTAAAAAAGACGGTTCGGACGTTGCGTAAGGATTTGCTCCCTCGACTGCAGAAGTACGAACAATATCAAAAGCTGCTTGGGGACCGGAACAGTTTCAGCAAGACCGATCCAGAGGCAACGTTTATGCGGATGAAAGAAGATCACATGCGAAATGGCCAACTGAAACCGGGATACAATGTGCAAATCGGGACCGAAAACCAATTTATTTTAAACCTACAGTATACATCAAAGACCGACCGACACCCGCTGTTTAGAGCCGCATCTGGAAAAAGCCCAGCAGATCCTCGGGAAATGGCCAAAGACAGTCATTGCGGATGCAGGCTACGGCAGCGAAGAAAACTACGCCTATCTGGAAAAGAAAGAGATACAGGCGGTGGTGAAGTACGGCAGCTACCACAAGGAAAAGACTAAAGCCTGGAAAGCGAATGTTGGTAAAATCGAAAACTGGACATACGATACAGCCGAGGATCACTGGACGTGCCCATCTGGGAACAGGCTGCATTTCCACAGGGAAAGCAAGGAGACCCTAGAGAGTGGCTATGAAATTCGCAGACGGCATTACCGCAGCAGCTCCTGTGAAGGCTGCCCCCTAAAGGAGCGTTGCACGAAAGCGGCAGGAAATCGGGAAGTGGTCGTCAGCCTGGAACGGCTGCGATACCAGAAACAGGCGCGTGAAACTCTACGGAGTGAAGAAGGTTACACCTTGGCCGTACGCCGAATGACGGAGCCGGAAAGTGTATTCGGACAACTGAAGAACAACCGGGGATTCCGGCGATTTCTGCTTCGCGGCGTGGAGAAAGTGACGCTTGAGGTCGGATGGCTTTCCCTTGCTCATAATCTGCTGAAGCAAGCCGCCAATGACCAAAAAGTGAGCATTAAGACTGAAGAGAACTGTCTTCCGCCGTAGAAAACCTACTTTTGGGACAGCCCCTTTTTTCAAAATATAATTTATATGTTTCATACGATACATTATATTTCTACTTCTCTTTGAGGTTATTTCAATACGCATGTATGCAGAGCCATGTATATTTAATAAATTCCGAGTAAAGGATTAACAATTGCTCCCTATTATTCCGATAAGTAAATTGATACATATTTTTACTTTGAAAATGAATTGTGGGATAAATCCCAGAATATCTTGTCAACTGGTATTTATGAACCTTATAGAAGTAGTGTGACAAGCGGTTCATTTCATTATTTTGATAGCTTTAACTTATGGTAGTGCATGTAGCATCAAATAAACTGTAGGGGGATTTTCAGAATGAAGTTAGTTAAAATGAGGAAGTCTGTGTTTGTTTCATCTATTGTAGTTTCAAGTCTACTATTTGGCACAGTAGGGGTGTTTGCAGGAAATGGTGTTGAAGCAATCAAGGCAAAATTGAACCATGATATCAAGTTTGTCCTTAACGGTTCCAAATGGACTCCAAAAGATCAATCGGGTAATAATTTATCTGCTTTAGTATATAACGGTTCTACATATGTGCCCTTAAGATCTGTTTCAGAAGCTCTTGGAGCGGATGTTAATTTTGATGGGGCTTCTTTAACTATTTCCATTGATGGTTCAGGTGATAGTGGTATTCCTTATAAGGATACCAGTACGGCATCGACTCCCCAAGAACCCGTTAAGCAAACTGTTAACCCGACTGTGACAAATACACCACCTCCAGCAGCAACGACGGCGACTGCTTCGACTAATGGTGGTAAAACCCTTAGTTCCGCAATTCCAATAGGCAAGTCGGTTACATTTAATGACCCCTATAGTTATGATGGTCTGACATTCACAGGAAACTATACTGTCTCCGTAAGCTCAGTAAAGTCAATCTCAAGAAGTGAAATTGCAATTCTTGGTTTCAGAGAACCAGAAGCCAATGCTTTGATTGAGTATAAATTGGCTAAGGTGAAGTTCGTTATGAATAATGGAAAGATTATCTCTGATGATAAAAACGAAGGCACTTATGTTGCTGTTGATTTTGTACCACAACTGTGGGGTTCTAAAACTTCAGACGGAGACAGTATCGTCGGTGTGAAAAATTCTGGTTTCACTGGCTCCTTGGATGATGCTATTCGTGACGCAACTGATTTAAAAAAGCTTAAGTCGGGTGAAAGTTACAGCTACACTGCAGAAGGTCTTGTAATCGTACCTGTACATAAGGGTGTGGCGAACTATCTGGCCGTCCAGCTCAGAGATAATAGCGATTATGACAAGTCATTCTTTTACTTCAACCTTTAGTCATCAAGAGGCCTAAGTAATCAAATATGAGAGGGGTATCTCTAAAGTCAAAGTATGGCTTAGAGGTACCCTTTGTTTCTTGAATACGAGAGATGAAGAGAGGATCAAATGGTTCTTTACGAAAAGGGGGTGTCACAAATTGCCGATAGGGAATGACAACAGAAGAGCTGAACGAGATCCGTATGAGAGGACTTGGGAGAAGAAGATGGAGGGAAAGAGCTAATGACGAGTATGCATAAAAAGAAAGGGAGCATTTCTCTATTGCCTGAACAGGTTCGGCCTGAGGTCTTGGAGGCGTTCTTCAATGTGTTTGAAGAGGATCTGGGCATTCTTGAAGACCTAAGGGATCGTTGATATGACTAGATTTATAAGTTCAACTAAGTCAAGGAGGCCTTATTATATGAGCAGAGCAGCAAAGCAGCAGCTGAACGACGGCCCTAAGATCCGCAAAGAAAAAATGATAGCTGCAAAAATGATTCGTATCTATTGCAAGAAAAAACATCATGAACAAGAGCTCTGTGAGGAATGCCGGCACTTAAATGAGTATGTTATGACAAGACTCTCCTACTGCAAATTCGGTGAAGAGAAAACAGCTTGTGCGAAGTGTCCGATTCATTGTTATAGACCGGTCTACCGCCAAAAAATAAAGGGGGTTATGCGTTTCTCAGGACCCTGGATGTTGTTGTATCATCCGTTAGAGTCCATAAAGCATATCCCCATACCGGAGAAGTTAAAAAGACCGCTGTCCCGATAGTCGGCAGCCACCTCTGCTGATGCCGGGCGAATGGCGCTACACCATCCCCTGCCCCAACCACTCCCGCTTCAATATCGCAAATTGCTGGGTATTCTCATACTTCGGCGTTCCGTCTTCGTTCTTGGTGAAGGAGATGAATTCCATGAAGCAGCCTTCTCTGCGCATACCCAGCTTCTCGCAGAGCTTCTGCGATCTGGAGTTGTCGTCCTCGACGTAGGCGTAGATGCGTCTGGCTTCCTGCTCCAGGAAAAGATAGCGCAGTAGCGCGCGGGCGCTTTCGCTGGCATAGCCGACGCCCTCGTAGGCCGGGTTGAAGTGCCAGCCTACGCTGTAGGTATCGGGCTCTTCTTTCATGCAGAATAATTCGCCAATGATTGAGCCGGTATCCTTCAGGCAGACGGCGAGATGGGAGTCGTCCTGACTCCGTTCGCTGGCGGTGGCGATGGCTTCCTCTAACGTGGAGAGGCGTTCGCTTAGGAAACAGTTCACCCGCGGATTAGCCAGATACTCCAGCATACCCGGTGCATCCGTCTCCCGGAAGTTTCTGATGATTAAGCGGTCGGTAGTAAATTTTTGCATGATGATCCTCCCTAAATTAAGTGAGCGTGTTATTTACCGGCAAGCGGATGTGAACGGAATACCTGCCGCCATTGCTTGTGAATGTGATTTCGCCCTTATGCTGGCTGATGATTTTGTGGCAGGTCTTGAGGCCGATTCCGGTGCTATGCACCTCATGGGCCTCCTTATTTATAACATTCGTGATATCTATCAACAGCCAGCGGTCTTCGATTCTATACGCAATCGTTACGGCCGCAGACGTATCGGCATACTTCGTAATGTTGGAGAAAAGGTTGTCGAATACCCGCCTGAAGGAGATCAGGTGAAGCTCCACGCGGAAAGGGACAGGGGACGGCTTCCGTGCTACCTGGAAGCCGTGATTCTCCAGCAACATCGACTGCTCATCGATTAACTGATCCATGAGCTGAATCCCATCGTAGGAATCGAACTCCAGATCATTCTCCTCTGTGTTATACACGGTGAAGTACTCGAATAGCTTGTCGGACAGATGCTTGATCTGATAGGCTTTTTCCCTGCTGCTGTGAATGTATTTCGCTAACGCCTCCTGATCCTGATATTTCTTGTATTCGATGATGTCCAGGTAGCCGACCAATGCGGTGAGCGGTGTCCGCAGATCGTGGGACATGGCGGTGACCAGCTCGCTGTTGGCGACTCTGGCCTGCTCCTCGCTCTCCAGGCGCTCGATGAACGATTTCCTCATCTCATTGATGCTCTGGGCCAGAGACGACAGCTCATCCTTCCCCTTCAGCGTAATCGGATAGTCCAGATTCCCGCCCTCCAGAATTTTAATCTCTTTCTCCAGCACGCCAATATAAGAGGTCTTCTTGTTGATGAAGAACAGGACCAGGACGATGAAGAATAAGAACGACAGAATCACACCCAGAATCGTAATGAGGTTGTAATACTTGTATTCAAAAAAATACTCCATATAGACCTGAGCAGTCGTATCCGCAAAGGTAACCGTGGAATATTGGGATTTGCTGAAAATGCTAGGGTCCGGTAGAAACCTTGTATTCTCGGTCTTGATGGTGTACCCGTCTGTAGAGTAGAGAAATTGGTTGTTCTTATAGAGATAGAGGTTCACATACTTGGCTTTTCGGACCCATTCCGCTATTTTAGTATCATCCTTAAGCGAAAGATGCTGCCCGGAGATATATTCCTCAAGTGCCGGAAGGGATTGCTGCTCTTGCTTGTCAATGAACGAGCTTCTGGCCCGGTAATGCTCCAGCAGATCTTCGCCTGTGGACTGCAGCAGCAGGAACAGCATGGAAGAGGCGAGGAACGAACCGATCAGGCACAGGATTAATTTCAGTTTCAGCCTGCTCCACCGTAGCTTATGATTCAATCCGGTACCCCTTTCCCCAGACGGTTTTGATGAACTTGGGATTCTGCGGGTCCTTCTCCAGCTTCATCCGCAGGTTGCGGATATGAACCATCACCGTATTGTTACAGCTGTAGAAGTAAGGCTCGCCCCACACACTCTCATACAGATTCTGTGCCGAGAAAATCTTATTGCGGTTGCCGGCCATCAGCGCCAGCAGCTTGTACTCAATTTCGGTCAGGGTCAGCTCCTTCTCATTCATCCTTACCTCGTTGACGGTAGTATTAACACTTAGCCCATTGAAGGTAATCACATCTGAGGGGGCAGAGGTATCCTCTTTGCCTTTGTATACATAATACCGCCTAAGTAAGGCCTTCACCCGGGACACCAATTCGGTGTAGGAGAAGGGCTTGGACAGGTAGTCGTCACTACCCGCAGAGAAGGCCAAGGTTTTATCAGAATCTTGAGTCTTAGCTGTCAAAAATAAGATAGGCGCGCTGGTCAGCTCACGAATCTCCACGCAAGCCTTGAAGCCCGATTTCCGGGGCATCATGATGTCCAAGATAATCAGGTCGATGGTATCGTCTACTTTATTCACAGCGTCTTCGCCGTCTATAGCCTCTATGACATGATATTGCTCGCTCTCCAGCAGTACCCGGACAATCTCCCGGATCTCGTGGTTGTCGTCGGCTATAAGTATGGTCTTGGCAGCATTCATCATCCATCCCCCTCCCTTCCTGAGCGCTCACTGTGCTTCCATTATAGATTGTAGATAGCTCATAAACCACAGGCGGCCAGGCGACTTAAGAATTCTTAAGGAAGTTCATGCCCGGATCTTAAGAATATTGACCTAAGCTGGAGATAGTATAAGCCAGTGAAGAGAGGGATTCGTAAATGGATTGGTTATTACACAAAAAGCGGGTCAGCAAGGTTCTCCTCGCTTGCGTAGGCCTTGTGACCATTATCATATTCATCAGATACCTGCCGCAGCTTCTGCGCGTGACGATGTCTCTGGACGGCTTCCGGGATTACATCCTTTCTACGGGAAAATTAGGACCGGTCATGCTGGTTCTGTTCCAGATTCTCCAGACGGTCATTGCCCCCATACCAGGGGAGGTTGTTCAAATTGCCGGGGGATACATCTATGGGACAACTCTAGGGGCGGTCTTCGTGACCGGGGGAATGCTGCTGGGGGCGATGATCGCCTTTTACTTCACCCGGTTTCTGGGCGGGACGCTCATTGAAGGCTTGCTGAAGCGGGACAAGTTCAAGTGGATGAGAGGGATGATGGACAATAACAAATTTTCGGTCTTCCTGTTCATCATCTTTATCATTCCCGGACTGCCCAAGGATATGTTCATTTATGCGGCGGGACTGACGACGATCAAGCCCTTAAGATTCTTTACGATTCTGCTCATCGCCAGACTCCCGTGGCTGCTGGCTTCTGTGAGTATCGGAGCTAATATCTATCACAAGAATTATGGACCCACCATCATCATATCCGCGATCTCTGTCCTGGCCTTCATCCTCGGCTTAATCTATAAGGACAAGCTGATTCATAGATTAACTGCCTTCAAAGGCGGCAAAAGCGGGCAGTAGGCGCAACATGTAGGAATGATGTCTGTAAGTTGGACATAGAGTGGTACTACAGGAGGCGTTGCATATGGTTATCCAACTTAGTGTTGCTTTGGCGGCGGTTGCTTTTGTCTGTCTGGTTGCATTCGTGATCCTTACGCTGCGCAAGGGAATGACCACCCTCGGCGAGACTAACCGGACGCTGGGCGAGGTGAGGAATGCGATTCATGGATTAACGGGCGAGGCGACTCAGCTCATTCACACGGCGAATCAGGTCACCCGGGATGTGAAGGGTAAAATCAAAACGATCGATCCGATCTTCGAATCTGCGCACAATGTGGGCGAGGTCATTCAGACTGTGACCGAGACCTTCAAGAAGAACGCTGCCGACATCGGGCAGAGCTTGAACCAGGAGCCGGAGAAGGCTGCGGTCAAAAGTAAAAGCGGCCAGATCCGCGTTAATACGAAGTTTCAGTGACCTTTGTGTCATCGATAAGAAGCCTCAGTTCAAGGCACCCCGGGCGGGTGTCTTTTTAAATACAGTTATCATTTCGCTGCAAAATAATCATTTTCTCATAATAGTGCATAATCGCAGGAGAACTGAGCAAATGATTGTTTCAGCACTAATTCGGCTTCTGCTATGCTCGGGGTGCCAGCAAACCTAAATCGGGAGGCCGAATTCATGAAAAGAATCGTTGCGAAGGTAACCAGTATGACTCTGTTGTTCACTCTTACACTCACTCTACTATTCAGCGGGTGGGGAACGTCGGTGGTGCACGCTGCAGGACTTACGGTAACAGGCAGTGGAGGCGGAAATGAAGCTGCATATGTGGAGTGGTCACCTGTCAGTAATGCATCCGGCTATATGGTATTCATCAAAGCGGCGAGCGCCGCAGATTCCCAGTATCAGCAGCTCCATAATGAATTGATCCGCAAATATGCCTCCTACTGGAGAGCAGATGCCGTAGGCCTTGCGGCCGGAAGCTATGTTATGAAGGTGGAAGCCGTGCTGTCAGGCGGGGGAACGGCAAGTGCAGTGACGGGTACGCTGGCCGCCGTGCCGTATGACCGGTCCGGGTTTGCTTTTTCAGCCCAATCTCCATATGGTACAGGCTCCGGCGCTTATACTAACAATGGAACGCTGAAGAGCGGGGCACAGGTGCTGTATGTCACCTCCCAGAATGCACAGACTGTAACGCTCCCCGTAGTGGTCAGCAGCTCAGGTACAGTGCAGACGGGAGTAGGTCTTGGCGGCATTCTTTCGCTTCGGCAAAAAGGCTATGATACCACCCCGCTCGCGATCCGGTTTATCGGAAAAGTGACGGCTGCTGATCTGAGCGGACAGCTCAATAGCGGCGGTTATTTGGAGGTGAAGGGGAAGAGCAATTACACCGAGATGAATCTGACGATTGAAGGGATCGGCACAGATTCGTATGCCTATGGCTGGGGGCTGCTGCTCAGATATGCAGGGAATGTAGAGGTGAGAAATCTTGGCCTGATGTTATTCCCGGATGACGGCATTTCCATGGATACAGGCAACGCGAATGTGTGGGTGCATAATAACGATATTTTCTATGGATCGGCGGGGAGTGATGCCGACCAGGCCAAGGGCGACGGCTCCACGGACCTCAAGAAAGGCTCCACGTATATCACCATTTCGTACAACCATTACTTCGATTCCGGCAAAGCAGCTCTGGTCGGACTTAGCGAATCCACAGAGTTCTTCGTCACCTTGCACCACAACTGGTTCGATCATTCCGACTCGCGTCACCCGCGGATCAGAGTAGCCTCGGTCCATGTGTATAATAACTTCTATGACGGCGTGTCAAAATACGGTGTGGGCGTGACGACCGGTGCTTCGGCCTTCGTGGAAAGTAATGTGTTCCGCAATGCCAAATATCCGATGCTAAGCTCCCTTCAGGGGACAGATGCTCTGGGCGAAGGCACGTTCTCCGGGGAAAACGGCGGGATGATCAAAGCGTACAACAACAGTATCACGGGTGCGGCGAGTCTGATCTATGCGAACTCCAACAGCGGAACGGCTCCAGCCAATGCAGCCTCCCACGATGCTTACCTGGCCTCATCGAGAAGCGAAGCCGTTCCCGGCTTGTACAAAGCACTTGTCGGCGGAACAGCATATAACAACTTCGATACGCTGGTCGATACAGGTGTCAGCGTAGCAGCTGTCGATAACGTAAGCGCAGTAGAGCAGAAAGTTACAGCGGGAGCGGGACGCCAGGGGGGCGGCGATTTCAGCTGGGCCTTCAATAACGCTGTAGATGACACCGCCTATGCCCTCAATGCGCCGTTAATGTCTGCCATCCGCAGCTACACCTCAGGGCTGGTATCTGTGGGAGGCAACGCTAACCCGGGAGGCCCATCGCCGACTCCAGCAGCAACGCCTGTGCCAACGGTAACTCCGGTGCCAACAGCGACTCCGGTGCCGACAACAACTCCCGCGCCGACAGCAGCACCTACGTCAACGCCTGCTCCGGGAGCGGCGGTTCACAATTTTACAGCGTCAGGAACTTCGAGCAGCTTTTTCACCATTCAGGGCAATCTCTCCACCAGCAAGGGAACGGTCTCCTATAACGGACTGACCTTAACGCAATGTCTGAAGATCGAGAGCGCCACCAGTATCCAGTTCACCACAGCCAAGGCTTCAACGCTAACACTGGTGTTTGGCTCTGAGGGAACCAAGATTAAGGTGGATGGGACAAGCTATCCTATAACGAACGGTGTGGCCACCGTCCCCCTTGCGGCAGGCGCGCATACGATTTCGAAGGATAGTACTGCTAATTTGTATTATTTGGTGGTGGAGTAATATAACTCCTAACCCCATTATCGCTTAGCGATGGCGTCACTGGAAGTGATGGATTGTGTCATGATTCATGAACTGTGCCATATTCACCACATGAATCATGACCGTATCCTGGTATCAAGAATAAGATACTTGAACATCGTATTGTGTGAAAAAGTGAGTGACTGCATCCATGTCCATTCGGTGATCGAACAAGTGCTCAGGATAATAGATGCCTGGATCCATCGGCTCATCCGTAGACATCATCAGCAGTAAATTTTCGGCCTGCACCGCAGCGCCAAGCGCAGTCATATGGGTTTGACCGAGTGGATCTGAGACGGTCATCTTTCGTTCCACTAGGTTACCCTTCGCATCCATGCCTTTCAATTGAATAACCAGGTGATGAGCGCTCCCGGTTCCCGGATTGTACAATAATTTCCGTCTGAAAGGCTTGAATCGATCCCCACTAATCATCTTCCATATTCCGGTTTTGACCAGTCCTGCGAGTGCATAAGTGGAAACCTTATGATCGAAGGAAATGCGAAAGCTGGCAGAATCGATATGATGGGTACGGGGCAAGGTGACATGATCAGGAGTATCCAGTCTGTAACAGTGCGTCGCGTATCCATTTGGAAACTGTACTTTAACCGGGTCAGTCATGGGATAGACAAGTCGGCTCGTATTGGATTGAGTGATATGAAAAGGAATGCTCATCCGGTCCATGAAGGCTGCTGAATCCGGGCCGGCCTTATCCCGCAGGGAGTACAAGGCATGGATGTTAACCTCAACGTTCTGAAGCGATTTCGAGAGCATCATTGCAAACAGGGAGGCCGTTCCCGCCATCCAGCCCGAAGATAGAATCACGGGGGCATGAAGCTCTTCCTGATCTAATGTGCGTATCGCTTGCTGAAACACTTCTGTCCAGCGTGTGACATCAATGAGTGGAATTTTTCTTCGCACTGCTGATACCAGTAGTCGATCATCCAGATCGTTCACGGCATTAATGATTAAAGTTATATTTTCTCCTGCGTGAATCAGCGGATCGACTGCCTGGGTATCAACAACAACCGTGTGCACCCGGTCCGATGGGAAAGGGGCTGCTTTGCCAGCAGAGCGACCGCCCAGCACTAACTCCAGATCAGGGTGCCTGTCATGTAAAATGCGGGCAATCTGTACCCCTACAGCACCATAGCCTCCAGCGATGAGAACCTTTTTTCTATTCATTTGTTAACCTCCGTTTATATGTTTGTGTACTTATACGTTTAAACAATTGAACATAATAGTGTGAAGAAAAGGAATGCGGTTCACCAGCGCGCGGCGTGCGCTAGCTCTGACATTCCACTTCTACGAGATGAACGAGCTGTTTGAGCAATTCGATAGCATCGTTGAACTCCAGTTTGTAATACATCTCAGTCCCTTTTTTCTGAACCGACAGCAGCCCGGATTGGCGCAATATTTTCAGGTGATGAGAGACTGTAGGGCGTGACATGGGAATATGCTCTGCAATCTGTGATACGTTCATGCTATCTCGATCAATTAGCAGCGATATGATTCGCTGGCGAACAGGGTCTCCTAGACCTTGGAGATAAGGGCTTAGATTCTCGAAAATATCAATGACTTGTTGATTACCTATCGACTCGCTCATGGCTCACTCCGTTATAATGTTTAATTATTTAAACATATCATAACTCTTATATGCCACTAAAATCAAATTTAATATTCCTGCCACATGAAAATAGCTGTTCCGCTTGGTTCAAGGCCGGAACGATGACTACTAACAATCCTAAGATTTCAGATTTCAAAATGTATGCCATACAAGCTTCAAATTCTTATGATAGTTATAATAATTACGGTGGAGTGTATGCCTTAGAGATTGTTGGGATAGTTGGAGCTATACCTTTTGCAAATGCAATAGCCGCAGTAGCTGCTGGGGGTATTGTGGTATGGACTGCCTACCAAGGATATAGCGCTTGGAGCTCTATGAATCAAGCCATGGCAAATGCCTATTCCCTTCTTTAGATTAAAAAACTGCATTTTAATGCAGTTAGAGTGCCGAAAAAGTCCATAGGGCTTTTCGGCACTTCGATTTTTATATGGGTAGATTGATCTTTCAAAACAAAAATTGATTTAAAACGATCTAAGAACCTTAGTCTTTAGAATAACGAGATGAATCCTCCCTGCGTAAAACCAGGTTTTCTCGACAACTGACTATTTTAATGTATATTTTTCCGAAATTTCATATAATTAATGTAATCACGCTAGCGAGAGGTAAATGTATGAAAAAAACCAATAAATTATTTGTATATTTATGTTGGTTCGCTGCTCTAGGAATCAATATAAAAATTTTAATAAGATCACTTTCGAATAATGAGCCTATATTTATTAATGTAGTAGGTGTGATTTTATTAATAGTTGTTATTTCAACCTTACATCTTAATATTAAGACTAAGAAAAAATAAGTCACAATAACAAGTAGACAAGCAAAAAAAAACTTGAAAATAAATCACAGTTATTAATAGACTTTTGAAGTATTTAGTTGAACATATTTGAGTAAATAATAAAAAACCCATCAGGCATAAGCCAGGCGGGTTATTTTATGTAAACTCTGAATTCAGTTTACTCTTCAACCGCGAAGTCTTGAATGGAGACCCGGATCCCTTGGGGATAGAAAATCCGATTGGTTTTCAATGCACCGCTTCAAGTTCTAATCTTAAGGACGTCTTATATAGATTATTGTTTTTCATTACTATCAACCAAATCAATAATCTCCCTTATATCTTCAATATTTAAAGCCTCTGCAATTCTAATGATATGACTAAAATTAATACTTTCTCGTTTTCCATTGGCCAGTTCGCTTAATGCAGCATGGCGGACAAGCGATAGTCTAGACAACTCCCGCATCGAAATCTTATGCTTTTTAGCTAAATCAGCTATGTTAACCACTATTCTTTTCCCCATAGTAACCCCTCACTCATCCTGAATATTTTATTGACTTTACGCATAAGCGTATCATATTATTTCTTTGTTTTTGGTACGCTCATACGTAAATTAAGCGTTTTTAGTTTGAAATTTCTTTGTATATTAGAAAGGAGGCCCCCATGCCAAGCATTCTCGAATCGCTATATCATGGCAGTCTATTTCCTACAGGGAATGGATATGACGGCTGCATTTGTGTCCGGGACTATGATGATGATTGAGGTGCTAGTCGATGGGCAGCATGTTTAAATGATAATGACCTATTGAAACGCCTCACTTTTCCATCTCCCCATACCTTCCCACCGCCATCTCCGCTGACTTCAGCATACGCTGCTTCAGCTGCTCGCCCTGGGTGATCTTTACGCGCAGGCCCAGGAAGCGGATACGGGAGAGCAGGAACTCGCTGTCGTCCCTCATGTAGTGGACGGTGATGTGGTAGATCCCGGTAGCTTCATCGAAGGCCACGGACTTATCGAAGCAGGAGAACGTGGACAAGATCCGCGACAGCTCGGCATTGTAGACAGGAATGACCTGAATGCAGGCCGATTCTCTCAGACCGTCTAGGAGACGGGCGATCCGG
The DNA here is from genome assembly GCF_037963835.1 of Paenibacillus sp. FSL H8-0332. Taxonomy (NCBI): domain Bacteria; kingdom Bacillati; phylum Bacillota; class Bacilli; order Caryophanales; family Paenibacillaceae; genus Paenibacillus; species Paenibacillus sp. FSL H8-0332. The sequence goes on from NZ_CP150145.1 coordinate 7,396,728, forward strand.
GCCTTGAGGCCGTCGATCCGGTGGGCGGGGATGGGAGCGGGATCGGCAGACACGATGTTCCGCAGCTTCGTGGACATGAGCGAGCGCTGCCGGGTGCTATACCATTGTAAGTACCACTCCCGCTTATACATATTGTACTCCAGCTTGTGAGGGAAGCCGGACGGATCGTTCCGTTCCCCGCCATGCTTGATCGCATACGTGATCTGAATTCCCTGATTCTGCATGATGATGCGCCGTAGGGGGCGGAGCAGCGGATGATAGACCTGGCGCTCCTTGCTGCGGGCCTTCTCGATGATAATCTCTCCTACTTCAATAGAGGCTTCGGCCTCGAGCAGGGAATTCAGTTTACGTAAGGTTTCGGTTGAAAAAGCTTCAGCCGCCGCCGGATGTCCCAGCATCGTCTTCAGCCAGGAACGCTCCTGCGAGGTTAGCGCCAGGGAGCCGGCCTCTTCCAGGCGGGAGATGATCTGGAAGTTGAATATTTTCTCAAAGGGATTCATAGTAGCTCTTAATCTCCTTCCATTCCTCCATGAACTGCTTGCGCAGCCAGCGGGGCTCCAGAATCTCGCAGCTGGAGCCGAAGCTCCGCAGCCACGGCTTGATCTCAAAGATCTCGTTCACTGTAATCTCGTACAGGAAGGTAGTATCGGATTCCTCCGTAATGGTTCCCCACTGCCCCTGCGCCTCGACCCGCTCGCGGATGAAGTTGGCGCCGGACCGGCTGGGGTTATAGAATCGGACGACAACCTTCACCGCACGGGTGGTATCAGTTACCCAGCTATACTCCAGCTGAGCCTCCAATTGCTTAAGTCTCTGCGCAAACTCCTCTTCTTCTACAGGCTCGCCTTCTTCAACCTGGGTCAGGCCATCCATCCGTAATTTCTTAATCCCAGTCCGGCTGTGATAGCCGATCAGATACCAGCGCCCATACTGATGATCGTAGACGACACGCAGCGGAAGAAGGCTGTCCGTAATCCCGGCCGATTCCCGCTCGAAGAGGGGGTTGGTGTTCTGGGAGGTGTAGTTCATGCCTTTTTTAGGCGACAGGTAGAGGAACCTGATTCTCCGCCGCTGCTGGATCGCCCCGTGGATCGTATAGAGATGCGCCTCATCCAGAATCCGTGAATGGTAATGGTATTTGTACCGATGGGTCTCTGTGGCTTCGGGAAGAATGTCCCGTATCCGCAGCGCCTTCTTCAAGGTGTCACGCAGGAGGTAACCCTGGACAGACGGAATCTGCGTATTGGCAATGACATCTACATAATCGAACAGGTCGAGTAGCTCGTCATCCGTCAGCTGGTCCAGCAGTTCGTTGGCTGCCTTGTACCGGTAGGGGCGTTTCTCATTCACCCTTACAATTACGCCGACCTCCTCCAGGTATTTTAGGTCTCCCCGGATGGTCTTCTCGTCCGGCAGCGGCGAATCGGCGGGCATCTGGTCACAGCAGCCGTCATGCAGCTCCTTGGCCGTCAGCTCCTCACTCTGAAGTGCAGTTAACAGCAGCGTCAGCCGGATGCTCTCCGTCTCCTTCAGCGATTTCGCCCGGAACAGGAACAGGAGCAGCGGATCGGCCGATTCATAGTAATTGTAGCGGAGCCATTCGGACAGCTCGGTGCCTTGTTCTGTGCTCAGATCCTGCTGCAGGACGGTTACCATCTCTTTGAGATTGCGCAGCGTTTTGTCATAGGTATGTACGGAAATGCCGAGCCGCTCGGCGAATTGCTGCCTGCTATAAGCTCCCCCGGCTAGTGACAGCATACGGAGAAACTGGATTTCTTTATCGAAGCTTTCCTTGGCCATATGTATACCTCCAGCCTGTAACGCGTTCATGAGTTGTAATAGTTAATACCTCTATTAAGCACCAGAGTTGCTTGAAAGGGAAGGTTTTTTGCCTGCTGCCATACTTTCACCCTGTTCACCCTTGGAAAAATGAGGGAAGATAGAGCCAGCGAAGCCGACTTGAAACGGAGGGATGGCATGAACCCTATAAATACGCTCATCCATGAGCAATTGAAGCAGATTGAACAAGAGGAGCAAGTGACGATCCTCTATGCCTGTGAGTCAGGCAGCAGGGCGTGGGGGTTCCCCTCGAAGGACAGTGATTATGATGTGCGGTTCATCTACGTGCATCGGCCAGAGTGGTATTTATCGATCTGGGATACAAGGGATGTCATAGAGCGTCCTATTAACAATATGCTGGATATTAGCGGCTGGGATCTGCGCAAAGCCCTCAAGCTGTTCCACAAATCCAACCCGCCGCTGCTGGAGTGGCTGCAATCTCCGATCCAGTATGCTGAGAAGTTCAGCGTGGCGGAGCAGCTTAGTGGGATCTCACCTTATACCTTTTCGCCGAAATCCTGTATGTACCATTACCTGAATATGGCCAAAGGCAACTACCGGGATTACCTGCAAGGGGAGCAGGTCAAGATCAAGAAGTATTTCTACGTGCTGCGCCCGGTGCTGGCCTGTGAGTGGATTCACCGGTACGGGGAGATGCCGCCGATGGCATTCGAGGTACTGGTGGACCGGCTGATTCCAAGGGACGGTGAGCTATGGCATGTCGTGCAGCAACTGCTGGCCCGGAAGAAGTTGGGTGAGGAGCTGGACCTGGAGCCGCGGCTGAGTGCGATTAACGAGTATCTGGAGGAGCAGCTGAAGGTGCTGGAGCAGATCGCGGCGGCATACCTGAGTGCTAAGAAGGATAATCGGGACGGGCAGCTTGATGCTCTGTTCCGGGATGCCTTGCGGGAAGTATGGGGGTTGAATTTAAACTATATAGATTGAACTAAATAATTTAAGTTAAGGGAAAAGTGGCGGAGGGGAATTTTGGAACTGTAGGAGCGATAGCGACCGCCTTTATGGTTGGATTTCTACCGCCATTGGCGGTCTAAATCAGGAAATCCAACCATAACAGCGGCCGGAAGTCCAAAACTTCTCTGGAGTCACGGTTAATCCCAAAACAGAAAAAGTTGGGAGGAAGACAATCATGGCTATTGTACAACTGAGATCAACGAACCCGCAGCTAAGCTTCATAATTAAAAAGAATCCGCAGAGCGGCATGCAGCTGCGCCCGGTCCGTCAGGGTACCGCTTACGGCTGGTATTCGGATGAGACCACCTATAATGTGTATTTCAAGGATGCTGACAATGAGGTCTCCTATAAAAAAAACGATGGCGAGAGCTTCGAGTACCTCAATGTCTCCCGCTATAACACCCCGTTATTCCCGCTGAATGCGGTGAATGAGTTCTTCTCTACCCCGTTCAAGGCACGGGATGATCGGGATGCGGAGGGGTTTGAGCACTCTTTTACCATCCAGATGATTCATGTCGAGCGGTTGCACTACATCCGGTTCTTCGAGCAGCATCTGAAGGATTATACGTTCACCCTGGAGCATCAGGCGCATAAGAGCTATTCCCTGACCATTACTACGCATAAAAGCTTATACCACCTCCTGCATGTGGTCAGTGTGCTGTCCTTATTCTTATCGATCTTCGGGGATGAATATATCGATATTTCGGATCGGATTCTGGACAAATATATCCGCAGTCTGAACGTGATGGACGCCCCATTCTATATCCGCAGCCTGTTCGCCCGGAATCTCCTGAAGACCCGGGAGCAGTTCAAGCGGTACAAGGCGGCGGTCGAGCAAACGGATCTGTACCCGATTGGTCTGGAATATGGCAGTACGGCGATGCAGCGGCGGACGTTCATCTCGGGTGTGCTTCCTTTCGATAAGCCCATTCTGGATATCGGCTGCGGGGAAGGCTTCTACGCCATTCCGTATGCCGGGAAGATTGAAGGCGCTTATTATGCGGTGGATATCAACGAGGAGCTGCTGGAGGTCGTGAACCGGAAGGCAAAGGCCAAGGAGCTCGATAACATCGTCACCTTACGCTCGCTGGAGCATTTCCTGGAGTCGTACAACGGGGAGCAGGTGGATATCATACTGACTGAGGTTGTGGAGCATATGAGCGAGACGGAAGCGGCTGCGCTGATCCGGCAGATCATCCGCCATGTGGACTTCGGACAGCTGGTTGTGACCACGCCGAATGCGGAGTTCAATCCTTACTATGAGCTGGAGGGCTTCCGGCATGAGGATCACAAGTGGGAAAAGGGTCAGGCGGCGTTCGAAGAGTGGCTGACTGCCACACTGCAAGGGCTGGGCGTGGAAGCCGAATTCTCGCTCATGGGTGACCGGGTGGGCGACATTCGTACCACGCAGAGCGCGATTGTGCGCAGACAGGAGGGTTAGGCCATGGACATTCAGACGAAGGTACACACGATATTCATGCTGGTGGGAGCGACGGAGTGCGGGAAGTCTACTTTTGCCAAAGAAGTGCTGATCCCGCAGCTTAAGGCTGCGGACAGCACCACAGGTCTGCGCACGAATGTGCAGTACCTCTCCTCAGACCTGATCCGTCAGGAGCTCTTGGGCTTCGACTACGATAAATATGACCAGGTTATGCTGGAGGCCAGCTCGCATACGTTCGCGCTGTTGTTCGAGCGGCTGAAGCGGGTCACCTCCTGGCCGATTAATGCGGAGTTTGTCATTATGGATACGATTGGTCTCGCCGAGGATTACCGCAGCAAGGTGCGGGCGATTGCCCAGGAGAATAACTACAACCTTGAAGTGATTCTGTTCGATTACCGTAAGCGGGAGGATTATTATGCCTCGGAGCGCTCGAAAAAGCTGATCTCAAATCACCTGAACCGGCTGCGCCGGGAGGTATTGCCTGTGCTGTCCCGCGAGGGCTATCATGGTATTCATAAGGTGCGGGCGAAGGATTTTCTGCTGGAAGGTCCTGAAGGTATGGGGGAAAAGCTGCCGAACCCGGATTACCGGGTGCACATTCAGGACTGGGAGGCCTATGCCGCTGCGGTGCTTCCGCAGGAGCAGGAGTACATTGTGATCGGGGACGTACACGAATGTGTTCAGGAGCTGCAAGGCCTGCTGCGAAGCTATGGCTACCGGATGGAAGAAGGGAAGCTAAGCGCTACGGATAAGCTGAAGAATACACGGATCATCCTGGCGGGCGACTGGATCGATAAAGGCAAGCAGACCCGGGAGATCATACAGTTCCTGTATGACAATCAGGAGCATTTCCTGTTCGTAATGGGTAACCACGAGAATTTCGTCTACAAGTACCTGCGAGGGGAGATTAAGGGGACTGAGCCGGAGCTGCTGAGAACCTATTTCGATTCCACTCAGGTGTTACAAGAAGATGAGGAGCTGTTCCGTCAATTCTCCGTGCTGGTGGAGAGTGCGAAGCCGTTTTACCGCTATATCGGGAATCGGGGGCCTTCCTTCTATGTGACGCATGCCCCTTGCCGCAATAAGTATGTCGGGAAGCTGGATACGAATTCGCTGCGTCATCAGCGCAACTTCCGGTTGGACCGTGAGTCTGCGTACGAGCAGCAGCTGGGCTTCCTGAAGGAGGAGGCGGAGGGGAACCATCCGTTCCATCTGTTCGGACATATTGCTGCTAAGCAGACGTTCCGCATCAAGAACAAATTACATCTGGACACGGGGGCGGTGCATGGGAACGGGCTAACTTCTGTCCATATAACCTTCAAACCGTTCTACAAAAGCCATAAATCCCGCCAGCAGCTATTGCCGGAAGAATTGCCGGTTCTCTTCCGCGAAGTGAGCACGGTCTCTGTGGAGGAGCTGGATGCAGAGTCCATGCGCAGACTGCACTATTCCTCGCAGAATAAGGTCAACTTCATCTCCGGGACGATGTCGCCGGCGGATAAGGATGAAGTAGCGGGCGAGCTGGAGTCGCTGCGCAAGGGATTGGATTATTTTGCCGGACGCGGGGTGTACGAGGTGGTCCTTCAGCCCAAGTACATGGGATCGCGCTGCACGGTGTATCTGTACCGGGACGTAGAGCATTGCTATGCGGTTAGCCGTAACGGTTATAAGGTCAAAGCTGTAGATCTGACGCCGGTCTATGAAGCATTGCTGGAGCGGTTCGGAGCGTATATGGCGGAGCAAGGCATCCGTGTGCTTCTGCTGGACGGGGAGCTTTTGCCTTGGAAGGCGCTAGGGGAAGGGCTGATTGAACGCCAGTTCCAGCCCATTGGGCGGGCCCTGGAGAACGAGCTTGCGTTCCTGAGGCAGCACGGGTTCGAGGAATCGCTCGGTGAGCTGATCCAGGCGTATGAAGCCAGCGGGTTCGAGCAGGACCAGCACCATCTGACCAAAGAAGCGCTTAACACCAGCTACGGCGCGCATGTATACCAGACGTATAAGCATGTCCGCAGCATCCGGGATACCTATGTGGGGCTTGACCAGCGTGATGAGGCGTACCGGGTGTATAAGCAGCAGTTGGAGCTGTATGCAGGGGATGCGGAGCTTATGTATAAGCCTTTTGCCATCCTGAAGGAAGTGCTCGAGAGCGGAGAGGAACGGGTGCCTGAAGGGGTAACCTCAGAGCAGTACCGCTTCCTGAATGACGATGAGATCCTGGTGCTGGACCTGCAGGAGCCGGAGGCTTACAGCCGGGCCGAGGAGTATTTCGCGACTATAACGGTCGAACGGCAGATGGAGGGGATCGTGATTAAGCCGGAGCAGGAGCAGCCGGGAGTGGTCCCTTACCTGAAGGTCCGCAATCCGGGTTACCTGTCGATCATCTACGGCTACGACTACAGATTCCCGCACAAGTATGCCAAGCTGATGAAGCAGAAGAATATCGTACCCAAGCTGCGGACTTCCCTTGCCGAGTACCGGTTGGGTAAGCAACTGCTGGAGGTCAAGCTGGAGGATATTTCGGCGGACAACAGCGGCTATAAGCAGATTGCCGCGAACCTGTTATTCGAGGTGACGAAGGAGAAGGAGATCGATCCTAGGTTATAAAAGATAGTCAGGCAGGCTGCCGGGAAGCTCCCGGCAGTCTTCTTGATGCGCCTGCGGGGCACAGCCCGCGCTGTGATGAAACAAAACAGCGGATTTCTGCAAGAGAACGCAGATTGATGGTCAAAACGCTTTTAGGATAATAATATGGGTGTTGAGAGGAGGCAGTGCCAGTTGGAGATCAGATTTGAAGCAGACAGCGGGATGGATCGGGGATGGGCTAAGGTCGTTACGCATCCGGCGGAGCAGGAGCATTGGAAGAATCTTGAGGCAGCCTTTCAAGCAGCAGAGAAGCGGATCATAGTGATCAATGCCAGCAATAACCGCCAGGTCTCCCTGGAGACAAGCAAGGTTGCGGTAATCGAAGCGGAAGACCGGATGTGCAGTGTACACCTGATTACCGGAGAGATGTACCTGCTGAATACGAGGCTGAAGTTCGCGCTGGAAGCGCTGGATACGCCCGGGTTCGTCAAGATCAACAACCAGACCATCATCAATACCCGCTATATCAAAGAATTCTCGGCAACCGCTAATGCGCGGGTGGAAGTCCTGCTGACGAATGATAGTTCTTATACTGTCAGCCGCTACTATATCAATCATTTCAGGAGGAGTTATCATGGCTAATCAGATCAGGCAAGGATTCTTTCAGGTATTTACTCTTACGTCGCTTTGGGTCACGCTGCTGTTAACGGTGTTCTTCAGAGATCAGCCGGTGGAGATGTTGTATCTGTGGCGTCTGGCGGGTATCGCCACTATCGCTGCCGTAGTCTTCGGGGTGATGTATAATGTGCTGTGGAATCACTTTACGCTGAAGCCGCTGTGGAATATTCTGATCGGTTCGCTTCTCAGTATTGCCGGCGGAATGGGCATGGTGTGGTTGTTCTCTGTCGAGATGTTCGATTCCATCAGTGCATGGTGGCCAGGAATGCTGCTGTTATCCTTGATCCTGCATACGGTTGCGTTCTACTTCTATGCCAGAGCGAATAGCAGGAAGTCAGCGGAGGAATTGAATAAGATATTGAAGTAACATAATGCGTGATGCCAAAAGAAGGAGAGCACCCGCTGGGTCAGCTCTCCTTCTTCGTATCGATCTATGCCGTTCCTTGGACCGGCGTGAAGTTAACCCATCACAACCAGCACTTCGTTCTCTGCCGCCATCCGGGACACAGGAATCAGGTTGCCCTCGATCTCTTCGCCGTTGATGACGATGCGGGAGACGCCTTTCTGGACGCCGCTCTTGTTCTCGACCTGGATGTTCAGCTTCTTCCCGCGGAATTCGCGTACCATGGAGAAGTTGGTCCAGTCCGAAGGGACACACGGGTCCAGACGGAGGCCGTCTTTCTGGGGCTGAACGCCCATAATGCCCTCAGCAAGTGAGACCATGACGGTGGAGGCCGTGCCGGTCAGCCAGTGGACATGGGCCCGGCCCTGATACGGGCTGTCCTTGGACTCCACGAATTGGCCGTGGACGTAAGGCTCCAGCTTGCGGACCTCCGCATTATCATTCATGGTGGCCGGGCTGCAGTTCAGGAAGTACTCGAACGCGCGTTCACCGTTACCAATCACCGTCTCCGCCAGGATGAGCCAGCCCTGCGGCTGGCTGAAGATGCCGCCGTTCTCCTTGGTCGAAGCGTTGAACAGCGCCATCAGTGCTACCGGCAAGCCGTATTTGCGGAATGGCGGGTAGAACAGCATCGTGCCGTAATCGGTCCGCAGATTGTCATAGACCTTGTCCATGGCGAGCTTGGCCTGTTCAGGACGGGCTGCGCCGCTTAATACCGACCAGCTCTGCGGGTTCAGCCAGATTCGGCCCTCGTCGTTCTCCCAGGAGCCGATGGTATAGTTGTCCTCGGTGAAGCCGCGGACGAACTGATCCTTCTCCCAGGCATACTTCTGGATGTTGCCGTCCAGCTCCTCCAGCAGGCCTTGTGCCCACGCAGCATCCTCCGGCTTGTTCTTGTTCTCCGCGATGTCCATGAATACCTTGAAGCCCATGTACAGCTGGAAGGCCACGAACAGCGATTCACCCTTGGCACCAAGCCGCAGGCAATCGTTCCAGTCGGCATGAAGTCCAACCGGCATGCCGTGGGCACCCATCCGGTCAAGACTGAATTGAAGGGCCTGCCGCAGATGCTCATATACCGTGGCCTCGCCTTGATCCGAATAAGGAATGACCTCATCGGTGAAGTCCCAGTTCCCGCTCTCATTCAGATACTTGATTACCGTTGGGAATAGCCACAGGGCATCATCGGCCCGATAGTGGGGATGCCCGGTCTCCCGTACATATTCCGGGTCGTCCGGTGTGCCTTCATGTCCCGGATTATGATCGAATTTCACGAGCGGAAGCCCGCCGCCGTTAGAGACCTGGGCCGAGATCATCATCCGCAGGCGTTCCAGGGCCATCTCATGATCGAGATGGATAATGCCCTGGATGTCCTGCACCGTATCCCGGTAGCCGAGCCCGTTGCGCAGGCCGGAGTACTGGAAGGAGGCGGCACGCGACCAGATGAAGGTGATGAAGCACTGATATGCGTTCCAGGTGTTGATCATATGGTTCAGATTGTTGCTTGGAGTCTGCACCTGGAAACGGTTAAGCTTGCTGTGCCAGAAGGTCTTCAGTTCTTCAAGTTCCCGGTCAACCACGGATAAATCCTGGTAGTGGCTAAGAATGCCGGAGGCTCCCTCTTCATCATATTGTCCCAGCAGGAAGGCAATTTCCTTCTCTTCTCCCGGCTGTAGCTCTACATTCATCTGCAGGGCACCGCAGGCATTCGCATTATAGTTCAGCGAGTTTGAGCATTGACCGTTCTCCACGGAGAGCGGATTCCCGTAGCTGCGGTAATCTCCAAGGAATGTATCGCGGTCCCCGTCATAACCGGCCACCTCTGCTCCGGCTGCGCCGAAGAATCTCCAGGTCTGCTCTCCCGCGATATTTTCATTGATCACTTGAAGAATTTTATCGTGCTTGAAGTAGGTCCGGGAAATAAACAGCGTGTATTGCAGGTTCACGGTATCTTGCTCATAGTTGTTGTCATTGGTGAATTCGGCGAAGCCGAAGAGAGCCAGCTTACGCGGAGTGCTGCCGTCATTGCGGATCTTCATACGCCATACTTCATAGGTCTTGTTCAGCGGTACGTAGTATAAGGACTCGGCATGGATATTGTCATAATCTGAGACGATGTTCGTGTATCCGGTTCCATGATGGCAGACGGACTTGTATTGCTCCAGATCCTTGCCCACAGGCTGCCAGGAGCCGGACCAATAATCGCCGTTCTCCAGGTCTTTGACATAAATGTAGCGCCCAGGCTCATCCTTGGAGTTGAAGTGATAGCGGATATGCCGTCCGTTGGCCCCGGATTTCACGAAGCTGTAGCCCCCGGCGTTACCTGAGATAATCGCACCGTATTCCGGCGAACCGAGATAGTTGGCCCAAGGAGCAGGCGTATTCGGCTTCGTAATCAGGTACTCTTTGTTCTTGTCGTCAAAATGACCGTATTGCATAACCATTCCTCCTCATGATAGATGACAGGCAGGGTTATGAACGCGCGTTCATAAATGACCGAAGAATCCCGCCCAATTCCATTATAAGACAGTTGTGGTCTGACAATATACCCTATATTTGAGAAAAAAACAAACAGTAGAGTCTTTTTATAGCAGTTTCCTATATTTGAATGGGCACATGGCCTTGTTAAGATCAAAAGGAAGATCTATGTGAGTGCAGCCGAATGGCTGGAGGTATAAGGAGGAGTGCGCGATGAGTGTAAAGCAATGGTCTGAAGATACGATATCCTACGATTTAAATGGTGAATGGACTATTCAGAGAGCAGAGCCCGGGGAGTGGGGAGTATATTGCTCCGTCTATTATAACATGCAGTATAACGGCTTTTTTAGAGAAGAAGTTTATACGAATCCGCGCAGGAATGCCTTTTGGATATACAAGGGGGAGAGCAGAATCGGCGGAGTCCGGATGTCACCGAATGTGATCTACCATCTCTTTGTAATCCCTCCGTTTAACGATTCATTCGGAATATTGAAGCAGCTTAAAAAGTTGTTGATTCAGTGGTCTGACCGGAAGGAACCGATACGGACCTATGAGGTTCTGCCCGATCAGGTTCAGCTATACGCGCGGGCAGGTTTCTGGCCGGATGAATTCAGATGCCGCTGGATGCAGCGGCCTACAGAAGAGTTCCACATCAACTGGGAGGACAATCTGCGGATTGAGAGTCCTGAAGTAGAGGAGAATGAGGCAGGGGATAAACGGTTTATCCTCGCAGAGGAGATTGCCCGCTGTGATTTTGAAAGTTTTAGAGGCGGACTGGATGCAACCCGGAGGAAGCAAACCGTTGTGGGAGATTTCCTGCCCACTGATCCTAATTACTCCAATGAAATATTGACGCAGGCTTCCACGCTGGTATTCGATAACGCGACAGATCAGCTCATTGCGGGCTGCAGGCTGTGTCTCCAGGATAATGTGGCCGCAGTCTATAGCATTGGCGTGAATCCCGCCTATCGGGGAAGGGGGCTGGCTACACGGATGCTGCAAAGAGCGCTGACGATGCTGAAGGGGACTTATCCGCTGCTGAGATTGTATGTAATGGAGGGAAATGATGCGGAATCTGTGTACTATAATCTCGGGTTTAAGCCCGGGGTGCAGGAGGTTCAGAACATGTATATCCCGGTGAATTAACGGAAATAAGCTATCCGCAGGATCAACCAGGGCACCCTTAGGGTGTCTTTTTTTAAGTTTTTTAAATGAACCGCAACACAAGTCCGGGGGAAGATTCGCAATTATGCAATGATCTTTGTCACAAAAAAGGGGATTTGTAGAGTTAATGTAGAGGACTGTCGGATAGTATTAGAAACTAAGAGATTATGATACACAACCTGTCGGTATCCCGTTAGTACGATTTGGTGAACGCCTGCATAGGAAGGGAGGAATTTACAGGTAATAGGCAAGCGGTCTATGAACAATAGGAAGTGTCGGCTGATCCCATAAAAGTCCCATTAGATGAGGAGTACAAAAAAAGATGACAACATCGAAGAAATGGAATAAAAGATGGTCCCGAAGTCTGGCCGCCTCTTTGTCGATTGCACTGGTCGCCGCTAACTTTGCGGTGCTTGGGCCAGTGGCTCATGCGGCAGTCGCGGAGAATGAGGGTACAGAACAAATTTTCACTTCGGAGAAGTACCGGAGTTTCACCAAGGATAGCGGAGCTGTTAACTTAACCTTCCCGGAGCTATTTATAACCGCAAATGCCGGAGAGAAGATGACGGGCGCAACGATTGTCATTAACGGATATAAGTCAGGTGACAAGATTACATTCGTAACGGCCGGTACAGGAATTACAGTTACCTCCGGCGGGAACAATGGGGTATATATATTAAAAGGTGAGGCTTCGACCGAAGTTTATCAGAATGTACTGGAGAATGCCGAATTTACAATGACATCGCCAGGAGAGCGCAGTCTGACTTTCGGTCTTGGTCCTGTCCCGGCCTTTAATAAAAATGGCCATTTCTATGAGTATGTGGCGGAAACTAGCATCACGTGGCCGAAAGCCAAGGCGGATGCCGAGAAGAAGAGTTATTATGGACGCAAAGGGTATCTGGTGACGATTACTGACCCGGATGAGAACGCTTTTATTGTCGATAAGACTCCAGTAATTGGCTGGATTGGCGGGAAAGATGTAGCCCGGGAGGTAGATGCGAACGGAAAGGCTACAACACGTGTCTCCACCCTGCAGAACATTGAAAAATATAAAGGCTACGGCGATTGGCGCTGGGTGACTGGACCGGAAGGGGAGCTGCAGTACGAAGGCAAATCCGGGCTTCCTTTCTATAAGGGTTATAAAGCTGCTGGGGGAAGAGATGATTCCGCCAAGGTTACGGATGCAACTTACGGAAATACCATGTACGCTAACTGGGCTGTGGGAGAGCCCAATGATTCTGTATTCGAGTATGTGGTCCATATTTATTCTGGTGGTGCTAACAGCGGAAAGTGGAATGATTATCCAATTGACAGCGAGGTAAATGCCTACCTAGTTGAATACGGCGGCATGCCAGGCGATTCCAACACCAGCATTAACACAACCATAACACTGGTGGACAAAACAGCGCTGAAAACGGATGCCGGTGAAGCGCAGGAAATTCTCGACCTCGCTCCGCAGGTCTATACGAAGGAATCTCTGGCCGTTCTCAAAAAGGCAGTAGATGATGCCAACGCTGTTCTTGAAGATGAACATGCTTCCCCTGAAAAGGTTGAGGCTGCCCGTAAGAGCGTGGCGGATGCGGTTGAGGGACTGGTGAAGCAGCCACCTGTGGCTGAGGAAGCGAGCTATACAGCCGGAAGAAACGATCAGGTATCCATTAAGTTCGACAAACCGGTCAAATTCAATGGAAACGATGCGGACCCGACGGACGACTTCAGAGTGACATTGGACGGAAAACTGGTTGATGTTACGAATGCTGTAGTATCGTCCGAAGATCCCAGTGTCATTATTCTGACCTTGGCCAGCCCGCTGGTTAATGACCCTGTGGTTAGAATCGAATATGATGACGCGCAATCGGCAATCGAGGCTAAGACACCGGGGAAAGAGCCGGTTTCAGACTTTACGCTGATCGCGAACGGTCCATTCGGTGACTCTTTGCAGATCCAAGAGCCTGCGAAGGGAACAGAGGTATATGGAGCAGACTTCCCGCTCCCGGTAACCGGACAAGCTGCACTGGACTCGGTAGTTACGGCTGCTGTCTATAATGTGGACGCCCATCCCGACGCCTATCTGTTTGACCTTGAGGTGGGAATTACCGTCACCGATAATGTTTACAAATGGGATACCAAGCTGCCGGGTCCACTGGCACCGGGCTCCTACCATGTGGCGGTGACTTCGACCAAGACATTCGGCGATGAAGTGAGAACAGAAACGAAGCTGGTGCCGTTCACTGTACCACAGCTGGAATTGACTCATGTGGCGGTAAACGAAGGTCAGCCGGATCACGCGGTATTGACGTTCAACCAGCCTGTAGATTCCATGTTGACGGCTGCTGATCTCACGGGACTTACCGTCGATGGACGTAAGGTTATTGCTGTGAAGTCTGTACAGGGCGATAAAGTAGAAGTCGTTCTGGAAGATGCCCTTGGTCCAAATGATCCATTGGTCGTAGGGTACGATCCTGCTGCCGGTAATGTTACGGCTGAGGGCAACGTCCTGAACGAATTGAAGCCGATCCAAGCCGGCGAGCAGTCAGGCATTACGAAGGATAACAATGTAATTCCGCTTCAGCTGATCGCCGCCTATCCCGAAGCGGGCAAGCTTAAGCTGGTGTTCAACAAGCCGATCAACGATCTGACCGATCTGGCCGGATTCACTTACGGCGGAGTGCCGCTTCAGGAGCCTTTTGAGATCAATGGCAATGAATTGATTGTTCCGATTCCTGCTGATCATAAGGGCGGTCTGCTCAGCTACGATCCAGCGCTTGGCAACGTAACGGAGAATGGCAACAAGAATAACCCGCTTACGGGTCTGCAGCCGGGAATTGATCTTGGCGGGGATTCCAAGTATATCTCAGACGCAGGCAAGCTGCCTGAGGACGGTCTGGGATTAAGTGTTGGGGGTAAGCCGGTACCCTTAAGTCCAGCCTTCCAGCCGGATGTACCAAGCGGCTATCAGGCGACCGTGCCTAATGAGACGGGTACTATTGCGCTGAATCTTGCTCCGGCAGGAGACAACGATACGCTGCGCAAGGTTAGCTTGAATGGTGTAGAGGTTCCTGACGGAGACTGGAGCAAGCTGCCGCTTCAGGAAGGGCTGAACATCATCCAGGTAGATATTGTGGATGCGAAGCGTCCAGGCGTTAAGCTGGGGCAATACCAGATTCAGGTCATCCGCGCAAGCGGGAAGCTCGTATCGCTTGATCCTTCGAGCGGCACACTGCAGCCTGAGTTCAAGCCTGAAACTGCTAGCTATGATGTATCCGTAGCGAACAGTGTATATGAAATGTCATTCAAGCCGGTTACACTTGATCCGGGTGCGGTGGTAACACTCAGCATTGCCGGTGAAGCTCCGGTAGAGGTGACGAACGGAGACTGGAGCAAAGCGCTCCCTCTAAAAGTAGGCAAGAACGAAGTTCTGGTTACCGTCAAGGATTCTGCTGGTAAAACGAACACTTATACGATAATCGTTACCAGACAAGAGCCTGTTTCGAGTGGCGGCGGAGGCTCCGCACCTGCTCCTGCTCCAGATACCACCAAAACCGAAGTCATTGAGGTAGATGTGGCTATCGGCGGAGCCAATGTGGCTGGCATCACGAAAGTGCCGGTCCAGCGGACGACTCACAGCAACGGAACGATAACGGATCTGGTCCGCTTCACCAAGGATAAGGCCGAAGAAGCCGTGAAGAAAGCGCAAGAGACGGGACAAAGCATCGCCCGTGTGGTCATTCCGGATCCGGCAGACAATGTCAGCGAAGTGAATGTCCAGATTCCGGCAGAGACTGCCAAATTGCTGAAAGAGAATGGCATTGTGCTTGAGATCTACACAGAGAACGCAATCATCCGTATCCCGAACGCTTCTCTGGAAGGAATCGGGCAGGATTTCTATTTCCGGCTAGTACCGGTAAGGAATGCAGCAGAGCGCAATGAGATTGAGAAGAGAGCCACACTTGAGGCTGTAGTCCGTGAAGTGGCGAAGGACAATCGGATTGAAGTGGTCGCAAGACCGATGACCATCGAGACGAACCTGTCCAGCCGGGCGGTAACTCTGATTCTGCCGCTCAAAGATGTGAAGCTGCCTGCGAACGAAGCGGCACGTAATGCATTCCTCGCACAGCTCGGTATTTTCATTGAACATACCGACGGCACGAAAGAGGTTGTCAAAGGCAAAGCGGTTACCTATAAAGAGGGACTGCTTGGACTGGAATTCTCGGTAAGCAAATTCAGTACCTTTACGATTATCAACTTCAATAATCAGTCGCCTGCTACACATGTATCCTATATCGTTGGCTTCCCGGATGGTCAATTCAAGCCGGACGATCGGGTAACGCGCTCGCAGATGGCACTCATGATTGCCCGGAATCTAGGCTATGATGCTAGTGCGGCTGTAGGCACTCCTCCCTTCCCGGATGTGGCTGTCCGCCATTATGCGGCAGCAGCCATTGCCTTCGTGAATGCACAGGGCGTGATGAAGGGTGATCCGGCCGGGAAATTCCGGGGCAATGCACCGATTACGAGAGCAGAGATGGCCGCTGCTGCTGCCAACTACCTGAAGCTTGCCTTACCGGTAGACGGAAAATCGAGCTTCAGCGATACAACTGGACATTGGGCTCAGGCGGTAATTGAAGCCAACGTGTCGGCAGGCCTGCTCAAGGGCTACCCGGACGGCAGCTTCAAGCCGAATGCTTATCTGACCCGTGCGGAAGCAGTAGTCATTGTTAATCAGATGTTTGACCGCGGCCCGCTCCATGGAGCAGATGCGGTGAAATTCCCGGATGTCTCCAAGAATCATTGGGCCTACCTGGATATCCAGGAGGCTATCATCGACCATCAGTACCGGATCGACAGTGAACAGAAGGAACAACGGGTTACAGAATAAATGAATAGGGGTTGGAGGAGAGATCATTTCTCCTCCAGCCCCTAAATCATTAAATTTGAAGTATAATGGTTATACAACCGTACCGATTTCCAGTTGCGAAGGAGATCCGAATGAAAGCAATCCTGATTGACGATGAAGAATTGGCACTAAAGGCTTTGGAACGCCAATTGCATGCGCTTGGTGATTTTGAGATTATCGGCAAATATACCGATCCGCTGCAAGGGCAGCAAAAGGTGGAGGAGACCGAGACCGATATTGTGTTTCTCGATATTCATTTACCGGAGCTGAGCGGGATTGAGCTGGCGGAAAGGCTGCTGGAACGGAGACCCGATCTGCAGGTTGTATTCGTAACGGCATATGATAAGTATGCGATCAAGGCTTTTGAGCTGAATGCCCTGGATTATTTGCTTAAGCCGATTCATATGGACCGTCTGAAGCTTACAGTTCGGAGATTGAATGCTCAGCAGAAGCCTGGCCTGGCAGCCCGGGCAGCATCAGCGCAGACAAGCTGGAGAATGCTGATGTTCGATGCCTTCCGGATCTACGAAGGGAGTCAGGAGCTTCCGTCACTGCAATGGAGAACGGCGAAGGCGCAGGAAATCTTCTTTTATCTGCTGCATCATCGCGGCAAAGTGGTCAGTAAAGCCACTCTGATTGAATTGCTGTGGGCTGATTTTGATCCGAACAGGGCCTATCCGCAGTTATATACCGCTGTGTATCATATCCGCAAAATGCTGGAGCCCTTCAGCAGAGAACGGATTCTTCTGCAAAATACGGCGGACGGCTATCTGCTCAAGCTGGATGGAATCTGCCTGGACATTGATGAGTTTGACCGCTTTATCCAAGCGGGGTTAGAGCTCTCGAACGACACACTGCCCGAATATGAACGAATCCTGAAGCTGTTCAAGAGTGAATACCTGGAGGGTTACGATTATGTGTGGGCGGAGCTTGAACGGCAGAGATTCCAGCTGCAGTGGATTCGGCTGAAGTTGAATCTGGTCCGCTGGTATATGGGGAATGCAGAATATGAACAGGCCTTCAAGCACATTGAACAGGTCTGCACCCGCTATCCGTTAGAGGAGCAAGCGCAATTATTATACATGCAAATATCGGATAGAATGGGTTTTCATTTTCTGGTGCAAAGACAGTATGTATTACTGGAAACGGTTATGGAAGCTGAGGTTGCGGAGAAACCGAGCCGGGAGATTGTCAAATGGTACAGGGATTGGGACAACAAGCGTCAAAAAGGGTGAATCCGTGGATTCATCCTTTTTGCCCTATCTAAATTATGATATATTTAATCTTGAATGAACTGGTTCTGCAAAGACCCGACGAAGGAGCACCCCATGACCCAATTTGTCTACAAGCAGATTATTGCTGACCTCAAAACGAAGATCTTTGCCGGGCAGTACGCCGATATGAAGCTGCCGGATGAACGCAGTCTCAGCGAGGCGTATCAGGTTAGCCGCAGTACCATTAAGCGTGCGCTGATGAAGATGGAGAGCTCGGGTATTATTTTCAAGAAACGCGGCTCTGGCACCTTCATCAATCCGTTGTACATAAAGAACGATTCGATCTTCAATTACGAAGGCTCTAATCTTGGGGTGTCGGATAACTTCCAGATGCACGGCAAGAAGCCGGAGATCAAGGTGCTGAACTTCGAGGTCATCCGGCCCACGGAGGAGCTTCAGCGGGATTTGTTCCTGATGCCCCATGATTTCGTGTATAAGATCGTGCGGCTGCGCCTGTTTGAAGGTGCGCCCTTCATGATTGAGACGGGATATATTCCGATCAAAATTGTGCAAAATCTCGACCAGACGATTATCGAAGGGTCGATTTTTCATTATCTGGAGGAGTCGCGCAATCTGGCGGTAACCAAATCCTTTTTGTCTATTTTTGCCGAGCCTTCGCTGCCTGAAGATCAGGAGCTGCTGCATCTTCGGGAGAATGAACCCGTGGGGATTATGGAGGGGATCTTCTTTCTGGATAACGGTACGCCGTTTGAATTCTCACATATGCGCTTCCATTACGAGTATCTGAAGTTTAACACGTTCGTATCTGTGCATTAACGGACATAACTGAGGTATAGCAGGCCGGGAGGAGTCCCGGTCTTTTTTGGCAATTTTTCAGATAACATATTAATCCAAAATTATAAAATTAAACATCTTTTTGTGCGTGATTTGCAGCGAATTTCATACTATGTTCAAAATTTCACAATATTGGACCGTATTAATTTCTAAAAAGATTGAATTTCTGAAATGCCGATGTATGATGTAACTGTAGAAGTGATACATTCAATTTACAAAGAAAAAGATTAGGGAGTGGAAGACATGGGATTAACAATCGAACAGGTGGATTATTCCTCGAAAACGTATCTGGCAAAGCTTGACGCTTACTGGCGTGCAACGAACTACATCTCCGTAGGCCAGCTTTATTTGAAGGATAACCCGTTGTTAAGAGAACCGTTGAAGGATGCAGATGTAAAAGTAAAGCCGATCGGACACTGGGGCACAATCCCGGGGCAGAACTTTATCTATGCGCACCTGAACCGTGTAATCACTAAATATGATCTCAACATGTTCTATATTGAAGGCCCGGGCCATGGCGGTCAGGTGATGGTGTCGAACTCTTATCTGGACGGAAGCTACACCGAAATCTACCCGCAGATCACTCAAGACATCCCGGGTCTGAAAAAGCTGTTCAAGCAGTTCTCCTTCCCTGGCGGTGTTGCCTCCCATGCTGCTCCTGAAACGCCTGGATCCATTCACGAAGGCGGCGAGCTGGGTTATTCCCTGTCGCACAGCGTGGGTTCGATTCTCGATAACCCTGACCTGATCTCCGCTGTTGTTGTAGGTGACGGTGAAGCAGAGACTGGCCCGCTGGCCGCTTCCTGGCTGTCCAACCGGTTCATTAACCCGATCACAGACGGTGCTGTATTGCCGATTCTGCACTTGAACGGCTTCAAGATCAGTAACCCGACGATTCTGTCACGGATGAGCAGAGAAGAATTAACCGCCTATTTTGCCGGAAATGGCTGGGAAGCGTTCTTCGTGGAAGGCGAGAATCCGGATCTGATGCACCCCGAAATGGCTAAGGTGCTAGATACCATTGTAGAGAGAATTGCCGCCATTCAGAAGAATGCCCGTGAAAATAACGACACTACACGCCCTGTGTGGCCGATGCTGGTCTTCCGTACACCTAAAGGCTGGACCGGTCCAAAAGCATGGGACGGCGTGCCGAATGAAGGCTCCTTCCGTGCCCACCAGGTGCCGATTCCGGTTGATCAGAAGAACATGAAGCATGCTCCGGCATTGCTGGAATGGCTGAACAGCTACAGACCTGAAGAATTGTTCGATGAGAACGGCCGCCTGAACGCAGATCTGGCTGAGCTGCTGCCAACCGGCGACAGACGTATGGGGATGAACCCTGTAACGAATGCCGGCAAGCTGATCAAAGACCTGCACAAGCCGAATTTCCGCAACTACACCCTGGATAATTCCGTTCCGGGTCAAGTGATTGCGCAGGATATGGCCGTGCTGGGGAAATACCTGAAAGAGGTTGTAACCCTCAACGAAGAGAACCGCAACTTCCGGATTTTTGGACCGGATGAGACCATGTCCAACCGTCTGGGACCCGTATTTGAAGTGACTAAACGCCAATGGATGGATGCCATTCAGGAACCGCAGGATGAATTCCTCGCTCCATACGGCCGTGTCATTGACTCCCAGCTGTCTGAGCATCAGGCAGAAGGAATTCTGGAAGGTTATGTCCTGACTGGACGCCATGGATTCTTCGCCAGCTATGAAGCCTTCCTGCGCGTGGTCGATTCGATGATCACTCAGCACTTCAAGTGGCTGCGTAAGGCTACAGATCAGACCTGGAGAGAGGACATTCCTTCCCTGAACGTGATCGCCACATCGACCGTGTTCCAGCAGGACCATAACGGTTATACCCACCAAGATCCGGGTCTGCTCGGACATCTGGCTGACAAGAAGCCTGAATTCATCCGTGAGTATCTGCCATCTGATGCGAACAGCTTGCTGGCCGTATTCGATACGATCCTGAATGACCGTCAGAAGATCAACCTGGTCGTATCCTCCAAGCATCCGCGTCCGCAGTGGTTCTCGGCTGATGAAGCTCAGGAGCTGGTAACTAAAGGCCTCAAGATCATTGACTGGGCCAGCACCGACAAAGGCGGAGAGCCGGATCTCGTTATCGCTTCTTCGGGTACAGAACCCACTATGGAAGCCTTGGCTGCCATCTCGATCCTGCATGAGAAGCTGCCTGAGCTGAAGATCCGCTACATCAACGTGGTCGATCTGCTGAAGCTGAGAAGCCAGAAGCTTGATCCGCGCGGCTTGTCTGACGAGGAGTTTGATCAATTTTTCACAAAAGATAAACCGGTCATCTTCGCCTTCCACGGCTATGAAGGCCTGATCAAAGACCTGTTCTTCGACCGCCACAACCATAACCTGCATGTGCATGGCTACCGCGAGAATGGCGACATCACTACACCGTTCGATATGCGCGTACTCAATCAGATGGACCGCTTCGATCTTACGAAGGAAGCTGTGCTGAGCCTGCCGGAAGCAAGCAAATACCAGGCTATCGCTGACGAGATGGACGCCATCGTGCAGAAGCATCACGCATACATCCGCGAAGAAGGCATCGATCTTCCAGAGGTTGAGAACTGGGTATGGAAGGCTTTGAACTAGGCTTTAGATAATAGTGTTATTTCATTAATAATATAGTAGGTTTCAATCAGGGAGCGCTCCGGTTAGTCATGTTGATGGCTGCGGGGCGCTCCTTTTGTTGTAGAATGATTGGAACCTTTGGCGAATGAAGGATTTCCCGCAGTTTTTAGTTTATACTTGTGAAAAGAAAGACTATCAATTTATTGAAGTGTTCAGGAGGCTGACGATGATGGATATTAACAAGTTCATAGCCCCTCCTCTCCAGTTCGAGGTGCTGGAGCATGACCGTGTTATTGCTAAGGTTAAACTCCACTATATGAACCAGACTGTGGAAGTATGGCAAGATGATACGGTGGAGCCGGTATTCCTTCCTTTTCCAGGAAAATCAAAGGTACTTGTGAGCGATGTGCTCGATTATTTCGAGTCCCGCTGTGTACCACGCACCCGGCACCACATTGATAAAATCCTACAATCTATGGGACTGCAGGAATATGTTCCTACCGATATCGTGAAAAAGACACATGGCGTTCTATATGATGATTATGTCTGGATTAGATTCTCTGGTGAGGAGCTGAATTGTACGGATGTCCATCCCCGTTATGCAATTGAACAAGGAATCTCGTCGGACCTTTATTAGTAGCAGCAAGGGCGATCAAATGAAATGGAAAATGGGAAACGTATGGGCAAAGGCCAATAAGTTTGGCTACGAGGGCTTAGCGGAATGGGCTTCGTACGAAATTATTAAGTGTTCCAATATTGATCCCCAGTTAATAGTTCCTTATAGTCAATGCATTTTGAGAGAAGAGGATACTACTGATTATCCGGGATGTTATTCGGAAGACTTCCTCATGCCCGGAGAAAGTCTTATTACTTTACAGCGTGTCCTTGAAAGCTATGGGATTCGCTTTGAAGAGATTACCCGTGACCGGAGCACTCACGATGCTGTACTGTTTATAGTTGAATTTATTCGCAACGCAATACATCTGGATACTTTGGAGTACTTCTCGATTATGCTCCCGCTCGATGCCCTGCTGTTAAACGAGGATCGTCACTTGAACAATATTGCTTTCATTCATGGGGATTCGGGATACCGGCTGTGTCCTTTATTTGATCATGGATTAAGTCTATTATCAGACACCAAGGATTATCCGCTCACCATGCCGGTTGATGTTGCTATACGAACTGTTAAAGCTAAGCCATTTAGCAAAGATTTCTCAAAACAGGCGCGTGCGCTTGATACAACTCTTCAGATCAACCGTTCCTCTGTCTTACAATTTATAGAGCAAAATGATAAACAACTAGGAAGAGTATCCAAAATCCTTAGATCACAGATAGTTAAGTATGAGTATTTATTTGTGTGAACTACCCTCCACCTAAGAGGTGGCGGCTTCTTGGTCAATGAAGCTACTGCTCCAAGTTTACCCAAGCTCAAAGGCTAGTCCCTAGCCCAATCATTGCAATATCACATTGCTAGTTTCAGTAGGTTTTGAGCAGCGTTTACATCGCGATCATGATGCACGTTACATTCTGGACAAGTCCACTCTCGCAAGGCGAGATTCTTCACCTCTGCGTTCTTATAACCGCAACAGGAGCAAAGCTGACTGCTTGCATAGTGCTTAGGGGCAATAATAAGTTCTCTGCCATACCATTGAGCCTTATATTCAAGCATCGAACGGAACTTACTCCAAGATACCTCGCTAATCGCTTTTGCAAGTTTGTGATTCTGCATCATATTCTTTACACGTAAGTCTTCCATCACGATGACTTGGTTTTCGTTTATCATTTTGGCAGACGTTTTATGTAAGAAGTCTTTACGCTGATTCGCTATTTTTTCATGTAGTTTGGCAGCTTTCAGCCTAGCCTTATGACGGTTATGGCTTCCCTTCTTCTTCCGCGATACATCCTTTTGCAGCTTCGCTAATCGCTTTTCAGACGTACGCAAGTATTTAGGATTGGATATGATTTCGCCATTTGAAGTCATAGCAAAGTCTTTCAGCCCAAGATCAACGCCAATCTTCGTATGCATTTTGGGCAACTGGACGATATCCGTTTCAACCAATACGGAAGCATAATACTTTCCCGTTGGTGTTTTTGAAATCGTGCATGATTTGATCAGCCCCACGAATGGGCGGTGCAGCTTGATTTTGATGCCAGTTTTTAGCTTTGGAATCTTGAGATATCCATCCTCTATAGCCACTGTTCCATTTTGGTTATTCGTTGTGAAGCTATGATTATTCGTCTTCTTGCTCTTGAATTTAGGAAATCCCGTTTTCTTATCCCGATAAAAATTCTTATAAGCCTTGTCTAAATTCAGCTGTGTATTCGCTAAGGCAAGGCTATCGACTTCTTTCAGCCAGTCGAATTCCTTTTTGTATTGTGCAGGTGTATTCCTCAGCATCGTTTCCGTTTGCTTGTAATGTTCAATTTTATCTGCAAGCATTCTGTTGTAGATGAAGCGAACGCATCCGAACACTTTAGCGAAGTAGTGTTGTTGCCCATGGCTTGGATAGATACGGTATTTGTAGGCTTTCAGCAATGGCGATCACCCTTTCACACCTTGTTTTTCAATGTACTTTTGAATGACGTCTATTGGCGCTCCACCCGTTGTAAGCAAGCAATAGGAGCGTGACCAAAAAGCCTCTTTCCAAAGTGATTCTCGGAGGGTAGGAAACTCCTTCTTGATCAGCCTAGATGATGCACTCTTATAAGCGTTGAGAAATTTAGAAATGTCGGTATTAGGATGAGTTTTCATTAGGATATGAACGTGATCCCTGTCATGATTCCATTCCTGCAAAGTCACATTGTAAGTAGGCTGAATGTATGCAAATATCTCTTTCAGACGTTCGGATATTGGATCTGTAATGACTTTCCTACGATACTTGATGACTAGAATAAGGTGAAAGTGAAGGGAGAACACTGAATGGTTATTCGAATCTAACTTCATTGATTTAACTTACCTTTCCAAGATACGACTGAATACTTTAATTATAGCATCTTAGGCGGTTAGAATCCATGTAGAATAAACCGTTTCCATTCATCCCCCACTTAAAGAAGATGGGAGAATTCTGTCAACTGGGGGTTAAAAGCAGCGGGGAGGGAACCGGCTGTCCTTGAATCCTCCGGCTGCAATGCCTTTTTCCGCTGCCCCGTGGTAAGTACAGGCACACCGCCCCTCCCGTTCATCTCCACCATATGCTTCCAGTAGCGCTTCGGCATTAAGGAGGAACGCAGCCGGTCGTTGCGGCGCTCCTTGATGCCGATGGCATTATAGAAGCCGGTCCATAAGCGGCGGTACGCTTCCTCCGTCTCATCGGGCTCGGGCGGGGTCCACCCGCTTAACGGTACGATGGCCTCCCGCCCGGGCTCATGAATCAGCGCAGCCCCGTGCGTCTGATCATAGATCATGAAGCTCTCCCCCTGGAACCGGTCGCAGAAGTGCTCCTGAATCACAGGAAGCACATAGCCCTGCGGCTCAATAACTGCAGCCATGACCGGGCCGTATACAGAGAAGCGGACGAAGCCTGTATACAGATGCGCTTCATGCCGGAGCTGCTGAACGGCCTTCATCAGACTATTAACGGTGTCATCGGCCAGCATATTCATGACCTTGCGGCCATGCCGGAAGCCAAGATACAGGAAGTTCAGCAGCAGCATTTCTTTATCGGGGGCGGAGCTCCAGAAGCCCAGACGCACCAGCTCCTCGGCTTCGCGGCTGATCCGCAGCGGCAGGGACTTCAGTACCCGCGCTGCCTTGTCCTTGTCGGTCTCAATCCATTTCGCTTCCAGCAACAGGTCTACTTCCCCACCCTCAGCATGAATCGCCAGCGGAATCTCCTTCCAGGCATAGCTCTCAAATACACAACACAACAGACCCTCGAAGCTTCCGTCATAGGTGTACGCCAGTGCGGACGGCTTGAACATCAGGCCTTCGCCCCCTTCTTGAGCAGGTTCCAACCATCTGCTGCCGGTAGTGCTGACAGGTTGAAGTCGTCAAATAGGGTTAACTGCTCAACTTGCGGCGGCTGATTAGGTGCCAGTTCCTGCCCGGACATGAGTGAGCGAAGCAGCGTATGCTCGCTTACCTTCAGCCCTTCCAGCGGTTTGTCTTTGCAGGTGATGAAGAACTGGGCACGCTTGAGGACCACTCCCAGCTTCTTCAGCGCATGGAAATCTAGCGATCCGGCCCGTCTGGCCTTAACGATCCGCTGTGCACTTCTTACGCCGATGCCGGGTACACGCAGCAGCATTTCGTACGGGGCGCGGTTGATCTCAACGGGAAATTGCTCCCGGTGGTTAACGGCCCAGCTGCATTTGGGGTCCAGCAGCGGGTTGAAGTTCGGCACGGCCTCATCCAATAATTCATTCGCCTTGAAGCCGTAGAAGCGCAGCAGCCAATCGGCTTGATAGAGCCGGTGTTCCCGCAGCAGCGGCGGCTTGGTGTCTAGGGCGGGTAGGAGGGAGTCCTCTACTACAGGGGTGTAGGCAGAGAAAAACACACGTTTGAGTGCATATTTGCGGTATAAGCCTTCCGTCAGATTAAGGATCTGGTAATCGGTATCGGGCGTTGCCCCCACGATCATTTGGGTGCTCTGTCCAGCCGGAGCGAAGCGGGGTGCGTGATTATACCGGACGATATCGGAGCGGTTCTCCTTGATCCGGCTTGTGATCAGCCCCATCGGCTTCAGGATGGACACCTTGCTCTTATCGGGGGCGAGGCGTCCGAGACTCTCCTGCGAGGGCAGCTCGATGTTGACGCTCATGCGGTCGGCGAGCAGACCCAGTCTGGACAGCAGGGCTTCGTCTGCTCCAGGGATGGCTTTTACATGAATATAACCGTTGAAATGATAGACATTGCGCAGCAGCTCAAGTGCGGCGATTAACTGCTCGGTGGTGTAGTCCGGATTGCGCATAATACCTGAGCTGAGAAATAGTCCTTCTATATAATTACGGCGGTAGAATTGCATGGTGATATCTGCGATCTCTTCGGGGGTGAAGGCTGCCCGGCGAATGGGGTTAGATTTGCGGTTGATGCAATAGGCACAATCATATACACAACCGTTAGTCATTAGCACCTTCAGCAGTGAGATACAGCGCCCGTCCGCCGCGAAGCTGTGACAGATGCCCATCGCGGAGGTGTTGCCGAGCGTCCCGGCCTGGCCCTTGCGGTCAGAACCGCTTGAAGTGCAGGCCACATCGTATTTGGCAGAAGCGGTCAGAATCTCTAGTTTCTCCATTACATCCACGGTCTCAATCCCCCTCATATGAGTGCATTATATACCGAACATACGTTCTTGTCAAAAGCATAAACCGCCTCCCTGGCCGCCTGCAAAATGTATGCGCATTCCTTCTTGTGCTATAATAGAAATTGATGGTTCATGGAATGAGGAATCATACGGTTATTGAAAATAGGGTTAGGAGTGTTGCTGAAGTGAGAGGATATAACATATGGCGGCCCATCATGCTGATTGCGGTTGCGCTGCTGACAAGACAGTTAGTGACAAGTATTTGCCTTATGTTCGGCATGTCGCAGGAATCGGCAGGCAGTGTAGCCATGCTGGGTATGATCGTTGCTGCTCTTATTATGTACAACCGCATGATGAAGGGCCGCCGCCGCAGATAAAATAAATAGAAGATCCGGCCGTATCTCTTCAGGCGGAGCGGATTGCATAGGAACAGGCTTGAAAGACGCCCGCACAGGTGTCTTTTTATTTTAGTATTGTCTTTTTCACTAAAAAAATTTATGCAGACAGATGCGCATCCCGGCAATCCGGCAAGCGGTGCTTGAATAATATGGCTGGAGCTTATATCCTTAGAAGGATATGCTATATGAAGGACCATACAGATTCAAGGTAACGTACATCCCTATTGGGAGGGCGTTATCTATAGAATCAACCCACAGCATGGGAAATGAACATACAGGAGGAAACCAATTGAGTACACAGAACATTGGAGTGCCGTTAGAGGGTTTTGCAGAATTTAGCCGGACGGTAGCCGCAGAAGGTGCGGTACTGCTGAAGAATGAGGGACAGGTGCTCCCGCTGGGTAACGGTGAGAGCGTTGCTGTTTTTGGCAGAATACAGGTGAATTACTACCGCAGCGGTACAGGATCGGGCGGTAGCGTTCACGTTGCATATACGACGAATCTGCTGGATGGACTGCGCAGCAAGAAGAACATTAGCGTGAATGAAGAGCTGGCTGCAGCCTACGAGGCCTGGATCGGGCTTAACCCGTTCGATGACGGCGGCAAGGTATGGGCTGCGGAGCCGTGGAACCAGAAGGAAATGCCGCTTACGGACGAGCTGGTGAAGCAAGCACGAAGCCAGTCAGCCAAAGCGGTTGTGGTTATTGGACGTACGGCGGGTGAGGATCAGGATAATGCCGATACCGCAGGCAGCTACCGGCTGACGGAAGATGAGAAGGCGATGCTTGTCTCGGTTACGGCTCATTTTGAACAGACGATTGTGGTGCTCAACGTGTCCAACATTATAGATATGAGCTGGGTGAATGATGCCGCTTATGTGAATCCTATCTCTGCTGTGATCTATTCCTGGCATGGAGGCATGGAAGGCGGCCACGCAATTGCCGATGTTCTGGCCGGAGAAGTGACACCTAGCGGCAAGCTGACGGACACCATCGCGTATTCCATTGAGGATTACCCGTCGACCCGTAACTACGGCAATGAGTTCAAGAACCTGTACGAGGAAGATATCTATGTGGGCTACCGTTATTTCGAGACCTTCTGCCCCGACAAAGTTCAGTATGAATTCGGTTATGGGATCTCCTACACGACCTTCAAGCTGGAGCCGGAGGAAGCGAAGCTGGTGAACCTGGCGGGCGAGCCACAGATTGAAATTGGTGTAACCGTAACGAATACGGGAGCAGCTTATGCGGGAAAAGAAGTGGTGCAGGTGTACGTTGAAGCGCCGCAAGGACAGCTGGGTCAACCGGCCAAAGCGCTGGCAGCCTTCACTAAGACTAAGCTGCTGGAGCCTGGTGAGTCTCAGCGCCTTATTGTAAGCTTCCCGCTCCATTCCGTGGCTTCCTACGATGACGCCGGTGTGACAGGGTATCCTTCTGCTTATGTGCTGGAAGCCGGAACCTACCGCTTCTATGCAGGAACTAGTGTCAAAGCGGTATCAGCAGTGCTTCTGGATGGACAAGAAGGCTATGTGCTGGATGAGCTTAAGGTCGTGGAACAGCTGCAAGAGGCTATGGCGCCTACCGAGAGCTTCATGCGGATGAAGCCGGGTGCCCGCAAGGCAGACGGTTCGTATGAGCTTGTCTCCTCCGAGGTGCCAACGCGCAAGGTAGATCTGGCGGAGCGGATTGAACGCAATCTGCCGCAGCAGCTTCCGCAGACTGGCAATCAGGGATATACCCTGAGAGATGTCCATGACGGAAAAGTTAGCATGAGCACCTTCATTGCCCAGTTAAGCGACCAGGATTTGGCGGCGATTGTCCGGGGCGAAGGAATGAGCAGCCCGCTGGTCACTCCGGGTACGGCATCGGCGTTCGGGGGCGTGAGCGACAGTCTGTTCAGCTACGGCATTCCGGTTGCAGCTACAGCGGACGGCCCTTCCGGGATCCGTATGGACAGTGGAGCTAAGGCAACACAGGTATCGATTGGAACCCTGCTGGCCGCTACATGGAATGCAGAGCTGGTGGAAGCACTGTATGTTATGGAAGGCCAGGAATTATTGCGCAACCAGGTGGATGCGCTGCTGGGACCGGGGCTGAATATCCGGCGCAGCCCGCTCAACGGGCGTAACTTCGAATATTTCTCCGAAGATCCGCTGATCTCAGGAATCTTCGCTGCCGCCTGCACACGCGGAATTATGAAGGGCGGCTCTAATGCGACGCTGAAGCATTTTGCCTGCAACAATCAGGAGAAGCACCGCAGTAAAGTTGATGCTGTCGTATCGGAACGCGCGCTGCGTGAGATCTACCTGAAGGGCTTCGAAATCGCAGTCAAGCAGGGCGGAGCCAATTCGATCATGACCTCCTACAACCCGGTGAACGGGCATTGGGCGGCCTCCAACTATGACCTCAACACCACGCTGCTTCGCGGCGAATGGGGCTTCCAGGGGATCGTCATGACCGACTGGTGGGCCATCATGAACGATGTGGTGAACGGAGGGCCGGCAGACCGTAAGAATATGAACTGGATGGTCCGTGCTCAGAACGATCTGTACATGGTCGTCAGCAATTACGGGGCTGAAGTGAACGCTTACGATGACAATACGATCGCATCACTGGAGAACGGTACGCTTACCCGCGGGGAGCTTCAACGTTCGGCAATCAACATCTGTGAGTTTATTATGAAGGCACCTGTATTCTCCAGAAAGCATGAGATTATTGAAGCGGTCGATACGTTCAAGGCTGATCCGGCTATCGCGGCTGAGCATGTACAGGTTCTGAGCGAGAACGCACAGGTAACTCCAGCGGTGTCTGGCCCGACTTACATTCAGGCAGATGAAGCGGGTCAATACCGCATTATTGTCAGCATCATGTCTCCTGAGCCTGAGCTTGCGCAGAGCGCCTGCAACCTGACTCTGAATGGACAAGCGGTAACCACCATTCAGACGAACGGGACGGAAGGCCGGTGGATCAGACAGAAGCTGGTCAAGGTTGAGCTGGAAGCCGGACGGTATGAGCTGAAGCTGGACTTCGTCAAGCCTGGCCTGCAGATTGAATGGATTGAATTCAAGCAGGTATAGCATCAGCAGCCATAGTATCTCAACCATTCATAGCAACAGCATCATGGCACCCTCCGGGGTGTCTTTTTTTGCAAATACAAGAATTTACATGCTAAGGGGTTATCCTGATATCCGCCTAATTCCGCATACCCGCACGGCCGCCGAATAAAATAGAGATAAAACGGCTACTATGAAGGGATGGCAGGAACGTATGCAAATACATGTAGTGCAGCCGGGCCAGACGCTGTATGGCATTTCACAGGCCTACGGAGTAAGCACTGATACTATAACTGAGGCGAATCAGCTCTCTGCGCCGGGAAGCCTGGTGGCAGGGCAGGCGCTGGTAATCCCGATTGCCGGACAGTATTATTGGGTGCAGCCGGGCGACAGCTACTACAGCATCGCCAAGCGGTTCGGCCTGAAGGCAAGCGAGCTGGCGGAGGTGAACGGGCTGACGCTGAATCAGCCGCTACAGGTCGGGCTCCGTCTATACCTTCCTCCTGGACCCAGGCGGCAGGCGGAAGTGAACGCTTATGTGGAGCCCCGGGGGGAGGGTGTCTCCCAGCCGCTGCAGAATGCTGCGCGTGAGGCTGCTCCTGAGCTGACGTATCTCGCACCGTTCAGCTTCCGGATCAAACGGGATGGAACACTGGTGCCGCCGCCTCTGGACGGTCTCGCCTCCATTGCCGCAGATCATCAGGTGACGCTGATGATGGTCGTGACGAATCTGGAGGATGCCCAGTTCAGCTCCGAGCTCGGGCGCATCATTTTGAACGATCAGGAGGTTCAGGATCGGCTGCTTGAGAACATCATTGCGGAAGCGAAGCGGCTGAACTTCCGGGATATCCACTTTGATCTGGAGTTTCTCCGGCCGGAGGACCGTGAAGCTTACAATACTTTTCTGCGGAAAGCGGCAGAGGTCATTCACAAGGAGGGCTTCCTGCTGTCCACCGCCCTTGCCCCCAAGACAAGTGCGTCACAGGTTGGGGCCTGGTATACGGCGCATGACTACAAGGTCCACGGCGAGGTGGCTGACTTCGTCATTATTATGACGTATGAATGGGGCTACAGCGGGGGGCCGGCGATGCCTGTCTCGCCGATCGGGCCTGTCCGTCAGGTGTTGACCTATGCAGCAAGCGAGATGCCCGCCAGTAAAATCATGATGGGCCAGAATCTGTACGGTTATGATTGGACGTTGCCTTTTGTAGCAGGTGGACAATATGCCAAAGCGCTCAGTCCGCAGGCGGCCATTGATCTGGCAAGGAACAGGAATGCAGCCATTCAATATGACTATAGAGCCCAGGCGCCGCATTTCAATTACACCGATGACGAGGGGCGGCAGCATAAGGTATGGTTTGAGGATGCCCGCTCGATTCAGGCCAAGTTCGATTTGATCAAGGAGCTGGGGCTGCGGGGCATCAGCTACTGGAAGCTGGGCCTGCCTTTTCCGCAGAATTGGCTGCTGCTGGAGGATAACTTCAAGGTGGTCAAAAAATAGACCGGAGACCGTGCGGACAGCGGCGGCGTAAGAAGCTCCACACCAAAACGGATGTGCCCATGCGAAATGGCGGCACATCCGTTTTTTTGAAAATATAAGTGTTAGCCCATTAAGCCCTTGAGCCCGCCCAGAAAAGGCCGGATCGATTTGATCATGTTGTAGCCCATCTTCATCACCGGCATAGCCTTCTGCACCATTCCGAACATGCCCATGAACCGTCCGAGACCCCCGCCGATACCGGCCGCTCCGCCTCCCCCGCCCATCAGCGAGCCGAGTAGAGGCATGAAGCTGGATACCTCTGCTCTGCGCGCAGCTGAAGAGGATTTCCGTTTCGAGGGTGGCCCCTTACGCG
Source organism: Paenibacillus sp. FSL H8-0332 (assembly GCF_037963835.1). Taxonomy (NCBI): domain Bacteria; kingdom Bacillati; phylum Bacillota; class Bacilli; order Caryophanales; family Paenibacillaceae; genus Paenibacillus; species Paenibacillus sp. FSL H8-0332. Next base: position 7,428,405 of record NZ_CP150145.1, read on the forward strand.
TGCTGGGTCTGGACAGAATCACTGCCTCCTGGTTCAGGTCTGTAATCCACCCTACATAGGAACGCCCATTATGCAAAGTGATGCAGACCGGCTGGCCTTTCAGCTGCTGTGCCCGCTTGCGGAGCTTTGTTGAATTCGCCATTCGTCATTCACCTCACTGTTCTATTTACTTTATTTTACTCAGAACCTGGGGGGCGGCTTGTGCGGGTATGGAGTTCTGCTGAATATATTTGAACAACCCGGGGCTGTCTTTGGGGGCAGATGGTCTGAAAATATACAAATTGTGAATTCTATTTAATTGTCGTGAAATATTTTACAGTGAAAAAAAGGGAAACGGATATGCATGTAGAATTACCCTGAAGTACTGAGTTTGGAGTGAAAAATCATGACTTTAGTCCCAGTGCTAATTCTATTGGGGAGTGACCTAATCTCTTGGCTATCCATCGTTTATTAAGAAATACTTGCTTCATCGTCTTATTATTTGTTCTTCTACCATTTACACGGAGTTACGCCGATGCCAAGCAAATGGCGGACATCAAAGGACACTGGGCGGAATCCGATATTCAGCAGTGGTTGGATCAAGGACTCATTACCGGCTATCCTGATCATACCTTCCGGCCGGGGGCAGAAGTATCCAGAGGTGAGTTCGTAACACTCGTGAACAGAGCGTTTAAGTATTCGGATACGAAGGCTATCAGCTTCAAGGATCTGAAGCCGGCGAATTTTGCGTACATAGAAGTGCAGAAAGCTACCGCTCAAGGATATATCAGCGGATTCAGCGACAATACCTTCCGTCCTGATAAGCAGATCACAAGACAGGAAACTGCTGTTATAATCTCCAGAATACTAGGCTTTGACAGTACAGGGGCAACGGCCTCAGTCTCAGTACAGGACGCAAATCTCATCCCTGCTTGGAGCAAGCCTGCCGTAGGGTATCTTTTGGACAAGGGGATTATGAGCAAGAATTCGGATGAAACCTTCCAACCGCAGCGCAATATGACCCGTGCCGAGACTGTAGTGGTCATTAAGAAGGCGCTGGCGTCGAGCACAATGGTCTATGATCAGGCAGGTACATTTGGCGAGGCCGCAGTTAGCACAGTACAGCATAATGTGAGAATTACAGCTTCCAATGTCACGCTCCGCAATATGCATATCCGGGGTGACCTCGTCATTGCTAAAGAGGTGGCAGATGGGAACGCCTACCTTGAACAAGTTCAAGTAGACGGCGTAACACGTATTGAAGGCGGAGGCAGCAACAGTATTCATATCCGGAACAGCAAACTAAACACGGTATCTGTGAATAGGCTGAATCATGCGGTGAGAATTGTAGCTGAGGGTACAAGCGTTGTGCAGGACGTACAGATTCTATCCAGCGCTGTTATTGAGGAGAAGGATCTTACCGGCGATGGTTTTGTGAATGTAACCGTGCTTCCTGATGCCCAGACATCTTCATCAGAGCGCACAGTGGTGCTTGCCGGGGACTTTAAGAAGGTTTCTGTAGGCGGCAGCCTCAAAGAGTTCAATGTTCGCTCAGGCAGCGTAGCTAATTTGCTTATCCAAGAAAACCTGGTGATTCCTACCCTGAATTTCAGCAAGAATGTTGTTATTGAAAAGCTTGAAATGAAGAGTAAGCTGAAGATTTCCGGCGAGGGTAAAGTCAAAGGCGTTGTATTGTCGGAAGGCGTTCCTGATCCTAAGCTGCCAAAAGAACAACAGCCTGCTGCACCTGCGTCTGGCGGCGGCGGTGGAGGCTCCTCTAATCCTGGCCCAGGTGGTGGTAGTGGCGGCGGTACACCTGATCCGGGTAATGGCGGCGGGAACGGGTCTACTCCTGTACCAGCATTGGCTGTAACTGGAATTACCGCGGCCAATGGTATGGTTGAAGTCGTATTTAACCGGAACCTGGATAGCCTGCCGGATGCTGCTGATTTCGCAGTTCTCGAACAGGTCAATCGCGGCGAATTTCATAAGGTTGAGGTAACTTTGGTTACGCTGCTTGATAATAAAACTACAGTGAAGCTAACGATTCCTTCGATAGCAATTAGCGAGGCTGAGCAACTGGCGGTATACTCCTTGTCTTATAAAGGTGGAACCCCCATGTTATCTGAGGCGATTACTGTGCCTAAGGCTAATGTGACTGTGACTGGACGTTTGTTTGCTCAGCCTTACACGGAGAATAAGCCTCTTCCTGCCTACAACCTTCATATCTATCTAAGAGGAGTTAAGGATACTCGGGCGACTTATACGGCTATCGTTGGAAAAGGCGGAGAGTTCGCTTTTGACAATGTGATGCCGGGGACTTATGTTGTACTTATCCCTCTCTCCCCGTACACCTATTATACAGATGAATTTACTGTAAAATCAGGCGAAAATCTGGTTCTGCCAGACCTCACAGTTATACAGAAGCTGCCTGAAGCTGAGGTTAAGCCAATTACTTATACAGATTTGCCTTATATTAGCGGCAGTGTCAAAGGTTTGGGTGTGCCTTTCAGTGTTAAGATCGAGCTGGAGAACGGGGAGCAACTTTACACCCTTACCAGTAAATACGATACGTTCTTTGACATTGATCTATATAACTATAATCCGGATCTGCATCTGAAGGCTAATGATAAATTATTTGTGACCTTATACACAGATCGCGGTTGGACAAGCCAGCGGTTTGAGGTGAAGGTATTCGAACGACCGCAGACTAAGGCGCCGGTAGTGACCAGCGTGGTGTATGACGATACCAATAGGATCAGAGGCACCACAGAAGAATCTTCTGCTGATATTACATTAACCAGGGAAGATGGAACAATAATTGGGATAGCTAGTAGCTATGGTAGCATGTTTGATATCTATCTTGGTAATTCTAATTCCCCGCTTTTCCATGCTGGTGAGAAGCTGAAGGTCTATGCTCAGGCGAGAGATAAAAGAAAGAGCGAGCCTGCCTACATTACTGTTCTAGCACCTACGGCTGTAACAGCGCAACCGGTCGTTACGAAAGTTGTTTATGAATATGATAGGGAAATCTATGGCACATCTGATGGAGACTCGGACATCATTGTCAGACGTGCAGACGGAACTATTTTGGGGCTGTCAAAGAATTTCGGCCCATCCTCTAAAAATTTTTGGATGTATCTTAATTCGCAACTTGTTGCCGGAGAAACTCTATATGTAACCGCCAAGGGATACGAGAAACTCCCTAGTAAGCCTGTTGAGGTCGTAGTAGCCAGTAAACCAGTTACTCCCACACCTACGGTGGTTGGTGTGGTCTATGGTGACAGGACTAAGCTAGATGTTTATGTTCCTGGTCTATCCGGCGAATCGCATTTCTTTCTTAAGACCAAGGATGGTAATATAATTGGAGAGTTTTTTATGTTCGGTGAACAAGCCTCCTACTGGTATAGTAGACTTACTCCCAATACACAATATCAAGCGACGGTTGCTGGCCTACTAATGAAAGAGAGTGAACCTTTCTTCTTCACAGTGATAGACCGAACCAAAGAGGCCGAATAATGAAGCAATTATATTAAAAAGTTAAAAAGACACCTGCGGGTGTCTTTTTTGATAGGCGTGCCCAGAGGCACGCATTATCTAGTTGGTGCAAGTCCAACCAAGAGAGGGGCCAAGCCACTCTTGTAGCTAGGATGCTTGCGCATGGCGAAATCTGTGTGTAAAAGCGCATCGACAAAAGTACCGGTCAGAGACTGGGCGAGCAACAACCCAGGCCGTAACATCAAGTGAATCCTGCCGCGTCGTCAAAAAGGCCCTGCGAAGGGGAAGAGAGGAAGCCGAGTCCCGCTTTCATGGACGAAGGCCAAGGAAGCTGTACAGAACTTGGAACAACAGTGAAGAATCCTCCGGGGTATAGGGATCGGCATGGGTTGAAAGATAATGCAGTGAACTGGGGAGACCCTCCCCCACACGGGGGTTTTTTTTTTTTTAGAAACCCGTAAATAGGCGCTCTATAAGTCCAAAAGACGAAATGAACCGTCTGTGGGAAGGGAGTCCGAGGGGCTCGTAGTACCGAAGAACCTAAGGACAACATAACCTTAGGGAGGGAAGGAGCCCTGCTTTGTTTACGCTTTTGGAGGAGGTACGAGTGAGTGAATGCCAACCGGCTAACGACACCCAAAGAAAAAGTTCAAGAACTCCAAGAAAAGCTAGGTCATGCGGCCAAGGAGAACAACAAGCGTAAATTCCATGCGCTGTACGACAAAGTCTATCGCTGGGATGTGCTGAGTGAAGCCTGGAGACGAGTTAAGGCAAACAAGGGAGCGGCTGGAGTAGATGCCGTGACGCTCGCAGATATTGAAGCACAAGGAGAAATACGGTTCCTGAAGGACTGTGAGCGAGAATTGAAAGCAGGTAGCTACGATCCAGAGCCCGTACGGCGGCACTATATCCCAAAGAAAGACGGGAAACAAAGACCGCTGGGTATCCCGACGGTGCGCGACCGAGTCATACAGATGGCAACGAAACTCGTGATTGAACCGATCTTTGAAGCAGACTTCGAAGAAGTATCCTTCGGATTTCGCCCGAAGCGAAGTGCGAAAGGAGCGCTGGATCGAATCCGGAAAGCCTGCAACCGCAAAGGGAATTGGGTAGTCGACGTCGATATCCAAGGCTACTTCGACAACATTAACCAGGAGAAACTTATGAAATTGGTACAAATGCGTATCAATGACAGGCGAATCCTGAAATTAATACGGAAGTGGCTTCAAGCGGGTGTGATGGAAGAAGGAAACGTAAGGCGTTCCGATTTAGGCACACCGCAAGGTGGGGTGATTTCACCGCTACTGGCGAATATCTATCTGAATTACTTTGACCGACTATGGGAGAAATACGGAAGGGGGTTGGGAGAACTGACAAGGTATGCAGACGACCTGGTGGTGGTCTGTAAAACCAAAAAGGACGCCGAACATGCTTATGAGCTCATAAGCAGGATTATGGAACGTCTAGAGTTAACCTTACACCCGGTCAAAACTCGCATTGTAGGCCTGTGGACAGGAGAGGAAGGATTCGACTTCTTAGGAATGCACCACCGAAAAACGAAAGCAGAAACCTCTCAAGGGAAGGTGTACTATACCACCCAGCAGTGGCTAACGAAGAAGGCAGAGGAACGTATTCGAGGCGTGGTCAAAGATAGATTAGCACCGCCCGGCATGCGATCTAAATCGTTTGCGGAACACGTGAAATGGCTCAATCCGAAGATACAAGGATGGAGAAATTATTACTACACGAACTACAGCCAAAAGAGATTAGCTAAGCTAGACTGGTATATTCTGCAGCGATTAACCCGGTGGTACGCGAAGAAGAGACAGCGCAGAAGATGGATGAGTTCACTATCTGAAGTCAAGTATATAGCCAACATGAATGGACTAAAAACGCTATTGTGATCTGCATGCTCATGAATGACAAACATCGGAAAGCCGTATGAGGGAAAACCTCACGTACGGTTTGATGAGGAGGGGCTGGTTAATCCAGCCCTTTACTCTAGGACCGTTAACTCAGTGCAACTCAAGTCATATGTATACGATGTGTCCCTGCTAAGATTGGATGTGAAAGGAGGAGAACAACAATGTACGAATGGAATGAGATGGTTCAGCGCATGATTGACTGGGTGGAGGAGGATCTTGCGGCTTCGCCTACGCTGCTGGAGATGTCGAAGCATTTAGGGTATTCGCCGTATTACTGCACCCGGCAATTTCATGCGCTGACCGGGATGACGCTGCGGGATTATGTCTGGCAGCGCAGGATCGGCCGGGCGGCCTTGGAGCTTAGGGACACGGATACGCGCATTCTGGATGTTGCCGTCAAGTTCGGATTTTCCTCTCAGGAAGCGTTCACGCGGGCTTTTCTCAGAGCCTTCAAGCTCACTCCCCATGCTTACCGCAAAGCTCCACAGCCGATTTCTCTGGCCATTCGTGCCGAGGTGTTCTCTCCTTATCATTATCTGATCAGGGAGCGGGATAGAATGAGACAGGTACATTTGCAGGAAGCAGAAATCAAGCTAGAGTTCATACCGGCGCATAAGTTTATCGGCATCCGCGACATCGATTCTAGTAACTACGGCGGGTTCTGGGAGAATGGGCATGATTGCGATGAGGTCTCCGGAACTCTGGAGAGCATGTCGCATCATACGCTGCCCGGGCAACTGGGCCAGACGGCGGGCTGGTTCTATCAGGACGGGCGCAAAGGCTACCTGTATGGTATCCTTGTCGCGGCTGATTACGACGGGGCGGTTCCGGAGGGCATGGAATGCTGGGATATCCCGGAATCGGAGTACCTGGTCTTTTTTCATCCGCCCTTTGATTACTTACAGGATAATGGGCAGGTGATGCGTATTGTTGAGGAAGTTGCTTGGAATTATGATCCTGCGGTTATGGGCTATGTGTGGGATGAAGAGGAGAAGCAGGATTATCAGCGGCATTTTCCGGAGGGTTACGGGTATGCGGTGCTGCGGCCGGTCCGTAAATTAGACTAACTTCAGACAGCAGGTTGGCTTAAGCAAAAGCATCCGGCGCTTCTGCTTAAGCTGCTGTCTGTTGCACAAAAATTCTACGTCAGGCCAAACCTGGCACTAGAGCCGTTATACATCAAATACACTATTAAGTTAGGCCCAGCACCACTTCAGCCAGAGTATCTCCCCTATGCTCCAGCGTAACGGCCATCGCCAGCAGCTCTGCCTGCTGCTCACGCTGCCGGGTCGTCCAGTAGGCTCTCGGGGCAACGCCGGTTGTTCGGAGTATGGCCGGATCGGACATCTCCTTATAGTATTTATCCAGCAAGGCAGCCATCTCCCCATAGATTGCTGACATCTCCGCCAAAGCGGCCTGTTGTTGCAGATCATGCACCAGTGGCAGAGAGTCACGTAAGTAGGCGGCGGCGCTGCGGCGGGCATCTGCCAGGGCCATCATGCAGAAGTGATTGATAGATAACCTGCGGCTGAAGGCTTCTTCGTCCGCTGCGGCATACCAAGGGTGGTCCAGCAGCCCCTCTCTCCATAGTTCCAGCGCCTTGTATCCTACAACATAAGAGCTATTGTTGGCTATAGCCTCAGCCTGCATAGATTCCAGCTTAACACGGAGCGATGCATACAGATTCTCAAGCGCAGACGGGGCCTCTGACTGATCGCCTAGGCGAATCAACCGGTAAGGCCATTGATCCACATGGAGATACCCTTGGCTTATCCTCATATGAGCCTGGAATTCAGCATCAGCTTCAAGCTCACTGAAGGTCTCATCGTCAAAATAACTGCGGCACAGCAGCACATCCCCCTCCGCCAGATATCCTGTAATGACTCCCCATTCCGGCGCTACCCTGAGGTTAATGGCAAGGGGCAGTCTGCCTTGGCGGATATCCTCCAGAATCGCCAGCTTCTCGGCTGTGCGCTGCTGCGGCTCCAACCGGTTGGCCCGGCGGGCACTTAGTCCATAAGCCTTGCAGGCGGGGATGGAGTAATCATAGACGACAAGGGCATCCGCAGCGCTGTAGTCCCATGCCGGTTCAAAAGCCACTCTCCAGCAGGCTCCCGAATAGCCCATCACCTGCTCGTAGGTGGTCACTACGCCTCTGGCGGTAAGGGCGAGCGTCATGGCCCCTGCCCAGGAGCAATCCTGACCCCGTCCGAAGCCCAGCTGCGGAATCCCTTCAATAATGCACTGATCCCGGGAGGAGCGGGTCTGATAGAGATGACTGCGTTCCCCGCTGTAATGAATCTGTTCGCCTTCCGCGCAGCTTACGGCATGAATGCCTTCAGTATTCAGGTAGACCAGCAGCAGGTAGTCTTGACCATCGCAGTCGATCAAGCTGGGAAACAGCTCATGTGTGGCGGTGAACTGAGTCCAGCGGAAATGCTCATAATGCTTCATTTTGTCCGCAACGCTGCGGTATGCCTGTTCATTCCCATAATGGGCAGCAATAATCTGCAGCTCATCACTGGTTGAGACATACCCGTTCGAATGGATGTCTATTGTAAGCAGCTGGTCCTTCAGCACAAAGGTCGAATATATGCCGTCAGGGGTCTCATAGGTAACAAGCAGCAGCTTCAGGCGGCTGTCGGTCCATGAGTGGGGGAAAAGGTGCTCCCCGGGGATTAAGCTTAAGCGGTCTGAGGCTACGAACTGGTTCACAAGCTGGGTAACATCCAGCTCCTGCTGTCCGTCCGTATAGATTGCAGAGAGCACCACAAGCTCCTGGGGCAGGAGAATGCTGTCAATCGAGTGATTCAATGCGGCGGACAGCAGGGGAAGGGTGGCTGTCTCCGGCAGAGACTTGCCGGTCTCCCATTTGGATACCGCCTGGGCGCTGACATGGAGCAGTTCCGCTAATTGTTCCTGGGACAAGCCTTTCGTTTTGCGGAGGGTAGCAATCCGTTTACCAACTTTTTCGCTAACGATCATACGCAGTACAACTCCTATAATGGATTCCGACGTCGTAAGTCAATTATAATCTCCACTCTCGAAATAACCCATATACTGGAGTAGGGCGCGCGGTATTAATAAATCAACCGTTAGTTGAGGCAAGCTGTGAAGCGCCAGCTAACCCCTTCCCAATGCAGCTATGTCCCTCCTTAACCATGATAAATAAAAAAAGACTTGTTCTTTTGAAGAATTCATGATATATTACTTCTTGCGTTGCATTGATTGTTTTCTTTGCGGTCATGGCGGAATTGGCAGACGCGCTGGCTTCAGGTGCCAGTGGTAGCAATATCGTGGAGGTTCGAGTCCTCTTGACCGCATAATGGTTTTAACCGTAATGCAAGCGAAGGCCCTTCTTATATGAAGGGTCTTTTTTTTGCTGAGAAAAGAATATAGGCGAAAAACCGAACACAATGTGCTGGCGTGACGGTGAGCGGACCAGTGTATGCGAAAAACCGAACACAATGGCCGTGTGCAGCCGCGAAGTAGAACACTATTCACCCGTTAGGGTGAATGTGTACTTAACAGCCCCCTTTCACCACAATCCCGTGGCAAAAGGGGGCTGCTGCATTAACATGCATGGCTCATCACATTTTTGCTGGTACACTGGGCGCCTACCTACTCTACCTACCCCCGCCAGATGTCAGCGATCCGCACCGGCTGGCCGGTCTTCATGGAGCGGTTAGCAGCTATACCCGTCATGATGGACATCGCGCCGTCCTTGTGCGAAGCTGCGCGATTGAAGCGGTCTTCCTGCTTTTTGTCAAAAATATCGCTCAGCAGCACCGGATCACCGCCGCCGTGTCCACCGCTGCTGCTCTCGAACTCTACGCGGTAAGGCTCCTTGAAGTGCGGATAAATCATAATGCTGACGCCTTCCAGCGCGCCTTCGTTTTCTTTTTTGCCGCCGGAATTGACGTAGGACTGCTCGGTAATCCGCACCTCCATCCGGCCCTGTGTACCGTTGAACACGATGATGAAGCCCTCCCACGGCATATATGCGTTAAGCGAATAGTTCATGACGGTCTTATTCTTGTATTTGACCATGACATTCATAGTGTCCTCGATGCTGATATTGTCCCCGAACACACTCTGGTCGCGCTGGTACCCGTCCTCGTGCTCGGCATCCAGGTACATGCTCTTCAGGTGTTCGTTACGGTCCAGGTGTAGCGCGAACGGGTCGTTCTCGGCAGCCTTGCTGCCGTAGGCACGCTGATAGAACTCGGTGATGCCCCGTTTCTCTGCATTCTCTCTGCCGTAGAAGCGCAGGTCGCCCATTGCAAAGACCGTATCCGGCTGCGACCCGAGCCAGAAGTTCATCAGGTCGAAGTGATGCGTCGATTTATGCACCAGCAGGCCGCCGCTGTTCCGCTTGTCGCGGTGCCATCTGCGGAAATAGTCCGCTCCATGCTGGGTATTCAGCAGCCATTCGAAGTTCACGGACAGAATTTCGCCCAGCACACCGTCCATAATGACTTCACGGATTTTCGTGTTATGCGGCGCGTAGCGGTAGTTGAAGGTTACCCGCAGATTCCGGCCGGTACGCTCAATGGCATCGAAGATGTCTTGGCATTTCTCCTCGTCAATGGTCATCGGCTTCTCGGAAATGACATCACAGCCCAGCTCCATCGCGCGGATGATGTACTTGTGATGCGTCCGGTCAATCGTAGTCACCAGCACGAAGTCGGGCCGGGTCTCGGTGATCATCCGGTCGAAGTCTTCAGCCTTATACGTAGGAACCTCATGATAATCGTATTTGCCCGTAAGCATATGATTGGCGAAATTCATCCGCGTCTGATTGACATCGCAGAAGGCCACCAGCTCGGAGGTTTCGTTGTAAGCGGTAACAATAGCACCATAGAAAAATTCAGCCCGGCCGCCAGTGCCGACAAGTGCATATTTCTTTTTGGACAAGGGGATCACTCCATTTACTTGGATTTGATTCTATTTTATAGTATAGAAAATGCAGAAAGTGAACGGTATTTAGTCTGTTTTGCTCAAAAGTGTGTATATCTTATCCTGGCAGGGGGCTTGGTGAAGGTGGAACCTATCTTTCAGATTGAGCAGCTGAGGCGCATCGGGCATTTCAATATGGACACCGACCATTTCCATGATTTCTACGAAATATATTATCTGCTGTCCGGGCAGCGGCACTATTATATCCGCAATGGAATGTACGCGCTGGAGGCCGGAGACCTCGTGTTTATTAACAAAAATCACCTTCACCGCACAACTGGTGGAAGCCATCTGCCACATGAGCGGGTACTGATCAGCTTCAATGATGCCTATCTGGAGCCGGTGGCACCCGGGGCAGATTGGATGAATGTGTTCGAAGGCGAGAGCTTCCTGCTGCGGCCCACGGCGCATGAACAAGGAGTCATTACAGATCTGCTTCAGGCGATGCAGGAGGAACAGAAGATGGGGCTGCGCTGGAGCACTGAATATACAAGGATGCTGCTGCTGCAACTGCTGATTACGCTGGAGCGGATAAGGAGGGCGAAGCCCGCCCTGGTCTCCCCGGAGCAGAGCGAGGGGCAGCGCCGGGTGTACAGCATTATCGAATATCTGGACAACCATTACAGCGAGCGGCTGAGTCTTGGGGGAGTTGCCGAGCGGTTCTTCATCAGCGCAACATATCTATGCCGGATTTTCAAGCAGACGACAGGCTTCACCATCATTGAATACCTGAACTATGTCCGCATCCGTGAGGCGAAAGTACTGCTCACACAGACGAAGTGGCCGATCACCCGGGTGGCGGCGGAGACGGGATTTGAGAGCATTGCGCATTTCGGGCGGGTGTTCAAGGCCATTACAAGGCGTTCCCCTCTCCAGTACCGCAAGCAGCACAGGGGATGACGATTACGGCTCCCATTCGCTGTTTTATTCGACAATAATGGTGGAGATGTTACATATTTTTCTATCTTTGACGCCGGAGTTGTCTTATAATAGTGAAGGTTTAAATACAAATATTGGGGTGTGTTATGACAATGAAATCAGGGGGCCTCTGGCTTGCTGCTGCCATGCTTGCCGTATCCGTAACCGGGTGTTCCTCGGACAAGGCGGGTCCCGCACCAGAAGACCTGGACAAGCTGAAGACAGAGATTAGTGAGCTGCAAAAGGAGAACAAATTCCTAAAAGAACAGAATGAGATGTTAAAGGAGAGCCTGGTAAAGCCTGTGACAGCGGAAGAGGAGGGCGGTACGGCTGAACTTCTAAATAACGGGAGCAGCCCCGCAGCGGCTGATTCCGGCGATGAACACAAGCTGATCGTAAAAGGTACGCCGCTGGTGATCGATGGAACCGGTGAGTATACCATCACCAAGACCTCTTTTGACAAGAAAATTATTCCGTCCAATCCGGGATCATTCTACACCTACTATGAAGCTAAGGAACCGGGTACAACTTATCTGGCGATCACTTTGAAAGTGAAGAACCTGGCAGGTGAGGCTATGGATGCAGAGGATGTAGCGGATGTGGAGGTTACCTACGACAACAAATACAAGTATAGTACCTTTGATACCATGGAAGAGAAGGGCGGGGAAGACTTCACCTATACCAGTCTGTCAGAGATCGAACCGCTGAAGAACGGCACGCTGGTGTTCCTGGCCGAGGTGCCTGATGAAGTGAAGTCCAGCGGCAAGCCGCTATATGCCGACTTCAGCATCGGGGGCAAAACCTACCGTTATACCATTGCGAAATAAGAGAAGAGCCTGTGCGGCCGCAGAATGAACTGTGGTTGGCGCAGGCTCTTTGTTGGTGTTAAGGGATTAGTCCTGACCGAAAAAGGACGGCAGATACTCCCTGTTCGCTTCCAGCATCTCATTCAGCATGGCGATGGCAACCTCCACGGAAGGGACAAGGGGGTGATGGGCCAGCGCCTGGATCGCCAGGCTGCGGTCACCAGTTACGGCGGCGTCGATGGCTAGCTGTTCATAGACTTTGACGGCATGAATCAGCCCCTTCGCCATCGGCGGAATCTGGGTCAGCGGGAGGGGGAGGGGGCCAGTCTTCGTGACGACACAGTTCACCTCGATACTGGCATCGTCCGGCAGGAAGTCTATGGTGCCCCGGTTTGCCACATTCAGCGTCTGAATGTCATTGGTGCCACTATAAAGCGAGCGCATCAGGTTCACGGCCGCTTCGGAATAAAAGGCTCCGCCGCGCTGCTCCAGCTGCTTCGGCTTCTCATCCAGCGCAAGGTCGCTGTAGATGGCGAACAGCTCCTCCTCCACACGCTTAACGACTTCGGCACGGTTCTTGCCTTGGGCGGCGGCTTCCTGCTGCTCCGCGAGCATCGCATCGGTCATGTAGAAGTACTTCAGATAATACGAAGGCAAGGCGTGCAGCGATTGCAGGAACTCGGGGTTCCATTCGCGTGCCGGAACATTCTTCGCGCTGTAGCCAGCGGTATCCTCCAGCATCTCCTGCAGCTTGTCTTCACCCTCCACATCAATGCGGGTAATCCAGTGCAGGTGGTTCAGGCCGACGAACTCGGCGTAGATCCGGTCAGGGGTCGCGCCATATTTGGCCGATACCTGCTTAATTAGGCCAATCGGGGCATTACAGAGACCGATGCTCTTCACCTTGGAGTACCGCAGCACGGCTTCGGTGACCATACCTGCGGGATTGGTGAAGTTGAGCAGCCAGGCGTCCGGTGCCAGCTCCTCGATATCCCGGCAGATGCCGAGAATGACCGGGATGGTGCGCAGCGCCTTCAGCATGCCGCCGGGACCGGTCGTCTCTTGGCCGATCACGCCGTATTTCAGCGGAATCGCTTCGTCGCGGGCGCGGGCATCCAGCATGCCAACGCGGATCTGCGTGCTGACGAAGTCCGCACCGGCAATGGCCTCGCGGCGGTCGGTGGTGAGATGGACCTCGATCGGCAGGCCGGACTTTTCCACCATACGCTTCGCCAGAGCGCCCACGATGTTCAGCTTATGCAGACCAGCCTCAATGTCTACGAGCCACAGCTCCCGGACCGGAAGCTCCTTATGATTGAGGATGAAGCCTTCTACCAGTTCGGGGGTATAGGAAGAACCTCCGCCGATGACGGCAATCTTAAGACCTTGGTTCGTTGTCACAATGAATCACTCCTGTCTGGTGGTAGTGGGAATAAGCTCGAACTCCCTGTAAGCACGCATCGTCTCATACATAGCCTGGCTGACGGTGATCCCGTCACTCTCCAGTGCCGACCAGAGAGCGCCGATCACAGGCTCGGTGGACAGTGTGACCACCGCCGCCTCCGGTGCCGCTTCGTGTACCGCCTGCTCGATCGGACCGCGAATCCAGCCGCGGTCGCCCCGGGTCAGCAGGCTTCCGGCCAGCACCACATTGAATTCATCGTTCTCCATACCGAGCCGATGAATGACGGCCGCCGCAGCCTTGCCAAGCTCCACGCCTTGGCGGTTCAGGATCGCCAGAGCGGCGGCATCGCCCTCAGCCGCTGCCGGGAAGAGCAGGCGGGCCGCATCAAGCGGTACCTGCTTCCCGTGATCCAGGAAGTCATCGTACATGTCTTCCACCTGCTCATAGCCGAGCAGCCTGAGGAGCGGCTCCGTCAGCAGCGTGGGGGCCTCGCGGCCGTCCCAGGCCCGGATCACTGTGCGGAACACCTCGATGTTCAGCGCGCCGCCGCCGCCGAAATCGCCGTACATATAATCGAAGCCGCCGCACTGGAAGTGGCGGCCTTGCGCATTACGGCCCGCCGCATTGGTGCCGGTGCCGCAGATCAGGGCTACGCCGTAGGAGCGGTCCGTCCCCGCCCGCAGGCCGATCATCGTATCGCCGCTGATCGTGTACTGTGTGAATCCGATCCGGCGGATCATCGGATGAAGAGTATTATAATCGGTCTGGCGGTCCGCCCCGGCCAGACCGAGGTAGGCATGGCGGAGATGCTCCAGCCGGAGCCCGGCTTCGGCCAGCGCGCCGAAGGCTGCTTCGCGGATGCTTGCTTCTGCCTGCTGCACGCTGGTCTGGTGATTGCCGTTGCCGCTCCGGCCCTTGCCGAGGATGCGGCCTTGTTCATCGCATATGAGGGCGTAGGTTTTGCTGCCGCCCCCGTCGATTCCCATATAATAAGCCATTGATTTGTCACTCCTAGAGTTTTGTCTTCGTGGATTCCCGCACAATAAGCTCCGGATCGATCCGGATAGCAGAGCCGCGCTTCATCTCCCCGCTGATCCGGCGCAGCAGCATGTCAGCGGCGGCGACTCCGATCTTGTCCGCCGGCTGGCGCACAGTGGTCAGATGCGGGTGGAGCTGGGAGGCGATATAGTGGTCGTCGTAGCCGACTACAGCAACCTCCTCCGGCACCTTCACTCCCGCCTCCATCAGCGCATTGATCACCCCGAGGGCGATATTGTCATCTCCGGCGAATACGGCCCCCGGCAGCTTACCCTCCGCAAGCCAGCGCTGCACTGTATCGTAGCCCATGGCGATCTCGAATTCACCGGGCACGATCTCGAACGGGGCGAGGTCCTGCTCCTGCAGCGCTTGCAGGAAGCCCGCGCGCCGCTCCCGCGTACTGCGGAACATCTCCTGCCCGCAGAGATGGGCAATGGAGGTATGCCCCAGCTCAAGCAGGTGGCTGGCTGCGGCATACCCGCCTTTGAAGTTGTCGATGGTAATGGAATAGCTGTCATTCTCCGGCAGCTGGTTGTCAATCAGCACATAGGGAATGCTCCGCCGCTTCAGCTCGACAATATAATTGTCCTCTTTGATCGGGGAGAGCAGGATGAGGCCGTCCACCCGGTCTTCCTGAATAAGGTAGTGGCTCTCGCCGGAGCCAATGCCATCATGCACAGAGATGGCCAGATAATATCCGTGCAGGGCGAGCGTCTCATTCAGCTCCTTGACCACAGCATCGAAGAAGGAATCCTGCAGGGTCGTTACAATCAGGCCGAGGATGCCGGTCTTGCCGCTGGCCAGACTGCGGGCTGCTGCATTCGGGCGATAATCCAGCTCCTTGATTGCGTCGAGCACCTTCTGGCGGTTGTTCTCCCGCACAGACGTTGCTCCGTTTAATACCCGCGATACGGTGACCACGGACAGCCCTGATTTTTTGGCTACATCAAAAATACTTACTTTCATCTCAAGCGCTCCTTGCGGCAGATTTGCGGGTGCTGATATTGGTTCTCCAGTAAACAGGCAATGCAAGGGTTCAATCTTGATCCTAATATTAGCCCAACGAGCTTCTCAAAAGTATGAGCGCTTTAACTTTAAGGACAAATCAAAGCGGTGAAAAGGGAATTGAATGTAGATAATGGTCCTATTCAAAATGTTGGATCTGACGCTGTATGAGTTTAAAAATATTATGTCTAAATAATTAAATTAAACCGCTTAAACTTAATGCCCGGCTGTTGACCTTATCATAGTGGATGATCAGGAAATAATCAACAGTTCGTTAAGGCTTATAGTGGCGGAGTTTCGAAAAAACCAACCCTCATCCCAAAAAAACCAAAAAACCGTCCGGCACGCCGGACGGTCCTTGCACCCCTATTAGCCGTTGCGCGGCTTAATTCAGTTCCACTGATGATCGCCGGACAGATACTTCTCCGTCAGTACCGACAGCAGCTCGATCCCGACCTGATTCTGTCCGCCTTCCGGGATGATCAGGTCCGCGTATTTCTTGGAGGGCTCGATGAAGGCCTCGTGCATCGGCTTCACCGTGGTCAGATACTGCGTATGGATCGAACGGATGGTCCGCCCGCGTTCCTCGATATCCCGCAGCACCCGGCGCAGGATACGCACATCGGGATCGGTGTCCACGAACACCTTGATGTTGAGCTGCTCGCGCAGCTTCTCATCGGACAGCACATGCAGCCCTTCGAGAATGACGATATTATTCGGGGCAAGCTCCACGGTCTTCTCGGTTGAACGGGCATGAACCGTGAAGTCATACACGGGAGCGAAGGCGGCTTGGCCCGCTTTGAGACAATCCAGATGCTCGATCAGCAGTTCCGTGTCAAAGGCCAGCGGGTGGTCGTAGTTAATTGCACCGCGTTCAGCCATGCTGAGGTAAGAATGGTCTTTATAGTAGTTATCCTGGGATATGAATGTTACTTTGTCAGAGCCAAGACGGTCAATCACGGAGCGCGCTACCGTTGTCTTGCCGGAGCCGGTCCCGCCGGCGATACCAATAATAAGCATGGTGAATTTATAAACCTCCCTAAGCAATTGCCTTTGCAATTCCAATATTGTAGCACAGCGGTCAACTTATTTCACCTTGCTGGAGAGGAATATCATGTGAACATTCTAATAATTCGGTTATTTTGTAGAGGAATGATATAATTTCAACGATTCATTCAGTTCGGGTGCTACGGAGAAGGGGGCTAGGAGAACAAAATGAACGAGGAGAATGCTTTAATGGAGGCGTTCGGCAGGACGCAGGTGCAGCTTGCAGGCCATGGCGGACGGGACGCAGCCGTACTCAAGAAAGCGCTGGCTAGTGTAGAGGACAGTCTCGCTGCGGACATGTACGGGACAGGAACGGTGATTGAGGAGTTCCAGGCGGAGATGGCGGAGACGCTGGGCAAAGAATGCAGCGTGTTCTTCCCCAGCGGCACGATGGCCCAGCAGATTGCCCTGCGGATCTGGAGTGACCGGGAGGGCAGCAAAAAGGTCGCTTATCATCCGTTATGCCACCTGGAGATTCATGAGCAGGACGGCCTGAAGGAGCTGCATCATCTGGAGCCGCTGCTGCTGGGCAGTGCAGACCGTCTGATTACCCTGGAGGATGTGAAGGGGATGGGACCGGGGGTTGCCTGTCTGCTGCTGGAGCTGCCGCAGCGCGAGATCGGCGGACAGCTGCCGGAGTATGCCGAGCTGGAAGCGATATCGGCGTATTGCCGGGAGCAGGGAATTAAGCTCCACCTGGACGGGGCGCGGCTGTTCGAGGTGCTGCCTTACTACGGCAAGACGGCGGCCGAGGTCTGCGCGCTGTTCGATAGTGTATATGTCTCCTTCTACAAGGGCATCGGAGGGATTGCCGGAGCGATCTTAGCAGGAAGCCGGGAGTTCACAGAGACCTCGAAGATCTGGAAGCGCCGTCACGGCGGCGACCTGATCAGTCTCTATCCTTATATTGTCCCGGCCTGGTATTATTACCAGCAGCGAATCGGCAGGATGTCAGAATACTATGAGCAGGCCAAGGAGCTGGCAGCCTTATTCAACAGCTGTGATAAGGTATCCACGCTGCCGGAGGTTCCGGTCTCGAATATGTTCCACATCCATTTCGCGCTGCCTCTGGAGCAGCTTGCCCCTGTATTGATTGGGATCTATAACGAGACCGGCATTGGCCTGACACCACGGCTCAAGCCAACCGGCGGGAACTCCTGCTACTACGAGACGAATATCGGCGATGTCTACGGCGGCGTTTCCAAGCCGGCTCTGAGGGAAGCGTTCCGGCTGCTGGATGAGCGGCTGAAGCAGCTCTGACCGGCAAGCTTGCCAAGCCAAGAGAAGAAGCCTCTGCGGATCTTGTCCGCAAAGGCTTCTTTACCTTACATGCAGTTCAGCGCCCGCCTCACGTAGAGTCCTAGGCCTGACTCCGCAGAGCCATTTTTCTAACCGGTCCGGCCACCATCTGCTTCTCCGCCCCGTTCAGTCCGAACAGCCACATGGTAAGCACATAGAGAAGGGAGTACAGGATGACATACATGCCCAGGTACACGTAAGAAGTGATGCTCAAGAAGCTAAGCAGGAACCCGCACACCCCGGCCAGCAGCACCACCGGAATGAAGACGCGGATGATCTGCAGCCAGAAGTGAAGAATATCGAACTTCAATTTATATTTGTAGTACACATTATTCAGGCATACATTGATGATCATCCCGATAGCCGTAGCAATGGCGCAGCCTGTAATCCCCCAGATCCGGATGAACCAGAAGGTTAAGGCCACCTTCAGAATAGCAACAGAGAAGTAGATGAAGGCCTTCACCCTGTGCATATTCATCGCTTCCAGCATGGTGGCGAACAGCGATTGCACAATCGACGTGATCTGGGGAATGATGATGATCAGCGCAACCGTGTACGCATATTTGTAATCATGGCCGAGCCAGATCAGTATGAAGCTCTGTCCGAATAACACGAAGCCCGAGACGATGTAGCCTACGATCAGCGCCTGGATTCTGCCTATTTTGACCAGCTCCAGCATTAAGGCCGCCTGATCTGCCCCCTTGACGATCATCTTGGTGAGCTTCGGCAGATAGAAGCTGGCCAGCACATTGGAGAAGTTGAGAATATACGTGTTGAGCTGGGCGGCGATGGCGAAGATGGCGATGGGCGTGGCCCCGAGGAACATCCCGATGATCAGCGGATCAGCATTCGTATAGATCTGAAAGGCAATCGACGACAATAAGATATAGGAAGAATAGCTGAAGATCTCCTTGAACAGCTTGGTATCGAAGCCGTGGAACCGGACTTTCAGATTCAGCTTGGTCCGGCAAAAGACCACGTTAATCACGCCGATCGTCAGGTTCAGCACAAGCGCAACGGTGACCATTCCTGTCGATCTGAATTCGAACAGCAGGACCAGTACCATCATGGCGGGAGAGAGGACCACGCGGATCAGATTGATGATTTTGAGATAGACGAACCGCTCATAGGCCGTAATGATCGAGCTGAAGATATTCAGCGGGAACGAGACCGCTACATTGATGGCGGCAATGATAAATATGGTCTTCAGAATGCCCAGCTCAGCTTCATCGAGGCTGCTAAAGATCACATCGAAATTAAATACCAGAATCACACTGGCAAGTAAGGAGAGGAGTCCGATGGCTGAGAAGAGCAGCAGGAACATTCCGTTAATATTGCGCTGGCCTGCGGAGTCATTCTCAGAGATGTATTTCGCATTGAAGCGGATGACCGCACTGCCGAAGCCCAGATCCAGCAGGACGATATAGGCGATGATGGAGTTCACCAGCGCGAATAATCCATATTCGGATTTCCCCAAGGTCGACACAATGAACGGCGTCGAGCCTAGGGAGATAATAACGCCTAGAAATACCGAAGCATAGGTTATGATTGCAGCAAGTTTTATATTTGTTTTCAAGGGTGGGATCGCTTCCTCGCTACAGAGAGTGTCTTGTGCTTATCTTAAGCGGTAACGATAGACGAAGCAGGTTCTCTAGCGCTGCTGCTTGCCATGGATTCAATGATCTGGCTGTAATGCTGGACCGAGAATTCATTATTGTACCGGGGACGCTGGATCGTCTTCAGTTCTTCCAGCAATGCCGGGATGTGCTTCACATCGTTCGTGAATTTCACATAACCCAGATGCTTGATCCATTCGTAGCTGCCTACGACCTTATAATTGTAATTCCCCAGTGCAATACAAGGCGTGGACGTAATCGCCGCAAAAATCATCCCGTGCAGCCGGTCCGTAATCACAACCTCGGCCTCCTTGAACTGATTCCATAAGGTGTTCAGCTCGTGGTCCCGGTCTTCCAGGGAGACAGAGCGGAGGATGCAGGTATCCGTGAACGTAGTGTTGCTGTAGTGTTTGGAGGTGTACTCCTGGATGACCTTCTTGTCCTGCTCGCTGAAAATGCTCTCCTTATCGGCTCTAATGCACAGAAGGGCACCGTGGCGCTCCTTGGGAGGGTCGGTGATGTCCAGAGACATTACAATGTCCGGCGTTAACAGCACTGCGTTGTTTCTGAAACCGGCTTTCATAATTTCATACGACGTTG
Source organism: Paenibacillus sp. FSL H8-0332 (assembly GCF_037963835.1). NCBI lineage: Bacteria > Bacillati > Bacillota > Bacilli > Caryophanales > Paenibacillaceae > Paenibacillus > Paenibacillus sp. FSL H8-0332. Next base: position 7,448,500 of record NZ_CP150145.1, read on the forward strand.
CCTCTCTGGCGACCAGCGTGAGGTCTTTGTGGGAGCCATAGATATCCTGTGTCTTCTTGAACTCCGCGCGGCCCAGCTCGGTATCACCGAAGTAGATGGTTTGCGGGAAGACGATGATTTTGTTATTTGGGAATTCAGAGATAATCTTGCGGCGCACCTCTTCCTCGCGGAAATACTCGATTCCGAAGTTGCCCCCGCCCTGAAGCACGAAGATATCCTCCGGCGTGCAGAATTCCTCCAGACACTTCATGTTATGCATCAGCCGGTTGGCGACAATCTCAATCAGGGTATAGTCGGGAAAAGCTTTCCGCAAAAAATTCATCTGCGCATAAGTGATGGCGTGATCGCCCAGATTGTCATGCTCGGGGGAGCCGACGACGTAAATGGCTTTCGTTTTGTCTTTATATGCATTCCGGTAGCTCAGATAGCCCTTATAATATTGATAGACGGGAATATTGCTTACATAATTGCGGAAAGACAGCGGCAGGATCTTCTCAAGGGCTTGGCTCATATCATATTACTTCCCTTCAAACGGAGTTTGGAATAATACAGCATTTTGTATACCGTGGAGCTGGTCAGAATAAGCAGGGCTGCGGTCTTCATCTCCCGGCGGATAATACGGTTGCGCAGGATTGCGGAGGTATGCTTGCTCAGGAACCCGCCCAGCTCGGCCAGATATTCCTTGTTCACTGCAGTCTCGCCGGTAATCAGCTGGAAGTTGCACAGCTCGATGCCTTCGGTTACGGTCCGGGATAACGAGATTTCTTTGGCGATCGGATAGTTTTTATCCTGAATCGTCTCGTAGATCTCCAGCGCCGCACAGAAGCGGTCGTAATATTTCCGGTTGTTCATCGCTCCGGTGATGCTGTCGCTTCGCTTCAGATACAGGTATTTGGGGGAGTCCAGCGAGACGGTCTTGTTCGCCTGGAGGAATAATTTATAGGTGGTAAAAATGTCCTCGAAATACCGGCCGACCGGATATCTCACCTGGCTGAACAGCTCGGCCTTATACAGCTTATCCCAGGCAAGGTTCTGGATCTCGGTATCTTCCAGCAGCTTGTCAAAGGCATGCGCATTATCGTATACACGCACCTGGTGCGTGAAGGACTTTTCCAGCTTGACCTCATCCTGTACCTCGCAATGACCGCATACAGCGATATCTGCATTGTGGGCGGTGATGAGTCCGTGCAGGGCTTCATACATGTCCGGTTCTATCCAGTCATCGCTGTCAACGAACCCGATATACCGGCCCTTTGCCACATCAATACCATAGTTCCGGGCATCGGACAATCCGCCGTTCTGCTTATGAATAACTACGACACGGGGGTCCAGCTCTTTGTAATACTCGCATATCTCGCCGCACTTATCGGGTGATCCGTCATTGACCAGAATCAATTCAAAGCTGCGGAAGGTCTGCGCCAATATCGAATCCACACACTTCCTCAGGTACAATTCCACGTTGTAGATAGGCACAATAATACTTATCTCTGGCTTCACTCGAGCAGTCACTTCCTTTCCCGGTTCTGATTCGGGTCTACGCGTCACTTGATTTGTGAATATCTTACTATCCGGGTCAAAAGGTTGTATATACTACTAAAGTGTACTTATCGCTTGAGGAGGGGTGTGAACTGCCTGACGAGAAGCCGCTGTTCCACAGCAAAAAGACCACAGCACCACGGGGTGACTGCGGCCTTCGCCTGTTGAAATTTAGTTAAACGTAATCGCCAGCGCACTGGTAAACTGGCCCTCCGGCGGCAGGGAGATGACGTTCTGCTTTTCCCGGAAATCGCCGGTGAAGCCTTCGATATCGGCCACACCATGCCAAGGCTCGATACATACGAATGGTGCATTCTTCGGCTGCCAGATGCCGAGATCGGGGAAGCCCGTGAAGGCGACCGTTACGCTCCGGTCAGACTGTCTGCTTTTGAGGGCAACCGATTTGGACTGGACATTGCGGAAAACCAGTGCGTCATTTGCGAACATCTCATGGTCAAGCGGAAGTGTATTTCCGTCTTCCAGCAGGGTCTCGCTGGTACCCTGGATGATCTGGCCGGTCTTGTTCAGGAACAAGCGCTCCAGGCGCTCCGGCTGTTCGAATTCAAGATAATAGTCGGTGAAGCTGCCTTCTCCGCCAATCGGGCAGTTGAACGCCGGATGGGTGCCGAGCTGGAAGAAGATTTCCTGTCCGCCGGGGTTCTCCACACGGTAGCCGATCTCAAGCGTATTGCCGCTCAGGGTGTAGGTCAGGAACAGGTTGAACGGGTAGGGATAGCTCGCCAGAGTGTTCTCGCTGTGCGATAGCCGGTAGACTGCCTGCGTCTCGCTTGCTTCTACCAGCGTGAATTCACTGCGTCTGGCGAAGCCGTGATTGGCCAGCTTGTACGCCTGCCCGTCCACCTGGATCTCGCCGCCCATGGCTGCCCCGATAATCGGGAACAGCACAGGCGAACGGCCTGTCCAGTAAGCGGCATCCCCGCTCCACATATATTCCGTCCCGGTATCTGTTCTTTTGAAGCTGACCAGCTCTGCTCCGAGTGAATGAATCTCGGCTACGGCTGAGCCGCTGCGTAAAATGGTATTCATGCTCTGTACCCCTCCCGTAATGGTAATGCTAACGTCTCATATTCTAACAGACTTCCCCGCAGGTGCCAGCATATAACGGAAATTCTCCAGCCTATAATTTTTACAGAATGTACAATGACAAACATGTGGAATTCGTTAACATATAAGGATAGCAATCATTCCATATCAGCGGAAACGGGGGAATAAGCCGATGCAGGTTAAGCAACTATTGGTGAACGGTGAGCGGCTGAAGAATACGATTGAGGCTTTTGCTGATTTCGGGCGGACAGACCATAACGGAGTTACCCGGCTGTCGCTGTCGGAGCAGGATGTGCGGGTGCGCGGCTATTTCACCGCCTGCTGCGAAGAGCTGGGCATGAGCGTGAAGGTGGATGATATGGGCAATATGTATGCCACTCTGGCTGGCAGTGAAGAGGGGCCGCCCATAGTGATGGGCTCACATCTGGATACTGTCAAGAAGGGCGGCAGATTCGACGGTGTGCTGGGGGTGATTGCAGGCCTTGAGGTAGTGAGAACCTTGGTGGATCACGGGATTAAGCCATGCCTGCCTGTCACGGTGATGAACTTCACCAACGAGGAGGGGGCGCGCTTCGAGCCGTCCATGATGGCCTCGGGCGTCTTGTCCGGCAAGTTCGATAAGGCGGCTATGCTGGAGAAGAAGGATGCGGAAGGCATCCGCTTCGGCGAGGCGCTGGAGGCCAGCGGTTATGCCGGGGAGTCGGAGAACCGGATCAGGGAAGCGGCGGCTTATCTGGAGCTGCATATTGAGCAAGGCCCCGTGCTGGAGAAGGAGAACGTTAAGATCGGATTGGTTGACTGTGTTGTGGGTATGGTCTGCTATGAGATTGAAGTGACCGGGGAGTCGGATCATGCCGGGACTACGCCGATGGATATGCGCCGGGATGCGTTGTTTGCCGCTACGGATATTATTACAGAGCTGCGCCGCAAGCTGGCGGTGCTGGACCCTGAGCTCGTCTACACGATGGGCAGAATGAACGTGCTGCCTAATATTCATACCGTCATTCCGAACAAGGTGATCTTCACCGTGGAAGCGAGACATAAGGACATGGATGTGGTCCGTGAAGTTGAAGCGATTATTCACGGCCTGCCGGAGGAAGTGCTGGAATGCAGCGTATCGAAGACGAAGCTGTGGGGCCGCGACACGGTATGGTTCGATCCAGGGATCTGTGCGCTGGTGGCTGACGCAACGCAGAAGCTGGGCTATAGCAGCCGGAAGCTGGCCAGCGGTGCGGGGCATGATGCCCAGTTCGTGGCCGGGTTCCTGCCGTCGGCGATGATTTTCGTTCCAAGTGTGAACGGGAAAAGCCATTGCGAGGAAGAACTCACTTCCTATGAGGATTGTGAAATGGGTGTGAATGTGGTGCTGGAGACGGTGCTGTCGGTGCTAGCCGTGCCTGAGGGGCGGGTAGGCTAGGCGAACTCCATAGTTTGGCGATGAAGGCACTTAACGGTGTCTTTTTTCGTGTTGGTGAAGGTGCGTGGGCCAAATGTAATCGAAAAACCGATTACAATGTGCCGGCGCGAAGGTACATGGGCTGGATGTAGCCCAAAGGGAGCGAATGTGGAGCACTATACTGCACTAGAATCTGCCGGAAGCGGGCGGTACGTGATCTCACCTGGCAGGCAGGCTGACTGGGTTAAGTTAATTAGCTGTAAAGTTAAGGGGAAAGTGGCGGAGGAGAATTTTGGAACTGGAGGAGCGGTAGCGTCCGCCTTTGTATTTGAATTTCTACCGTGAACAGCGGTTTTAATCAGGAAATTCAAATACAACAGCGGCCGGAAATCCAAAACTTCTCTGGAGTCACGGCTTATCCCCAAACGTAATCTTTTGACCGAATCAATCCTGATTTCTCAACATCCGTATGCAATTCCTGTGCTGGACAGGGTATAAGCAAGATATCGATATCGCGGCAAGAATGGGAGATAGTCAAGGCGGGGGCGGAAACGTTAAGTTAGATGAGCAGGAGGGCAGAACACAGCAGGTCGGCAAACGAAGCGATCGTTCACCTCCGGCAGCTCTATATCTATCATGAACACACGGGGGAGATGTGAAGGATGAAGAGATCTTGGAGAAGGCGGCTACTGATGAGTGCCAGTCTGCTGCTGGCGATAGGCGGACTGGCAGGCTGCTCGGGTGGCGCAGACGGGAATAAGAACGCGGAGGGCGCTGCGGCCAATGAGCCGACGCCGATCTCCATCTGGGCGTCATTGAACACGAATGTCTCGATCACGCTGAAGAATATGAGTGAGATCACGGCGATTCAGGAGTGGGAAAAGAAGACCCACATTAAGACGGAATTTCAGCATCCGGCGGTCGGGGCAGAGACGGAGCAGTTCAACGTGATGCTGGCCTCCAATAAGCTGCCGGATGTGATGTTCGTCTATGGCGATTATTCCAAGCTGTACACGGACGGCAGCATTATTAAGCTGAATGACCTGATCGATAAGTACGCGCCTAACCTGAAGAAGATTCTGGACGAGAATCCCGAGGTGGCGAAGCAGTTGAAGGCGGATAACGGAGACATCTATGCCATCCCGCATCTGCGGCTGGGCAAGTACAAGACCTTCGGCGGCATGTTCATCCGCCAGGACTGGCTGGATGAACTGAAGCTGCCGCAGCCGGAGACGATCGCGGAGTGGGAGACGGTGCTGCAGGCCTTCAAGGAGAAAAAGGGCGTAAGCGCCCCGCTCCTGTACGGCGCTCCGCCCAAGCTGACGACGATGGGCCCGGCGGCCGCGAATTTCCTGGAGGCCTACGGAATCACGAATACGATCTTCCTCAAGGACGGCAAGGTGGCGTTCGGGCCGGTCGAGCCGGAATTCAAAGAGTTCCTGACTACCTTCCACCGCTGGTATCAGGCGGGGCTGATCGATCCTGACTTCGCCACCAATGATCAGAAGACCTTTGATGCCAAGATTCTGAGCGGCCAGGCCGGTGCCTTCTTCACTTACATCGGCGGCGGCATCGGGCGTTATCTGCCCGCCCTCCAGGAGAAGGAGCCGCAGGCCAATCTTACGGCCGTCCAGTTCCCCGTAGTGAACAAGGGCGATGAGCCGATGTTCACCGGCCGGTCCTGGGAGTGGAGCGGTGCCGGAGCAACGATCACCAAGAGCAACAAGCACCCCGAGGAGACCGTGAAGGCGCTGGATTATTTCTTCAGTGAAGAAGGCCATATGCTGAAGAACTTCGGCGTAGAAGGGGTGACATACACGATGAAGGACGGGTATCCGACCTACACGGATGAGATTCTGAAGAATCCGGACGGGTTGTCGGTGGTTCAGGCGATGGCGAAGCATTTCATTGCCAACTATCCGTTTGTCGGGGAGGATGATGACCGGTACAACGAGCAATATTACCAGTTCCAGCAGCAGAAGGACGCGGTAACGCTCTTTTCCAAATATAGTGACAATACGCTTAAGGTCGGTCTTCCTCCGGTCAGCCTGACGACTGAGGAATCCAGTGAGTACAGCAAAATCATGAGCGACATCACCACCTACCGCGATGAAATGTTCATCAAGTTCGTCATTGGCGCTGAGCCGCTGGAGAACTTCGATAAGTTCACAGCCCAGATCGGCAAGTTCAATGTGAAGCGGGCGATAGAAATTCAACAGGCGGCAGTAGACCGCTACAACGCAAGATAAATCAGGATGAAGGCCACCTGCGGAGCGGCAGATTAAGCACTTTGCTCCCGCAGGTCTGTCCTGCAGATAGAAGAAAGGAGGGAGACTTGTGACACAGAAGTTATCCCTGGTATGGCTGAATTACAAGCGGAATAAAGTGATCTACTGGATGGCTCTTCCGGTGGTGTTATACTTCCTGATCTTCAAGTATCTGCCGATGTATGGTGCGGTCATCGCTTTCAAGGAGTATACCGTCGGCAAGGGCATCTGGGGCAGCGAATGGGTGGGGCTGCAGCATTTCCGCGATTTTTTTCAGAGCTATTATTTCTGGCGGGTGCTCAAAAACACACTGATTCTCAGCTTCTACCAGCTGCTGTTTGGCTTCCCGGCCCCGATCCTGCTGGCGCTGCTGCTCAATGAGCTGAGGCATGAGCTGTTCAAACGCACGGTGCAGACGGTCTCTTATATCCCCCACTTTATCTCTCTGGTGGTCATTTGCGGGATGGTGGTCGATTTCTCCTCCCGTGACGGGCTGTTCAATTCGATCATTACGTTCTTCGGCGGGGAGAGCAGCGCGCTGCTGAGTGATCCGGGCAATTTCCGCACGATCTATACGGCCTCCTCCATCTGGCAGGAGCTGGGGTTCTCGACCATTATCTATCTGGCTGCCCTCAGCGGAATTAACCCGGAGCTCTACGATGCGTCGAAGGTGGACGGGGCCAGCAGGATACGCCGGGTATGGCATATTACGCTGCCGGGAATTATCCCGATGATTGTGATTCTGCTGATTCTGCGCATAGGCGGACTGATGGAGATCGGCTTCGAGAAGGTGATCCTGCTCTATAATCCCAATGTCTACGATACAGCGGATGTCATCTCCACCTTCGTCTACCGCAAAGGGATCAGTGAGAGTGCAGAGTTCAGCTATACGACGGCCGTCGGCCTGTTCCAATCGCTGGTCAATTTCATTCTGCTCATCGGCGCCAACCGTCTCTCCAAGGCGGTATCCGACAATAAGCTGTTCTAAGTGGGGGAATCTCATGACGATTAAACGAACGATAGGCGAAAAACTGTTTGACAGTCTCAATGTGCTGCTCATGGTTCTGCTTATTATCATCACTTTGTATCCGCTGTGGCATGTGCTGAATGCCTCGTTAAGCGACTCCAACCGGCTGATGGCCCATAGCGGGCTGCTGCTGCTCCCGGACGGGTTCAATCTGGACAGCTACAAGCTGGTGCTCAGTAATCCGAGCATTCTCTCCGGCTACCGCAATACGCTGGTGATCGTAGTGCTGGGCACGGCGCTCAATTTGCTTTTTACTATCCTGGGGGCCTATACCCTGTCCCGCAAAAGCTTCATGCTGCGCAATCCGATCATGCTGGCCATTGTATTCACCATGTTCTTCAACGGCGGGATTATCCCGACCTACCTGCTGATCAACAATACGCTCCACCTCGGCAATAACCTGCTGGCACTGATTGTACCCGGGCTGGTCAGCAGTTATAATCTGATCATTATGCGTACAGCCTTTCAGGGAATCTCCGAGAGTCTGCTGGAATCGGCCAGAATCGACGGGGCGGGGGAGATGCGCATTCTCTGGCGGATTGTCGTACCCTTATCGATGCCGGTCATTGCGGTCATGATTCTGTTCTACGGCGTAGGCCACTGGAACTCCTGGTTCAGCGCCATTTTGTATATCCGCGACCGTGATTTGTATCCGCTTCAATTGGTGCTGCGTGAGATTCTCATCCAGAATAGTACGGATTCGATGACCACCTCGGCAGCTATGGGTGACAAGGAAGCGATTGGAGAAAGTGTGAAATACGCAACGGTGATGGTGGCGACACTGCCGATTCTGTTTATTTATCCGTTTTTGCAGAAGTATTTTGTGAAGGGCGTCATGATTGGCGCAATCAAGGAATAGACAGGACACGTGCCTGGACTTATCTACATCATGAACAAGGAGGAGGAGCGCCATGAAAAAGAAAAGCATCCTGCTGTCCTGGAGCCTCTCTTATCTGGTCATCCTGCTCATCCCCGTCACCATCGGGGCGGCTGTCTTTGCGGAGTCCCGCAATCTGCTGAAGGAAGAGGTGAACCGCTCCAACATGGTGCTGCTGTCCCAGGTGCAGGAGACCATCGACAGCCAGACCCAGGATATCAGCAGCATCAGCAGCCAGCTCATGGCCGATTCCCAGCTCAGCAGCTTCATCAACCACGCCTCCGAGCAGGATGCCAGATGGCGGCTGATGGGGCTGGAGCTGATCAAGAACCTCAAATCCATCCGGATCGGGAACGGGCTCATCCGCGAGCTGTACATCTATGTGAAGTCTTCGGATGTGGCGCTGTCCTCCTCTTCGCTGGTGTCCAAGAAGCTGCTGTATGACATTTACTATGAGGGGACCGGGGTAAGCGGGCCAGAGTGGACCCGGCTGATGCAGGAGTCAGACCAGAGTGTTTTTCGCAAAATGAAGGTTCTCAGCGAGGACCGCCGCATTGAAGAAACGCTGGTCTACCTGCAGCCGTTCCCGGTTCAGGTGTCGCAGAGCAGCCCGGCGACCTTTGTGGTGATGCTGGACCCGGAACGGTTCCAGCAGGCGATCAACAATGTGCGGCTGGAGCCGGAGAGTATTGTATTCATCCTGGACCGTGACGGGCGGACGCTTTTTTCTACAGGAACGGTTGAAACCCCTTACACAATACATCAATATTTGCAGCAGAATAAGGACAGCGAACGGCGGACCGGCACGGCCGACTGGAACGGGGAATCGGTGACGGTCTCGCAAATATCCTCTAGTGTTGAGGATTGGCAGTATGTCTCTATCGTTCCGACCCGGATCTATGCCAAGAAGCTGATGGTGATCCGCAGCATCACCTTTGCCGGTGTGGCTGCTGTTCTGCTGCTGGGCGGCATCGCCGCCTGGTGGTTCACCCGCCGGAATTACCGGCCGCTCGGCCGGATTATGGATATTATCTCTGATAAGGTCAAGGGGAAGCTGGAACAGCCGGATGATGAGTTCGGCATCCTGCAGACGGTGCTGACCCGGGCCTGGGAGGAGCAGGACCAGTTCGCCACGCGGCTGAAGGAGCAGCAGTCGATGGTGCGCAGCAGCTTCCTGGCGAGGCTGCTAAAGGGGCGGGTGCAGCCGGGAGAAGGGCTTGCCGGTGAGATGGAGCGTCTGGGCCTTTTTTGGGAGAGTGATTCCTTCGCGGTACTGCTGGTACACCTGGAGAATTATGAGGGTCTGTTCCGCACACGGGCCCCGGAGGATGAGGAGGGGAAGCGCCAGTTCGTCCATCTGATCCTGACTAATGTGCTGGAGGAGCTGCTGGGCCCGGCCGGTCCGGTCTATTCCGCAGAGATGGATGGGCGGATCGCGCTGCTGGTCAATCTCCGGAGAAATGCGGCGGACGCTGTGCCGGAGCTGATCCGGGCGACCGGGGAGGCGCAGCATTTCATTCAGTCCCGCTTCCTGATCTATTTCTCCGTTGGCGTCAGCAGTGTCCACACCTCTCTGGCAGACATCTCCGCCTGCTTCCGGGAGTCGGAGGAGGCGCTGGAATACCGGCTGATTCTCGGCATCGGCCAGATTATTGACCAGGACCGTATCCGGCAGCCCAAGGAGGAGCTATATTATCCGCTCGATCTGGAGCGTCAGCTGGTCAATTATATTGCCACAGGCAATTATGCCCGTTCCACCGAGGTGATGAATGAGATTCTAATGACCAATTTTGCCGGGGAGCCCTTATCCGTTGAGCTGGCCCGCTGCCTGATGTTCGAGCTGATCGGGACCATGCTGAAGGCTACGGAGCAGCTCAAGACCGATGACCTGAAGGAGCTGACCCGGCGCAATGAGCTGATCCGGCGGCTTTTTGCCTGTGAGACCTTCGAGGAGATAGAGACGGAGCTGCTGCAGATTCTGGAGACGGTCTGCCAGATGGTGCATGAACGCAAGCGTTCCCACAACACCGAGCTGAAGGAGCAGCTCCTGGAATTCATTCATGAGAATTACAATGATGTGAATCTGGGACTGACCCATATCTCGGAACGCTTCCGGTTCCATCCTACGTATGTCTCGAAGTATTTCAAGGAACAGACCGGCACCAACGTTATCGACTATATCAACCAGTATCGGATCGAAGAAGCCAAGCGGATTCTGGAGGCGGATGAACTGAATGTGCAGGAGGTCTCGGAGCGTGTGGGCTTCCTGAACAGCAATTCCTTAATCCGTGTGTTCAAGAAATATGAGGGGATCACTCCGGGCCAGTACAAACAGGCTAATCGGCTGATCCAGCAAGATAACTTATAACAAGGAGGAGTAACTGATATGTTGCAACAAGCAATTGAGGACGCACTTCGCGTAACGAAACGCAATATTACAAGATTCGGGGACCAGTTCCCCCATGTGAGTACCGGGGATGAGCATTATACGCTCAATGATAATACGGAGTGGACGGCGGGCTTCTGGTCCGGCATCCTCTGGCTCTGCTCTGAGTACAGTGAAGATTCGGTCTACCGCGAACAGGCGTTAAGGACCGTCCAGAGCTTCCGCCGCCGTATGGACCACAAAATTATTTTTGATCATCATGATATTGGTTTCCTCTACTCCTTGTCATCCAAGGCCCAGTGGATCATCGAACGGGATGAAGGGGCCCGGCAGCTTACGCTGGAGGCGGCGGACATGCTGATGAAGCGCTGGCGTGAAGAGCCTGGCTTGATCCAGGCCTGGGGGCGGGAGGGGGATGCCGTTAACGGCGGACGGATCATTATCGACTGTCTGCTTAATCTGCCGCTGCTGCTCTGGGCGCATGAGCAGACCGGCAATGACGCCTACCGGCGGGTAGCCGAGCTGCATGCCCTTAAGTCCCGCCGCTTCCTGGTACGCGGGGATGATTCCAGCTATCATACCTTCTATTTCGATCCTGTGACCGGAGACGCCATCCGCGGCGGTACACATCAGGGTTACCGTGACGGCTCCACCTGGACGCGCGGGCAGGCATGGGGCATCTATGGCTTCGCCCTGATCAGCCGTTATCTGAAGAGTGCGGAGATGCTGGAGACGGCGAAGCGGCTGGGCCGTTACTTCGTGGCCCATCTGCCGGAGGATGGGGTCGCGTATTGGGATTTCGACACTCCCGTAGAACCGGGGACGAAGCGTGACAGCTCGGCCTCAGCCATTGCCGCCTGCGGGCTGCTGGAGATTGCGGCGCAGCTGGAGACGGCAGATCCGGAGCGCCTATTCTTTCAGGAGGCGGGAGAGGCAGCGGTGGGGGCACTGGCAAAGCATTATTCAACCCATGGTAACGAGCAGGCAGAGGGTCTGCTGGAGCACGGCGCATACTCGGCCAGAGCCGGGGATTCACCGGATGATTACACCATCTGGGGCGACTATTATTATCTGGAGGCGCTGATGCGGCTGGAACGGGGGATTCCAGGGTATTGGTATGAGCGGCCCGTTCTATAGATCCCAGCTATGTGGGATGGCGGTTCCGGGGCCCGGCCCTGATAATTGGTACATGACCTGTTGTGGTCATGTACCAATTACTACATCGGAGGGGATGGATTGAACAGCAGGACATCTAATACAGCCAATACAGCCAATACAGCCAATACAGGTAGCCCGTGGGAGCAGGCCGACGGGGATCAGTACGTACAGAACATCAGCCGCAAAATCCCTGGATACCAGCTCCAGTATGACTTAATGGATACGCTGATTACAGCACTGCTGGATCAGCGGCAGCGGGAGAAGCCAAGGCTGCTGGTCGTCGGAGCGGGGGGAGGACAGGAGATCCTGAAGCTGGGCCTGAGTCATCCGGCCTGGGGCTTCAGCGGCCTGGATATCTCGCAGCGTATGCTCCAGGCTGCACAGCAACGGCTGGAGTCTGCGGGTCTGATGGACAGAGTGCAGCTGCATCATACGGAGATCAGTACCTGGAACTGCACTAGAGCGTATGATGCCGCAACCTGTATGCTGGTGCTGCATTTCTTGCAGGGTCGGGAGAACAAGCTGGCGCTCCTCCGCGGCATTGCCGCGCGGCTTCGGCCGGGCGCACCGCTGTGTATGTCCGCCATCTGCGGGGTGCCAGGCACTCCTGCATGGGAGCTTCAGATGGCGGGCTGGCGGCTGCATATGCTGAATAACGGCATCGCAGAGGAACAGTGGCAGACCTTCGAGCAATCGTTCGGAGTAACCTCCCATCCGCTTCCTGCCGAAGAGATGGAGGAGCTGCTGGAGGAGGCCGGGTTCACGGCCGTATCCAGATTCTTCGGCGCTTATCTGATTGACGGCTGGGTGGCGGTGAAGGCGCAGGATCAACAGTTGGAATAACGGATCTTAATTCGCCGGATTTACAGGAACGATAGCAATTGCATTTTGTACAATGGAGTGCTTTAAAAAGGCTTCGAAATAGATTCTATTGTATTCAGTGCAATGGAATGTTGAAAAAAGGCCATTTTTCAGCTAAAACGCAACATTCCACTGTATGAAATACAATAGATTCTCATTTAACGGTCAGCTTTGCGTTTTCTATTGCAGGAAATACAATCAGCTACTTGATTTTAAGAGTAGAGATCGGCAACGGGTGCAGGATTAGCCTACTATTAGCTCAATGTTCATGCTCAGACTTTAACTGAGGTTCATTCTTACAGTTTTAAAGCCGATGCTGTAAAGCTCCTAGCCCCCCGCAACGTCACCCCTTCACCGCCGAGCTGGCCACCCCTTCAATAATGTATTTCTGGCCGAGCAGGAAGACGAGAATCATCGGGATGATACCGGCGGTTGCGGCGGCCATCATGCCGTTGTAGTCAACATTGTTCTCCAGGATGAAATTCTGCAGCCCGAGCGGCACGGTGAACAGATCCTGATCGATCAGGAAGACGAGCGCGTTCTCATAATCGTTCCAGTGCCAGGAGAAGTCGATAATCGCCAGTGTCGCCAGCGAAGGCTTGGCCATCGGCAGGATAATCCGCGAGAAGATGCGGAAATGGCCGGCACCGTCGATGAAGGCAGCCTCCGAGATTTCATGGGGCACGGAGAGGAAGAACTGCCGCATCATGAATACGCCGAAGATGGTGAACATGCCGGGTAGGATCAACGCCCAGTGGGTGTTATAGATGCCGGCCCAGTCGAACATGATGAACTTGGGCACGAACAGCACCTGCGGAGGAACCATCATCATGGACAGATAGACCAGGAACATCGTGTTACGTCCCTTGAACTCAATCCGGGCGAAGCCATAGGCCGCGAGGGCGGACAAGGAGACAGCACCTATGGTGCTCAGAATAGCCACCTTAAGGGAATTGAGATAGTAAGGCACGAAGCTGCCCGTACCGGACCAGACCTTAATATGATGACTCCAGTTAAAGTGGTCCGGAATCCACTGGATCGGATAGCGGAATACCTCTGCAGGGGTTTTGAAGGAGGTGCTGATCATCCAGAGGAAGGGCACAATCATGACGATGCTGAAGAACAGCATGATTAATGTGGTGATGATTTTGGCAACAGCGGCTTTATTCATATTCTCAGCTCCTTAGTAGTGAACCCAGCGTTTCTGGCCCAGCCATTGAACGACGGTGAAGATCAGAATGATCAGGAACAGGGCCCAGGAGACCGCTGACGCATAGCCCATCTCGTAATAGCGGAAGGCATTCTGATAGATGAACAGGGATAATACGGTGGTGCTGTTCCCGGGACCGCCCTGCGTGATTGCCTGGATGATGCCGAACTGCTTGATTGACATGATCAGCCCGGTGATCAGCAGCAGAAAAGTGGTGGGACTCACCAGCGGCCACAGGATGCTGCGGACCGTCTGCCACGTGCGGGCACCGTCGATGGTAGCTGCCTCCAGCAGCTCGCCGGACACCTCCTGCAAGGCGGCGAGGTAGATAATCATGTTATAGCCGAGCATGAACCAGATCCAGATGATATCAATCGCATACATGGACGTATCCATCGTGGACAGCCAGCCGGGAGGGTTCTCGATGCCCATAGAGCGGAGAATGCCGTTAATCGGCCCGTTATTCGGGTGGAACAGCAGCATCCAGACGAAGGCTACGGCTACACCGCTGGTAATGTAGGGCATGAAGTAAAGGGCGCGCAGCAGCTTTTTGAGATACACGGAACGGTTCAGGATGACAGCCACCAGGAACGCCAGCCCAATGGATACAGGAACAGAGAGCAGGAACAGCAGCGTATTCTTAATGGCAATATAGAAGACCTCATCCCCCAGCATCCGCCGGATATTGGCCAGCCCGATGAATTTGGTATGGGGACTCATAAACTTGTAGTCTGTAAACATGAGATAGAACGAATACATAGCCGGTATGATAAAAAACAGTATCACGCCAATCATATTGGGTCCGATAAACAGATAGCCCAACAACTGCTGACGTCGCATCCAGGTTGCTTTCACAATAGCCCCACTCCTTTAGGTCTTAATAAGTACATTACAAGCATAGCAAGCGTTCCCTTGAGGGTTAAGGAACAAAACCACCCACTTCATGGCACAGAAATATACAATTACGCAAGCGGTGGCAGGCGCTCCGGTCTTAGTTATGTTCTATCCATGTTCCGGCCAGCAAGAAAAGCGGCATTCCCGGAAGGAATGCCGCTGGATCAATACTATGATCGTTATCTGAAAAGCAGGCTATAGACTTAAGCTATCCGGATTCTCCCGCTGTTGATGCCGGTATTGACTGGGCGTCTGCGCGGTCAGGCGCTTGAAGATTTTGATGAAGTAGTTATCGCTCACGAAGCCGACCCGGTTGCCGATCTCATAGACCGGCAGGTCGGAGCCGGTCAGGAGCCGAATCGCCTGATCTACCCGTACACGGTGCAGATAGTGGATGAGGGTGTGGCCGGTTTTCTTTTTGAACAGGGTGCTGACATAATTCTCGGCCATCATGACATACTGCGACATCGACTTCACGGTAATATCCTCAGCGTAGTGTTCGTGCAGATAGTGAAGGATCTTCTGGATCTCCGGGTGGCTCGTAATCTCCTCATGGGCCTGCGGGGGCGGGGGAGACTCCTGAGGGCTATCCGGTTCAGCCTTGCGGTTCTTCTCCAGCTCGCCGCTGATCTTGCGCAGTGTGTCACGGAGTGAATTCACGCTCATCGACAGCTTCAGAATATAATTGGACGCCCCGTATTCCATGGCCTGCCGCACATTCTCGAAGTCATTCATGCAGGTCAGCATGACGAAGCGGGAACCATACCCCTCCTCACGGGTTCTGCGCAGCAGCTCGACTCCATCCATCTCCGGCATGACGATATCCGAAATCACCAGATCGGGCGTATCCTCCCGGATCATCTCCAGCGCCTCTGCCCCATTGCCCGCTTCTCCGCTGACCGTGAAGCCAAGCTCTTCCCAGGCGATGATCTCGCGCACGCTTTCCCGTACGAATACCTCATCCTCCACCAGCAGTACCTTCCACATGTGTAATCCCTCCCGTAGTTATGCGCTTCAATCCGGATGTTCGTTGCCGTAAGGTGTGGACATTAGCAGCGGCAGCGTCAAGCGGACCGTAACGCCTTCGCTGGTAGAGAGAACCTCAAGCCGGCCCTCTTCCCGGAACAACAGCCGCAGCCGCTCCTGAATGTTATTCAGTCCGATACCCGGACGCTTGCGCGGAGCCTTGGGACCCTCCGTCTGTTCCATGCCTACGCCGTTGTCCCGGATCTCGATAATCAGCCTGTGCTCTTCACGGCGGACATTCAGCTCAATGAGGCCATGGCCGGGCAGCCTGCTGATTCCGTGGATAATGGCGTTCTCCACCAGCGGCTGGAGGCTGAGCTTCGGCACCAGAGCATACAGAATGTCCTCGTCATACGTGAACGTACAGTCGAATTTGTGGGCGTAACGGACCTGCTGAATATGGACATAGGCCTCAACGAGCTCAATTTCATCCTTGAGATGGATCAGATCCTTATCGGTATTGAGACTGGCCTCCAGCAGCTTGCCGAGCGACAGAGTCATGTTAGTAATATCCTCGTTATGCTCACGGATGGCGATCCATTTGATCGTATTCAGCGTGTTGAGCAGGAAGTGGGGATTCGTCTGGGCCAGCAGCATCTGAAAATGCACCGCCTCCTTCTGGCGCTCCTCGGCCTTCAGCTTCTGGATCAGCAGGTGGGTGTCGTCAAGCATCGTATTGAAGGTCCGGGTCAGCTCCAGGATCTCGCCGCTGAATTTGTGCTCCGGCAGGCGGATCTTCAGGCTTTTCTGCACCGCCGCCTTCATCTTGTTCTGCAGATGGGACAAGGGCCGCGTAATGGTCGTAGCAATCACGAAGGTCATCATCAGGAAGATGCTCGTCAGCACCAGGAATGTAATGAAATACTGCTGCTTCAGCCCCTCGATCTCCACGAACAGCACAGACAGCGGAATCCGGTTGACGATATACCAGTCCAGCGACTCCACATAGATATAGTTAATCAGGGCGTTCGAGTCCTTGTCGATAAAATACTGCTGTCCCGGCTGCCCGGCAAAGCCCGCCTTCACCTTCTCAGATAACTGGCTGCCCGGAACCGACTGGGAGATATCCTCACCCGAGCGTGTGATCAGGAAATACTGCTGCTCCAGATCGGACTGCTTATGGATGGAGCGCAGCCAGTATGTATAATCAATGCTGATCCGGGCCATGCCATACGGCTGGTTCCGGGTATCCTCCAGATAGGCATATAAAGAGAGAAGATAGGCGCTGGTAGAGACATCGCGCAGTACGTAGTTGGCATCATTAGGCACCCAGTGATAAGAGCTGTTATTCATCTGCCCTCTGTCGAACCCAGGATTACCCCGCAGATCCGAATAGACCAGTGAATCCTTGGGCGGGTATGAGGTGTATGCGCTTTCAGATAAGTCCAGAATCAAGAAGTAGACCGAAGGATTATACAGGAAGAAGCTGTTGTTCAGGTTCTTGAAAATATTCTCCATCAGCCGCTTATTCTCCAGCTGATTACGCTGTTCAGGATGGAGCAGTACAGACTTCACAGTGTCATCCTGCTTCAGGAACAGCAGCGTCTTGAAGGCGATGCTGATCTGGTCCTCCAGCGTGCGGTACATCTGCTCCAGCTGATAGTGGCTTTGCTGGCTGATTTTCTTCTGGACCAGCGTCTCAATACGCTGATAGTTATAGATGTTCAGTGCGCCGAACGGCAGCAGAATCAGGCATACGAACGCGGTGAACAGACGGTATTTCAACTTCTGGGGAATCAGCACACGCAGCAGCTGTGACACAGGGAAGCACCTCCAAGCCTGACCGAACCTGCCCGGTTCGGGACGGTTGATATGCTAGATTATAGCATAATCCCTCCGCCGGATTGGCGATATTTCAAATTGCATGGTTTTGTTCCAGCGGGCACGGGAGGATGGCGGAAATGCATAGTTTTGTTCTATTCGGGCTGCTTGACAGGGGGACAAGAAAGACGGAGCGGATAGTTATCCGCTCCGCCTTGTCAAGGGATTTCCTGGAGTATGCAGGTGCATTTTCCGGTCAAAACCATCGTGCCCGCGCTGCTAATCCTCTTATGATGGACCGACGGACTCACAGGCCTTTATTTGGCGAAAAAATCAACTTTATGCCGGCAAGCGGACTCAGAGGCCGTTATATCACTCCAGGTAGCCGGAAATGAAGAGGGAAATTGTAATTAAGCGCATCTGAGTCCGCTTAGCCTCCAGAATAGCCGAATTTGCCAAAATAAGCGCATCCCAGTCCGCAAGAATACTCAAGAAGACTACATTTCTCTATTTCTTCTCTGTCTGCGCCCCAGCCGCTACTTCGTCTGCTTCAAATACTCATTATGCCGGGCTGCCATGGCCTGTATGGTCTGATCGAGCGGCTGGGAGCCGAGGAAGTATTTCTCGTACTCCTGCGAGCGCAGGTCCATTACCTCTTGCGGCAGGCTGCGGACATAGGTTGGCGTCTTATTGTCGAACATGACGTACATCAGGGAGTCCAGATCGTAGGAGTCACTTTTGTCGCCGATGAGGCTCTTGAGTGCATCCTCCTGCTTGGCATCCTTGGAGGCCGGGAGTCTGCCGCCCGCTGCCATCGGGGACATGCCGCCATCGGAATACCACTTCAGGAACTCCCAGGCCGCTTCCTGCTTCTTGGACTTGGCGTTAATGGAGATGTAATCGCCGAGGCCCCCGCGGGTTACATAATCACCTGCAGCTTCGGCGAGTCTCGGTACCGGAGCGAAAGCGATTTTGAAATCACGCGGGAAGTCGGTGAAGTTATTCGAGCTGCGCAGCAGCCACGCCCCGATATTGAGCATCGGCACCTCTCCGCTGAGGAAGACCTGCTCCACCGGCATTTTGGAAGTTAATTGCTCGCCGAGCGGCGGTGTGGTCTTATCGTCCTGCATCATCCCGTTCAACGTCTCCAGCCATTGTCGGACCAGCGGATGATCGAGATTGGAGGTGCCGTCCGGCTTGGTGTAGCCCTCCTGTGACAGCACGGAGTCGATGGGGTCCACGAAGGGCTCCATATTTTGAATAAAACCGTACGAATTGCCGATCTTCAGCTTCTTCGCATACTCGCGCAGCTCATTCCAGGTCCATTCCTTCGGAACGGGCAGACCGGCCTTGTCCAGGGCGTCTTTGTTCAGAGCGATGAAGAACGGGCTTTTGGTCGTCGGAACGCCGTAGAATTTGCCGTCAATCTTCCAGCTTGCGGTGTCCGCGCCCATCTTCTCTTCAATGTTGTAATCGGTGAAGCCGCTGAGGTCCAGGGCCAGTCCCGATTCCACCCGCTTGGCGGCATGGGAGATCGTATAGTTCACGAACAAATCCACATCCTGGCCGGTAATCATCGCCGTATCCAGCTTCAGATTGCCGTCATCATCATTAACATAGCGTACATATTCCACCTGAATATCGGGGTGCTCCTTGTTCCAGTTGTCCATGACCTGCTGCGGACCTGATTCCGGGGGGACACCGCCCCACATTTTGAGCGTAACCGGTGTATTCTTACCTGTGGCAGAGCTTCCATTGTCCGCTGAAGATGAATTGCTGCTGTTCCCGCAGCCTGCGGCCAGGCCCATGATCAGAACGAGTGAAGTGATTCCGGCGATAACACGGCTCTTGTTCAAAGCGACAACCTCCCTGTGTGTACTGTGTATAAGCTTGCAATTCAAGAATAGCAGATGGCCGGAAGCGTCAGAAGGAACAAAAAACAGGAGAATATGGAACATAACTTTACATTCTCTTCCCGGATTAGGGCTAGGGCGGCAATAGTGCAGGGAAACGTTCTATTCCGGGAGCAGCTGGTGCGGCGTTTCAAGTCCATTGTGTAAAAACACAATCATGTCAGATCATGTTTTTCTTTTTACCCAAAATGCAGTGGTGACCCGTATGTTATGATTCTTTACATAAGAGAACCCTAACTGACAGGAGCGATGAAAGATGATTATTGGCGTACCGAAAGAAATCAAAAACAATGAAAACCGCGTAGCGATTACCCCTGCGGGTGTGGTAAGTCTAAGCGCAGAAGGCCACAAGGTGCTTGTTGAGGCCGGAGCGGGTGCGGGCAGCGGATTCCTGGACGAAGAGTATGGCGCCGCTGGTGCGGAATTGGTTGCAGAAGCCGCCGTAGTGTGGGCTGCCGCTGAAATGGTAATGAAGGTGAAAGAACCGCTGAGCAGTGAATACGGCTACTTCCGCCCGGGGCTTATCCTCTTTACTTATCTGCATCTGGCTCCAGAGCCTGCTCTTGCTGCCGCCCTCAAAGACAAAGGCGTATTCGCCATCGGCTACGAGACCGTAGTGGATGGACGTACCTTGCCGCTGCTCACCCCGATGAGCGAGGTAGCCGGGCGCATGGCTGTACAGCTCGGTGCACAATTCCTGCAAAAAAACTACGGCGGACAGGGTATCCTGCTCTCCGGGGTTCCAGGTGTAAGCCGCGGCAAGGTCAGCATTATCGGCGGCGGTGTGGTCGGCACCAACGCAGCCAAGATGGCCATCGGACTTGGTGCCGAGGTGACCATTATCGATCTGAGCGCAGACCGGCTCCGCCAGCTCGACGATATTTTCGGTGCCCAGATCAGCACCCTGATCTCTAACCCGTACAATATTGCTAAGGCTGTTGCTGAAGCGGATCTCCTGGTAGGGGCAGTGTTGATTCCAGGTGCGAAGGCACCTAAGCTGGTAACGGAAGCAATGGTGCAGACGATGAAGCCGGGCTCGGTCATTGTTGATGTGGCGATTGACCAGGGCGGAATTGTGGAGACGATTGACCGGGTGACCACGCACGATAACCCTGTCTTCGAGAAGCATGGAGTCCTGCACTATTCGGTCGCCAACATGCCGGGGGCAGTCGCCAAAACCTCGACCATCGCCCTAACCAACGTTACGGTTCCCTACGCGCTGCAAATCGCCAACAAGGGCGTGTTCCAGGCCATCGAGGACGATGCCGGTCTAAAGAGCGGCGTCAATGTAGCCAACGGCAAAATCACCTGTCAGGCCGTAGCCGAAGCTCTTGGGGAAGAGTACTTCACGGTTGAGGCCGCTGTAGAGCAGGAGTTCACGCTGATCTAATCTGTAGAGATAAAAGTCGGCTAGAGGGGTATTGTAGTAGACAAAACAGAGCATGCCTACCTTGGCCCGGTGAGCGATCACCGGGATTTTTGTGTTGGAGTGGGCTAAATGTAATCGAAAAAGTGAACACATTCGGCGCTGCGGAGGCACGTAGGCCGAATGTAATCGGAAAACCGATCACTTTGACCCCGCGCGAATTGCTGCTGCCAAGGCAGGTGTGCCGGACATACGCTCGATGTCAGCTATCGCTCCGCACTATTTTTGCTTTTGACGAAAATCCCTCATCGGATGTTAGGTTTCCTCCATATTTCTTGCATCTCCCTATAGGCAACTGCCAGGCGCTGTAATATAATGTAATCACTTATATAAGCTTCGGCTATTCTTAGGGGTTGGGGTGGGAACATTGACAGAAGCAGAGCCATCATTTGACCGTTTTTTTGACAGCATGGAATCCTTGGCCGATACCCTCAGTGAATCGCTTCAGGCTCAGGTTACGATTGAGGACAGCAATCATCATGTAATCGGCTACAGCTCCCATCAGTTTGAGAGTGATGCGGCACGAATCTCGACCATTATCGGCAAAAGAGTACCGAATACCGTGATCATTGGCCTCCGCAAAAAGGGTGTTATGCACAATCTGGAGAATACCGGCCATCCGATCCGCATCCCCGCAGTGATGGAGGTGGGTCTGGGTCCCAGACTTGCCATGTGCATCCGGCACCAGCAGGAGATTCTCGGCTATATTTGGGTGGTGGACGGGGGAAATCTTGCCGAAGGTCATGCGGAGCGTATCGTGGAAAAGGCTGCCGGGATTGCCGGACGTTATCTGCTGAAGCAGCGCGGCTGGAAGACGAAGCAGGAGAAGACGTTCGAGGATTTCTTTTGGAAGCTGCTGACCTCGCATTATGAGAGTGAGCCGCGAATCCGCCAGGAGGCAGAGGCTGGTGCGATTCTGCTGCCGGAGCGTTATTATATCGGGGTGCTGGAGAGCAGCAGGCCGGTGGATGAGCATTTTTTGCAGAAATTCCGCAGGGTGATGGATACCTATACCGGGCAGAGGCTGCTTTTTCAGACCGCCGAGCAGAACCGGCTGATTATTCTTTTCTCCTTTATGTTTCCGGTGGAAGGGACCGGGCGTCTGTCTTCGTTCCTGCACAAGCTGCTAGGGGAGCTGAGCCAGAGCGAAGGCTGCAAGCTTACAGCAGGCTGCAGTCCTGAATACCGCGAATATACCTCGGCTGCTGAAGCATACCGCGAAGCGCTACAGATTCTGGAGATGAAGAAGCTGCTGCCTTATCATACGCGTGAGCTACTTCTCTATGAAGAGATCGGGTTCTGGGCGTACCTTCCGGCTATTCTGGAACAGAAACGGAGCCGCCCCCGCCGGAGCCCGCTGCTCTATCCTTTGAAGGAGCATGACCGTGAGCATAAGAGCGATTTGCTGAGAACCCTCGCTGTATACCTGTCGCTGGACGGCAATCTGAAGGCATCGGCCGCTTTTCTGCATATTCATACCAATACCTTAATGTACCGACTCAACAGGATCGCCGAGATTACAGGCCGGAGCCTCAAGGAGACCGATTACCGCACCTCCATCTACCTGGATCTTCTGACCGAGGAGACCGCGCAGGTGAATCTATGGTTCCAGGAGGCTGCCGGTTCCAGAGAGTAGCTAATGTTTGCGGGCGATCCGAAAGGCATTGGTAGCAGCTTCAAAGCCGATTTGAGGATAGAACGTTAAAGCTTCCTCTGATGACAAAAGCACGATGGCTACTTGATCTCCTAAGGTCTGCTGAAGGAGTTCTACCAGTTCTTTACCTATATTTTTCTTCTGATACTCTTGGACGACGGCCAGATCCGACAGATAACAGCAGTAGCAATAGTCAGTGATGGCCCGAGCTACTCCGACTACCCGGCCGCCATCCCAGCAGCTAATTAAGATATCGGCTTGATCAATCATTTTCTCCATACGTTCTAAATCGTTGTGAGGACGCTTTAGCCCTGATAATCTAAACACCTCAGCCATTTGTTCAGGCAACAGCTTTTCATTAACCTTAAATGCTAAGCCCATACTAATTACCTCTCCTTTTACATTCATTTTTATTATTCTAAGCTATAAATGAGAAAAAATGGATAAAGGATACTCTTGCATCGTCTAGGATTAAGTGGAGGTTTTATTATCTCTGAAGCACTTGGCGCACAGGTTACTTGGAATAAAACGGCTGATACTGCCTTCGTGTATATTAACTTTTCTGAATAATACTGAATGAATATATAGAGTCTGCCTTTCAACTGGGTAGGCTTTTTATGTTGAGAAGACTTACGGGTATATCCAACATTGTATCCGGGTAGATCGTACCAAAAAGAAAGAAAGTATTGACATAAATTTAAATTTAATCATAAATAATGTTAATATTATGTCAATCTTGGGTTCATTTGCTTTGATATAATTTCTGCTAAGTAAGTGAAAGGAGATTAGAGTGTTGAAAAAAGAGCTAGGATTATTGATGTTATTGAGTACTATTTTGCTGTCAGGGTGTGGGGGGGATAAGCCCGCAACAGTCACGCAAGGTACGGGGGATTTGCCCAGTAAACAAGTAATAACTCAACCGGAACAGAATACAGATCGTTCTGGAGATTGTACTGTAGACCGTATAAGCTTGGATAGTGAAACATCACAAAATTTCTATGGAACTTGGAAAGTTGAGAAACTTCTAGGGTTCGCAAATTCATACAATGATGCTTCCGAATATCCAACAGGGCAAAAATTCATTGGAGATAAAATTATCATCAAAAAAGATTTTTTTTCATCAAAAGGACTTAAAAATTACACGAAATATCAAACTGAACTAAAAAATCCATTATACGAAATTACAACGACATGTACTAACTCTACCTCTTTTTATAGATTCTATAAAATAGATATTCCAGACTTAAATATAAAGGATGTAGTAAAAGTAATAGATGTAAGTGATCCTTATACAAAACTTGGCATACCTTCTGGCTTGAATTTTTTTTCTGTTAATAGTGACAGGCTTATCTTGTTATCAGAGGCAACTATTTTTGAGCTTAAAAAAATTACTGATGAAATGTAAATACTAGAGTCAATGTAAATTCCCTTTTATGGACGCGTGGCAAAAAAAATATTGTTCTGGTTGTAATCCATCTGTGTAAATTACCTTATATAGTGAGGGCATCTGTTCTGAGCCTATCTGCTAACTAGAGGGAGCGTGACATCAATGAAGAAAGTGCTATATGTACCATTGGATGATCGGCCGGTTAATCTGGATGATGTGATTGTGCAGGGGAGATCGGCGGGGATTCATGTGATCACACCGGATGTAACGGACCTTAAGAATCGGCTGGATTCGCAAAAGACCGCATCGGGCACAACCCTGCTGACCACAGGTTCACCGGCTTATGGAGATACCGCCAAGATCCGGCAATATATTCGGAATCATGCAGCTTCTGTGGATGGTTTCATCCTTTCAGCGGATATGCTGGCCTATGGGGGGCTGATTGGCAGCCGCCGTCTGCGTATGGATGCAGGGGGTGCTTATCCCGCTTACGATGCTGCAATTACAGACTTGCTCGACGTCATCCGTGAAGTGAAGCAAGCTTACCCGGACAAGCCGATGTATGTAATGGATACAATTATGAGACTGGCGACCACCTCTTTTGCGGGAGGACTGGACCTCACGGCGTATACGGAGTCCCGTAATTTCATGCTTCAGCCGCGCAGAAGCTTCACGCAGTTCGATGATATTCTCAGCGGATATAACCTGTCCCCGACTGGCGACTATGGCAGTACGGCTGCTTTCAATAAAGAGCAGTATTACAATACCAGAGCGCATAAGTTCAAGACGAACCGCTATATTCTGGAGGTGCTGGCGCAGGAGGGCTCTATTGATTTCCTTGCAGTCGGTGTGGATGATGCCAATACTCAGGGCGTGCAGATTAACGAGATTCACTATATGGAAGCAGGCATTAATGAATGGCTGGGCGGGACTCAGGGTCAAAATCCGGACCGGGCCGTCATTCTCCCGGATGCAGACGGACTGGGACAGTCCTTACTGGCGCGGATGGCGAATCAGCTCTACCGGAACGGGGCGACCACCAGGTACACTGTTGAATATTTCGGACCGCATGGCTCTACCCTTACGAGTCCGTATGAATATATGGATGTGCATCAGAACATTTTGCGCCATCTGGATATTGTGGGGGGAGAGGCGGTAGGCGATGCCCGTGAGGTGGAGATTATCGCGATTACCGCTGCGGATCAGGTGCTGGCTGCGGTTAACCGTATTGAAGATAACGATTCCCGCGCCGTCCCGTCGTTAGTGATTGACTGTGTCGGCGCAGGTGCAGCAGATGCAAGTATAACTGAGGCTTTGCTGGGCAGCAGGCATACTGGCGCTCTATTAGGGTATAGCGGCTGGAATACGCCGGGGAACAAAATCGGCCTCGCACTGGGCATGGCCCAGGCCCGGTACGCTTATATCGTTACAGAGACCGATGCGGCGGCGCTGGATCTTGCGGTTAACGCTCACGGCTCACTGCTGTTCAAGCGCTTCCTGAAGGATTACTTCTACAAAAGGCTGGCGATTGGCGAAATCCGGACGTACTCCAGAGCCCATTCGCTCTATGAGAATGTTGCAACGTTTACAGATCAGAATATGTTGTTGTTCAATAGCCCGGAGGACTACGCTCATCTCGAGGCCCTGCTAAGAGAGCGGATGCAGACACACACGGCCACGCTTGCCGGGACGGGCGCCTTCCTGATCGGCAGTGCTGAACCGGCGTGCAATATCCGGCAGATTAACGGGGGCAGTTGGGTCTTCTCTGAATACGCCAGTGTGGTGCTTCCATACGATGATCCCGATTATATTTGGGGCCGCGCCTTTGAGATTACTTTGAATCCTAACCTGACTTTGCAATAATAGACTGTTCTTCATGGGTTGAATTTTAAATATTTTGAGGGGGGAGCTAAGCTCCCCCTATTTAGGTTTGTGGAAAGAAAAATAGATAAATCTAATAAGGGGGAAATATATATGGTATAATAAGTAAAAATAGGGAATGAGCAGCTGTGAGGGGAAGGATAATAACATAATGGTATGTGAAATGGATAAAATTAGGTGTATGGTACTTCCCATGGAATTGATTGGATAACAAAAATATGACTTAAATATTAAATAATGTTAATTATATGTTATTCATGGATTCATTTGCTCTGATATAATTTCAGATAATTAGACGAAAGGAGTTTTCAGGGTTGAAAAAAGAGCTTGGTGTATTGATTGTGTTGAGTGTCGTTTTGCTTTCAGGATGTGGATCAGATAAACCTGCAACGGTTAATAATGGTTCGGGTGAGTCTCCTAGTAAACAAGTTATGACACAGCCGGTGCAAGATAAGGATGTGAAGTTGCTGGGGTCTTCAGAAGATGAAAAAGTAAAGTTTTATACAAAAACTGATGGGATAACACTGGATATTAACGGTAATAAGAAAGACTATCCTTGGAATATTCCTATGGATACTGGAACTGCCCCGCAGGTATTTTACACGGATGTTACAGGCGATGGGAAAGAAGAAGCCGTAATTATCATCCAGACTGGGCGAGGAACAGAATTAAACAATTATGATATTCATGTCGTTAATGCCGAGGATCTATCCGAAATTAAAGTCCAAAGTTATGAAGAGATTGTTGCGAATCAGCTTGAAACGCATGTTGCTAAAAACGGTGATGGTACACTAGTGATTTCCGTTAAATCACAAGGAAAAGAATATGATTTCAACTATGGATTTGATCCAGCACCGGATTACAAGCAAGATAGCCTTGCTTTTGGAGGAGTATATATTTATTCATTGGAGAATCAAAAAATAAAATTGAACCTTGGAGGATCTGTAGGTGTGTCTCCCACATATGTATGTGATTTCAATATCACATACAAATTCGATAGTGCCAAGAATGAATTTCTTGCTGATCAAATTGAAGTTAAACCAATTGAAAAATAAAAAAAAGCTGACCAACTGTGGTCAGCTTTTTTTGAATGATTAAATTAAACGACATAATCAAAGAATGTGTGTTTACCGACTACGACTTTGGAGCTGACTTGAACCGTGCCTCCGCCTGGGAAACTATAATAGAGTTTTCCACCAGAAGTATAGCTTAGTTCAGCAAACCTGGTGTTAGTAGAATAGAAACACTTGCTACCGATTTCATTCGTATAGTTACCTTGTTAATTTAGCCTCAAACCTCCAATATGTTTTTTTGTAGATCACCGGCGTTAAATTAGCAATGAAAGTAGCGATGTCACCCTCCATCATCATTCATCCCCCTTCTTTCATTCGTCTTTTTTTGTCATAATTGATAGAGTTGTAGTATATGAGATTGGCCATATACGTGATAAAACGACGATTCAAGTCATCATCTGTCAATATAAGCCCCCCGTCCTTTTTAAAAAGAGAGTACTCCTACCCTATAAAGAGAAATGAAATGTATTTTTTACAACCATTTTCCAAAAAATAAAGAACGTATGTTCCTATATTTTAACATTGATAATATTGCAGTCAATGAAACTAAATCTATGGTGCTTAGGATCGGGGGGCAAGGGCATCATCCAGCGTGAAAAAGGCGCTCCGATTGCCGGGAAGCGCCTTTTATTCGTTCTTCCATAGGACCGGGAAACGGCCAGGAAGGAGAGCACCGGCAAAAGCCGGTTCTTTTGGCGCAGTAAGCAAACTCCTCCGCACCAATTGCGGCCCGACACGTACAATAACCTATATTTCATGACAAGAAGACGAAAGGGGGAAGCAGAATGGGGTATGGATACGCGGCTCCGGCGGATATGGCCTTTGAGAGCAGAATGCGGGGGGAGATTATTGCGGCAGCCCGGGCAATGAATGTAGGGGGGACTGATTTCTCGACCTTCGAGAATTCCCGCTGCAATCCGAGGTACTGGACCCGTACAGGAGGCGGTGGATTTGAGCTGAATGCAAATGTCACTCCTTCGGCGGCGATTAATGATATTTTTGTGAATGGACAGCTGTATGCCTTCGAATGTGCTATGGCGATGGTGATGATTCTATATAAAGCAACCATCAACATGATCGGGGAGGCGGCCTTCAACCGTTATTTCACTGGTCTGTACCTGTGGGACTGGAACTATGACAGCAATCTGAAGCTGATTACCACGTTCAACAGGAATGAGCTGCAGCCGGGCGATGTGGTCTATTTCAAGAATCCTGACCATGATCCGGCTAAGCCGGAATGGCAGGGGGAGAACGCGATTATGTTGTCCAGGGACAGTTACTACGGACACGGGCTCGGGATCAAGAATGCCACTCAGATGATTGTATCGCTCAACAGGGAGCGGGTGCCGGGCAGCCGGACCTCGGCCTATCTGGCGGATGAGGGGCTTCACCCGGACTTTGCCTATATTGCTTCACTGGGCAACGCACGCATGGGCCCGCCGGTCTCCGCGAAAGTGAATGCAAAAACCGCCATCTACTCCAGAATAGGTACGAAATCGTATATTATCCGCTAGAGCGGGGGGGCGGTCTAACCCTTGGCCGAACGGAACTTGAGCGGGTGCAGGCCGGTGGTTTTTTTGAAAACTGTACTGAAATAATGGGGATTCTCATAGCCGACCCGCTCCGAGATCTCCATGACCTTCAGGTCCGTAGTCAGCAGCAGCTCCTTCGCCTTGCCTATGCGGATCTGGGTGATATAGTCGGTAATGGTTCTGCCGGTCTCCTTCTTGAATAGCAGGCTGATGTAGTTAGGTGTCAGAAACACCTCCTCGGCAATCCTGGACACGGACAGCTCCGAGGCGTATCCCTCCTGAACGATGGTACGGATGCTGCTGACGATCCGGCTGTTCCTGGAGGTGTTCTTACCTGCTACATAAGCGCTTAAGTCATGCAGGAGTGACAGCATATACGCCTTAAGGCCGGTGATCGTGGTCTGCTGGTACAGCTTATCCATGATGCTAATCCGGTCGCTCAGCACCTGCCCGATGTCCTCATCAATCTCATATAGAGCTCTGGCGGAGGTGAAAATCATCTCCGCGCAGAGGCTCTGCACATATTCAATTCTATGCTTGGGCCCGGCCAGCCCGCCGAAGAGCTGCTCCATCAGCCGGGTGACGGTGTCCGTATGTCCTGCCTTCAATTCATTCATCAGCCGGGCCTGGAGTTTATAGATAAAAGTGCTCTGCAGCTTCTCCGTGTCGGGCTGGATATCCTTAATGTAGAGGACAGAGGCAGGCCCGGTATAGAATTTGTACACCAGCGCGGCCAGCGCATCCTTATAGGAATCCTCAAGCTGGCCCGCCAGCGGACAAGCCCGCCCGATGCCGACGGAGGCGTCCAGCCGCAGAGACTTCTGAATGTTGGCGATAATCTGCCCGCATGTTCCGGAGAGGGAGGGGGACGGAGGCGTCTGCGGGGTGCAGAATATCAGGATGAACTCGTTCTCACTGGCCACGAAGCTGATGGCGCAGGGGTGACTGTCCAGGCTCTCCTGAATGACATTCTGGATGGAAAAATAAAGCAGCTGCTTATGCTCCTCCGAGTATTTAGCCACCGCGCTCCGGTATTCATCCAACTGGAGCACACAGACGCTAAGCAGTGTCCCCTGCTGGAAGGGCAGGGCGAAATACTGTATCTTTTGCCAGATCTCATCCTCCTTGCGGTACAGGCCGGCGATCAGATTCTGGAGGAATTTCTCCCGCAGCAGCGGCATATTGTCTTGAAGCTGCTGCTTAAGCTGCTCTATATCCAGCTGCTGCTCGCGTTCCTCTGTCAGCTTGGCCACCGCCTGGCGGAAGACACTGCGGATCTCGGGCAGCTTGACAGGCTTCAGAATATATCCCTCTGCGTTCACCTTCAGTGCCTCCCGGGCGTAGGAGAAGTCCTGGGCGCCGCTGATTATAATAATCCGGGCCCTGCAGCCTGCCTCCCGCAGCTTCTCTGCTACCTCAAGTCCCCCCATTAGCGGCATCATAATGTCGGTGAACAGGATGTCCGGTCTGAGCTTCAGGCATAATTCGTACGCCTCCAGTCCATCTGAGGCTTCCCCGATAATCTCAATCCCGAACTCTTCCTGCCAATCGAACACACGGATCAGACTGTTGCGGATAAACGGCTCGTCATCCGCTACGATCATCGTTAACATCTTCCTTCACCTCATTCCAAGTAGTGACCACCGGGAACCGGATGACAGCCAGCAGACCGCAGCCGTCTTCGGTATTGTCGTAATAACGGATGCCATAGGACTCTCCGAAAAACTGCCGGATTCGCATATGCACATTGCGGATGCCGTAAGACTGGTTGCCCGGCTGCGAGTCTGCCAGCAGCTGGTTCAGCCGTGCGGGATCGGCGCCTATTCCATCGTCGAACACGGAGATGCTAAGCAGCTCCTCCGTCTGCTCGACCCGGATGCGGATCGTGCCTGTGCCCCGCCGCTGCTGAATCCCGTGAATCAGGGCATTCTCCACCAGCGGCTGGAGACTGAGCTTCACCACCAGACATTCCTCTGCCAGCGCCCGGTCCGTCTCCTCCAGCTCATAGTGAAGCCGGTCCTGGAAGCGGAACTGCTGAATCTGCAGATAGCTCTCGACCTGCCGCAGCTCATCGCGGAGCGGGATAATATTGCGGCCCTTGCTCAGGCTGTACCGGAAGAAGTCCGAGAGCGAGGTGACCATGCTGCTGATCTCGGGGATATCGTGGTTAATGGCAATCCAGTTAATGGAGTCCAGAGTATTGTAGAGAAAATGCGGATTGATCTGGGCCTGGAGCATTTGCAGTTCGGCTTCCTTTTTGCGCAGCTCGGTGACGTAGAGCTTGTCGATGAGTGCCTTAATCTGCTGAAGCAGCTTGTTGTAGCGGTTGAATAAATAGGAGAATTCGTCCTTGCGCCGGTAGCGGATGGGGATATTGAAGTTCCCGCTCTCGGCATGCGACATCGACTGGATGAATTTGCGGATCGGTGCGGAGATATTCTCGGACAGCAGCAGGGCCATCAGGAAGGAGACGAGCATGCAGATGACTATTACGATATACATCACCCGGCGGAAGGAGATCAGCTCCCCGTTAAGCTCGCGGACAGGTGAGAAGGATAGGATGGTCCAGCCGGTGTTTTCCAGCGTCTTGTACGAGACGAGCATCTCCTCGCTGCCGATGGAGTGGCGGAAGGAATGCAGGGCGGATGAGTGGTCTGGAGAGAGAGGGTTGCTGGTACTGTCAGCAGGCCCTATAGTCAAGCTAAGCTTGCTGTAATAATCCTGGGCAGCGATATTCTGGCCGATAAGTGACGGCTCAGGGCTGATGGCGATGGTTCCGGCCTTGTCTGCGATATAGACCTTACTGCCGGGCGTGGGCTTATAATGCTCCAGGAGCGTGCCGAATTCGGCCGCCGGGATATCTAGGGTGAGCAGTCCGACATAGGGCAGTTGTGCATGCCGGATACCGAACAGGCGCTTCGCGAATTTGAGGGTGAACCGGGAATCCAGCGAGCTAAGACCCACCACGGCAAAATCGGCTTTGGCCGGAATGTTTAAATACCAGGGCTTCAAGGTAATAAGATCGATATTGAATACACGCCGTGAGAAATTATATTGGGTATATTCCGGCCGGTTCAGCATATAGAGCATAGGAACGAAGCTGTTGCCGGAGGTCCCGTTCGCGGGGAAATCCTCAAGGATTTTGCTAAGGGCGGCCAGCTCATTAATGATTCCGGTACTGTCTGTTGGCCGGTTGGAGGAGATGAGGTCCGCGAATTCAGAATTCAGGTACAGCGCGGTCATGGATTGATTGGCGGCTTCGAACCGCCGGGCGAGATTATCCTGAACCAGATTGAAGTTATTCTCAATGGATGTATTCATATTCCGGGTAATGATCCCGGCGGATTTGTTATAGATGGTGACAGAGATGATCGTAGTCGGGAGAAGAACCAGGAAGAGGAAGTAGAGAATCAGGCGGCTGCGGATGCTGAAGTTATAGAGGAAGAGTGCCTTCGACAACGAATCGTAATATTTCTTCATCGGAGTTCTCCTTCCGAGTCAATAACTGGTATACATTGTAAAACGCGTGAAGTCAGGATGTCAATGCAGGAGGTGCGGTGTGAAAAGGTTACTGTTCTATTTTATTATCATCTTAGGCTGCGGGCTGGCTATTTACACTCTTGGTTATAACCGCCCGCTGCTGCCGGACCTCACTCAAGGCGAGAAGGCCGTACCGGCGGCGCAGACCACCCGGGTGAGGGTCGCCCTGTCTGACTGGACGGAGAACCTGGAAGTGAAGAATGCTATCAGCCATTATAATAAAACAAATCCCGATCAGATTGAGATTGTAGTGATGAACCTTGCTACAGACGCATATGACGATACCTTGAATATGCTGATGACCTCCGGGCAGGGGCCGGATGTGTTCAGTGTCGATAACGCCTGGCTGGCCACTTACGTCAACAAGGGGTATCTCGCTAATTTGTCTGCTGATCTGGATGCCGGCTGGCTGCTGCGCTTCCCGGTATGGGCCAGAAAGCACGCGTCCGGCTCGTTGTTCAAGGGCGGAATCTACTTCATGCCCTCCAGTATTGATACCGTGCGCCTGATCTACAATAAGCAATTGTTCCGCAGCGCCGGACTTGACCCGGAGCGGCCTCCGCTTACCTTCGCTGCACTGGAGCAGGCGGCCCTGCAGATCAGCCGGGCCGGAGCCCCGGTGAACAAATACGGCTTCGCGTTGCCCGCCGGGGATAGCCGGGCCAGCCTCCAGGCCGGACTGGAACTATCGAATACCTACAGCGGTTATTATCTTTATGACTACCGGTCGGGCCGTTATGACCTGAGTGTGTATGCCCCCTGGCTGCAAATGGTGCGGGAGATGAAGCAGCAGGGCAGCCTCTACCCGGGGGAGACTCTGTTGAAGCTTAACAGCGCGCTCCGGCAGTTCGCAGACGGCAATATCGGCATGATGTATGTTACCAGCAAAGATTATGTCAAGCTGCAGGAGTATATGCCTAAGGATGACTGGGGAGTAGCGCTCCCTCCGGCAGCGGATCTGTCACGGCGCCGGGCCGGGGCCCTGATGATGGTCCCCCACGCTCCGCTGGTGGTGAACAGTGCGGCGCAGAGCCGGGAGGCTGCGGTGAAGGTCTGGAGATTTCTTCAGTCGAAGGAATTCCTGGGCATGCTGTACCAGCAGGCACTCGCCCTTCCGGTGACAGACGGGATTATGGATAAGCCGGGCGCTTCACGCGGGCTCCGCCACTTCAGGGAATTCTATCCCACCGCAGCAGAATCGATCTATCCGCTCTCCCCGCAGATCATGGACCAATACGACCCGAATACGGTGTCCATGGAGCCGCGTTATTCAGGCGACCGTCCAAGAATGCAACTGTACCTGCGGATCATCGCGGGGGACATTCCGCTGGACCAGGGACTGGGCAGCGAGAGTGAGCGGCTGAATCAGATGCTGGACATTGCAGCTACCGGGTATTCTTTTCGGCGTGAGGAGTATATCTATCCGCAGTTCGATCCCCGTTCCCCGTTATTGGGGGAGAGCCTGCTGAGCCGTTCAAGCAGCGGACGGGAATAGAATAGGCTTATATTCAGGAACCTTTCCTGGCCAGTGCGGCTCGCGGGAGGGTCCTTTTGTGTTGTCTCCTATTTATACAGGATGGCTGCCGGAATCTAGCTGTAATGCACACACCGTGCCGGAATCGCAGAATATTACTATATTGATCCATCTTTCTGCTGCTAGCTTCTATGTAGTCAAAAGATAGATTAAGCGAGGAAAGGACAATCTAGCAGGGCAATGCAAATCTGTCATTAAAGGAGACTGGAAAATGACTCTACTATCCACAGGACCGCTGGAAAATAATGCAGTAGGAGGAGTAAGACCCACTACACAGGTTACGGTCAGAATTGATAACCGCAGTAATGTTTCAGCTTATACGGTAGTTTTACAAGGCTATTACATGCAGGGAGGCATGCGTGTACTGTATGTCAGTCAATCACTTAATGTAGCTGCCAACGGATCTATTACTAATACTTACTATGCGGATCTGGATGCCTTTGAATTTGTGTTTGCCACTTCAGATACTGTAGATGATCCGGTTCAGATCTCTGTATGGGGCAAGAGCAGTACGGGACAGCTCGTCACCGCCCACCGGTTGGTCTCGGCTGAATTATTGGGTGATACTGGCGTAACGGGGGCCACTGGGGCTACTGGGGCAACCGGCGTTACGGGTCTGACAGGCGCAACGGGCGCGGGAGTGACAGGTGCGACTGGAGTAGGTACGACAGGTCCGACCGGGGCGACTGGAGTGACGGGTCCGACAGGCGGGACCGGGGCAACGGGGGCTGGGGTGACCGGGGCGACTGGAGCTAATGGGGCGACTGGCGTTACGGGTCCGACAGGTGCAACTGGCGTAGGAGTAACGGGGGCGACTGGAGCAACGGGTGCGACCGGAGTAGGTACAACAGGTGCGACCGGCGTGACAGGTCCGACCGGGGCAACGGGCGTAGGAGTGACCGGGGCGACCGGAGCAACGGGCGTGGGAGTGACTGGAGCGACCGGAGTGACTGGGGCGATCGGGGCAACGGGCGTAGGAGTGACCGGGGCGACCGGAGCAACGGGCGTAGGAGTGACTGGAGCGACCGGGGCAACGGGCGTAGGAGTGACTGGAGCGACCGGGGCGACTGGAGCAACGGGTGCGACCGGAGTAG
Source organism: Paenibacillus sp. FSL H8-0332 (assembly GCF_037963835.1). Taxonomy (NCBI): domain Bacteria; kingdom Bacillati; phylum Bacillota; class Bacilli; order Caryophanales; family Paenibacillaceae; genus Paenibacillus; species Paenibacillus sp. FSL H8-0332. The sequence goes on from NZ_CP150145.1 coordinate 7,482,998, forward strand.
GTACAACAGGTGCGACCGGAGTGACCGGGGCGACCGGGGCAACGGGCGTAGGAGTGACCGGGGCGACCGGGGCAACTGGCGTAGGAGTGACTGGAGCGACCGGGGCAACGGGCGTAGGAGTGACTGGAGCGACCGGAGCAACGGGCGTGGGAGTGACTGGTGCGACCGGGGCAACGGGCGTAGGAGTGACTGGAGCGACCGGAGCAACGGGCGCGGGAGTAACGGGTGCGACCGGAGTGACTGGGGCGACCGGGGCAACGGGCGTAGGAGTGACCGGCGCAACGGGAGTGGGAGTAACGGGTGCGACCGGAGTGACTGGAGCGACCGGAGCAACGGGCGCGGGAGTGACTGGAGCGACCGGAGTGACTGGGGCGACCGGGGCAACGGGCGTGGGAGTGACTGGAGCGACCGGGGCAACGGGCGTAGGAGTGACTGGAGCGACCGGGGCAACGGGCGTAGGAGTGACTGGAGCGACCGGAGCAACTGGAGCAACCGGAGCAACCGGCCCGAATGCTGCAACGGAAGGGTTCTCTGCATTCCTGCCGACGTTCTCGGCCGCGACCAGTACGCAGCTTACGGGTTGGACTGTTACTTCGCCTTACTATGACAGTGCGACATTTAATGAGACTACGGGCAACTACACGATTCCGGTATCCGGCAGATATTCGTTTGAGGCAACCATTAACTACAGCACTACGGCTGCCATCTCGGTTGCATTGGGAGCGGGAATTGATCCGGCTTTTGTAGTGCGGAGAACATCCCCGACAGTAACAGATCTGGTAAACGGATTGTTCCCGCTGCTGAATGTTAACATTGCGCTTCTGTTGTCTCTGCGGACAATCCTTGGTAATGGTACGGTAACATTGGCAGGTGAAGTTGAACTGACGGCAGGCGATGTGATCGGACTCTTCTATGAAGCAGACGGATTAACAATTCCGCTTGATCTTGGAGGTGTCTCTTCGGGCATTGTGTGGTCTGTTCACAGACTGACCTAGTCCCGGCAGGCAAGACCAGACCCTTAAGCTTCAGCTAAAAGAGCGTTCCACGCGATCATCGCGGAGCGCCTTTTTGTGTTTTGTCCATGCCTCTGCATAGCTTCCGGTACGGAAAATAATTGGATTTTCGCCACTTACTCATGACCAGAAGTCCTCATGTTCGGAAACAGTTGGAGAAACAGCACTTAAAACTCAGCAAATATAGCAAAGTAGGGAAAATACACAAAATTAAATGACGTTTCTCCAACTAAAACCCGAAGATGATCCAAAATATCCAAATTAAGATACGTTTATCCAACTGGTTCACCTCATGCCAGAGCGAGAAGGGGCGCGCTGTCCCATCCCTTGTGACCGCCGTTTCGGCTTGGCCCGAAGCGGGCGGCAGTCAGCCGTCCGAAACTCCGTAGGATTTTGAACTTTTATTATAGATGGTCTTATTTAGCATGGAGCCGCCTGCGGGTACACTTAAGTCAGGGAAGAGAGGGACTGCTGAAGGAACACGGGAGGCGGAAGACAATGGTTATGAAGACGAAAAAGAGACACGGGCTGAAGCATCTGCTGAAGCATCTGCTGAAGCATAAGGTGCTGCTGCTGATGCTGCTGCCGGGCGTAGTGTTTTTGCTGATCAATAATTATCTGCCAATGTTCGGAATTGTGATTGCGTTCAAGAATATCAACTATGTGGACGGGATTCTTGGCAGTCCGTGGGTTGGGCTGGATAACTTCAAATTCCTGTTCGCCACCTCGGATGCCTGGATTATCACGCGCAATACGGTGCTCTACAACTTCGTGTTCATTGTGCTTAATCTGCTCTTCGCCGTATCCATTGCGGTTGCCCTGAATGAGCTGAGGAACAAGCTGGCCGCCAAATTCTATCAGAGCATCCTGTTCTTTCCCTACTTTCTGTCGATGGTGGTGGTGAGCTATCTGGTATTCGCTTTTCTGAATGTTGAATACGGTTTCATCAATAAAGGGGTCTTCGCCCTGTTCGGGCTGGATGAGCTCAGCTGGTATTCGGAGCCGAAGTACTGGCCGTTCATTCTGCCCCTGATTAATCTCTGGAAAGGGGTGGGTTATGGCTGTGTCATCTACCTGGCAGCGATCATCGGCATTGACAACGAGTACTATGAAGCGGCCCTGATCGACGGCGCCAGCAAGTGGAAGCAGATTCTGCACATTACCATTCCGCTCATCCGGCCGGTCATTATTATTACAACGATTCTGGCCATCGGGGGCATCTTCCGCTCCGACTTCGGGCTGTTCTACCAGACCACACTGAACTCCGGGGCGCTGTACCCGACTACACTGGTCATCGACACCTACGTCTATAACGCGCTGATTAATATGGGTAACCTGGGGATGTCCGCAGCGGCCGGATTATACCAATCGGTGGTCGGCTTTTTCCTGGTCCTCGGCTCGAACTGGATCGTGCGTAAGGTTGACAAGGATCAGGCGGTTTTCTAGCTAAAAGTCAGGCAGCACACGTACCCTGTAGAAGGAGTGGAAATCCGTGGCTAATAACGAAATATCCCGCTTCACTAACGTTCTCCTCCATATTATTTTTATCATCCTGTCCCTGGCCTGTCTGCTGCCGATTGTACTGGTCTTCATGATCTCCATCACCGATTACGATTACATCGTCCGCAATGGCTATCAATTCATTCCGGAGAAGCTTAGCCTGGAGGCTTACGCCTATCTATTCAAGGATTACAGTGTGGTGCTGCGGGCCTACGGCATCTCTTTCTTCGTCACGATCACCGGAACGCTGGCGAGTGTGTTCCTCTCTTCTCTGTATGCGTACCCGATATCGCGGGCGGATTTCCGGTACCGCGGGGTGTTCGCTTTCCTGATCTTTTTCACCATGCTGTTCGGTGGCGGGCTGGTACCGTGGTATATGGTCTACACCCAGGTGCTCGACCTCAAGAACTCCATCTGGGCGCTGGTTGTGCCGATGCTGCTGTCCCCGTTCAATGTGCTGATTATGAAGACGTACTTCCAGATGAGTGTGCCGCCCGCGCTGATTGAAGCCTCTACGATTGACGGGGCCGGCGAGCTGCGGACCTTCTTCAAGATTGTATTTCCGCTGTCCCTGCCGGTGTTCGCCACGATCGGGCTGTTCAATACCCTGCATTACTGGAACGACTGGTTCAACAGCATGATCTTCATCACTGATACTGACCTCTACTCCCTCCAATATCTCATGTACAAAATGATCTCCCAGGCCGACTACCTGAGCCGCAACGGGGCACTTATTCAAGGCTCGGCCACCGAGCTGGCCAAATTGCCGGGGGAGACGATCCGCATGGCGATGGCGCTGATCGGCATTGGGCCGATTGTGCTGGCCTATCCGTTCTTCCAGCGGTATTTCATCAAAGGACTGACGCTCGGCTCTATCAAAGGCTAACCTCGGAACCTACCGATTAGCATATATCTGTTTCATCAAGGGGAGGAAAAAAGTATGGCAGGTAAAAAAGTCACAGGTCTGCTGTTGTCGCTTGTGCTGATAGCCGGATTCACCCTGGCCGGATGTGCGGGGAACAATGGCAATACAGCTGCGCCCACAGAGAAAGCGGGAGAAAGCACCACAGCTCCTGCAGCAACGAAGGAAGCTACAGGAACGGAGGCAGGCGGAACGGAGGCGCCGGGTGCGCTTGAGCCGGTGGAGTTGTCCCTGTATCTGCCCGGCGGGCCGGATAAGGATGTGGCGTCCGTGGAGCAGGAGATCAACGCCTACCTGAAGGATAAAATCAACGCTACCCTCAAGATCAACCAGCTAAGCTGGGATAAACCGGCTGACAAGGTCAATCTGATGATCCAGTCCGGCGAGGTGTTCGACATGGTCTATACCTGGAACTTCATGACCAATGCCGCGAAGGGGGCTTATCTGCCGCTGGAGGAGCTGCTGGACACCTATGCCAAGGAGACGAAGGCACAGATCAATCCGGCTTACCTGCAGGCAGCTACCGTCAACGGACATTTGTATGCGGTTCCAACTGAGAAGGAGCTGGGGCAGTCGGTCGGGTTTGCTTTTGACAAGGCGATTGTGGATAAATACGGCTTCGATGTGAACAGCCTCCAGAAGCTGGAGGATATCGAGCCGATGCTGAAGACGATTAAGGAGAAGGAACCGGCTCTCTCGCCGCTGTTCATGAACCATACCGACAGCCTGCACTGGTTCACCGCGTATCCTGACAGCGAGGATCTGGACGGCAGCAATGATATCCCGACCCTGCTTGATTACAAGACCATGAAGGTGTTCAACGAATATGACACGCCGGCCATGACGCAGCGGCTGAAGCTGATCCGCAGCTGGTATGAAGCGGGCTATATCAACAAGAACGGAGCCACAGACAAGACCGAGCTGAAGGATGCGGTCAAAAGCGGCAAAGCCTGGTTCGTCTACGGCAACATGAATCCGACCTCCACCAATGACTGGACCCGGCTTGCCGAGAAGCCGATGATTATCAAGACGCTGCTGCCTGTTCAGGTCAGCACCAAGAGTCTGCAAGGCTCCATGCTCGCCATCTCCAGAACCTCGAAGAACCCCGAGCGGGCCATGATGTTCATGAACCTGCTTCACACCGATCCGGTGCTCTACAACCTGCTGACCTTCGGCATTGAGGGCAAGCACTACAAGAAGCTGGAGAACAACACCGTGGAGTTCATTGCGGACAGCGGCTATAACTCCGTATCTTCCTGGATGATCGGCAATGTGCTGCTGAACTACCTGAATAAGGATGAAGATCCGAAGCGTGTGCAGCTCTATACGGACTGGAATAAGAATTCGAATATTTCACCGGTCATCGGGTTTGTGTTCGATTCAACCAAGGTGCAGTCGCAGATCGGGGCGCTGATCAACATCACGAAGCAGTATAAGAACACCCTGTACTCCGGGGAAAAGGACCCTGAACCGGTCCTGAAGGAGATGAACAGCAAGCTGAAGGCCGCAGGCCTGGACGCTGTGATTACGGAAATTCAGAGTCAGCTCGACGCTTTTCTGGCCGCCAAATAAGCAGTAGAGGCCATAGCACGCCCGTTATCCTGCCGCAAGCAGCCAAAGCGCCCGCCTGTGGCAGGTACCGGGTATTCTCTTTCGCTAATCCAGCCTTTGGGGAGCCCCTATCTGATCAAGAGAGGGTGTTATTATGCGAATTCAGAGAATCACAGGTAAATTGCTCATTGCAGTACTGGTATGGATGTCCGCTTCATTGCCCGGAGCACGAATTAGCTCTGCCGAAATGCCGCCTGCACAGGTGATTGTGGAAGAACATGTAAATAAAAGTACAGTCACAGAGGATACCTACCAGCCGTCTCCGCTGCTCTGGCAGGTGGGCGAGCAGGATGACAGCTCCGCAGAATTTACAGTGTATCAGGATGTGTACAGTGAGAATATTACCCTCCCCGTAAATCCCCTGAACTGGAATACGATCTCCCGCGGCATGAAGCTAGACCGCAATGCGGCGATGGAGCTAAGCTTCAATCTTACGGAAGTCCCCCTTTATGGTGTGGAGTTCAGCTTCAAGGTACTGGATGCAAGCACCGCTATTCCGCAGCTGGCCGTATTCACCAATGGCAGCTTCAGCGGGCTGATCCAGATTACCGGGCTGAACGACGGAGAGACCCCCCTTACGAACACATGGAAAGAAACCTATAGACTCTACATTCCCTCAGAACAGCTGAAGATTGGCAGCAATGAGCTGAAGCTGACCGTGGACCGCGGGCTATACGCAGATCCCCAGTCTCCCGGATATGACGGTGACAAGTATCTGTGGTTCGAATGGGATTATCTCAGGCTGGGCGCATTGACTGAGCCAGCCGACGAGCCTATCCACGGACGGTATGTCCACCTGGGAAGCACGATTGCCGCCTCGACCTTCCGGTATGACGAGCATGCGATCCGCCATCTGGCCCCGATGGCCAAGTGGCTGGGCATTGCCTATAGCGGCAACTGGATGCGCACCTCCTTCTGGTCCGATACCAGCGCAGGCTGGGACCCGCAGGGCCGCAAGTACCTGGAGACACTGCGCGACCTCAATCTTACCCCGATGGTCAATATCATCGGCGGCAACTGGAAGACTAACAGTGAGCTGGCGGCAGGGACGATCAGCTCTGCGCTGAGAAGCTATTATAGCGGATTTGTCACCAAATTCGGCGATCTGTACCAGTATGCCGAGACAGGCAATGAGCCGGGATTGTTCGGCTGGGCACAGAAAGCGGTGCTGGCGCTTCATGAAATGATGGACGAGGAGAGGCAGACGAACGGCCAGCCGCACCTGAAAATTGTCGCCCCGGGCTGGGCATACTGGCCGTATAATGGAAGCCCTGACGGCTGGGAACGGGATGCCGCCCAGCGGGCACCGATTGAAGCGCTGTCGGATGTGTCTAACGGACACAGCTATGGCGGGACCGGGGTCCAGCCGTTGCCGGGAGGCAGCCTGTATGAGAATCTGCGGGTGTATGGCGATTCGGAGGAAGGCTTCGGCAAAGAAATGGCCATGAGCGAGACCGGCAGCAACGACAATCATTCCGACAATACGAAATACGGCACGTATGCTTACAGGTTCGCTTCTGCTTTTGACCGGGAGCTGCGGGGGAATATCGGTTATGTCGATCATATTATGCAACACGCCGCTTTCTTCAATGACGGGACGGAGTTTGGGCTGTTCGATTCTGCGATTAATTGGAACACGCACCGCTATGAAGATACAGCGGCGGTACCGGCCAATATCAACGAATCCGGGGAGACCCGGCTGAAGACGTTCCGCAGACTGGCCGCCGCTTATGCCACCCATGGAAGCCCGCTGGGCTACGAGGTGCTGAATCCGGCTGAGCTGACCGGGCTTAAGGCGTATTTCCGCGCAGTGGATACCTCGGCGCTGGGCACTTCGGCCATCGGGGCGGCTTCGGATAAAATCCTGCTGAACTTCGTGAATTTCGAGAAAACTCCGGTAACGATGCAGGTCCGGGTTGCCATGCCTTCCAGCGGAGTGTATGCCGGGGAGCGGTTTGGTCCAGGAGAGACGTACGCCGCCGCCTACTCCCGGGTGGAGCTTACGGCAGACCCGTACATTACACTTACAGTAGCACTGGACGCGGGAGAGACGGTCCAGTACATCCTGGATGAGCAGGATAACACGCTGCCTGCTTCTCCGGGCAATCCTGCGGCAACAGCCGTCAGCCATGAGCAGATCCGGCTGACCTGGGCAGCTTCGACAGACAATGATGCTGTCGTCAGCTATAACGTCTACCGTGACGGCGGAGCAGCTCCAGTGATCAACATTCCGGGACGGCTGACCTTCTGGAGTGACTATACCGTAGCGCCCCAGACCTCTTACAGCTACACAGTGCAGGCCGTGGATGACTCCGGCAATGTATCGCCTCTCAGCGCAGCCGTATCAGCGACCACACCGGTCATGCCCATTACACCGCATGCCGCAGGAGATCCGTCCAAGTTCGAGGCCGAAGCTACCGCCTTCGCCCTGCCGCTGAAGACCGGCAATAACAGCAGCGCCTCGGGCGGCAAGGTCGTCGAGCAGACGCATAGCGGAGGCTTAACGATCCAAGGCTTCCATTCCGTGAACGGGGGCAGCTACACCTTAACAATTGTATACGCTTCCAACGAAGAATCGAAGAAAAATATTCTCGTGAACGGCGTGAAACTGTCCACAGTAACCCTGCCTTCTACGGGAAGCTGGACCGCGAATCTGACCGCACGGCAGTATGGGATTACCCTCCAGCCTGGCTATAACACGATCAGCTTCACCTCGGCCGGGAAAGGGGCAAATCTCGACTACTTCAAGCTGGAGGAAGGGCTGTATGTTCCGCTCTCCCACTGGTATCCGGCCGCACACGATCATCCTTTCATTGACTATGCCGGATTCACCCCTGCGCCCAATGGAGTCTCCCATGTGACCTATGAGGAGGATGCCACGGCTGCCTTCAGCTTCAATGGTATCGGCGTCCGCTGGAGATCGGATATCAAGAGCGATATGGGCAGTGCAGATGTCTACGTCGATGGCGAGCTTAAGGAGACTGTAGTGATTCCGCAGGCAGGGCTGGAGGGCGATCATAAAATTGTCTACGAGCTGACGGGCCTAGCATATGGGCTGCACCGGATTGAGATTGCAGGCAACGGCGGGAAGGTCATGGTCAGCGGGCTGGAGTATGAGAGCTACGAGTCTGTATTGCCCGTGCCAGGACCGGATCTGACGGTGACGGATATCGGCTGGCATATTGTGAACAGCGACGGAAGCCCTTCTGCGCACAGCACGCCGCAGCTGGGCGACTCCCTGATCTTCTGGGCCAAAGTGAAGAACATCGGCGTCCGTCCCACACCGCTGAATGCTTCGACCGGACTCGGGCAGATTACCGGTGGCGCCTTCTCGGTCAACGGCGGGGTGGTCTCGTGGACGGACACGAATACCAGTGTGATTCAGCCGGGCGAGGAGATTACACTGACGGCTAACGCCAGTGCGCAGGGCACCCCCCGGTGGACGGTGCCGACCATCGGCGAGTTTACGGTCAGCTTTTTTGTGAATGATATCTGGCGGTATGCGGAGATGAACAAGGAGAATAACAAGCGGGCACAGGCGCTGGAGATCAGCTTGCCCTGACGGGCTATTCAGCCGCTGGGCATATCCGCGCAGGCAGTTTGTAGAATATTGAACTTATATTATAGCTGGCTGTATGTAGAGCAGCTTCGCGATCCGGTACACTGGACTCAGAACAGAACCTGCCGGGAGGAGTATGAATGATGCAGAAGCCGTTAAGCAAGGAAGAACAGGAGTGGGTAGAGGGTACGCTTGAAGCGATGAGCCTCCGTGAGCTGATCGGGCAGACAATGCAGGACCACGCAGGCAGACTGCCGTTCAAGGGAGATGATGAAGCGGGTCTGCGCAGATATCTGGAGCAGTATCCGGTGGGCAGCTTCTTCATCGGCGGGGAGGTTATTCAGAAGGCCGCGGGCAAAGCGGAGGATTACCGGGACTGGGCGGCAATGCTGCAGGGCATCAGCAGGTTCCCGCTGCTGTTCTCCGGTGATCTGGAATTCGGGGCAGGCTCGGCCGTGAGAAGTCTCACGGCCTTCCCGCCGCTCCTTGCGCTTGCCGCCGCCGACGATGAAGACCTGGCTTACGAATACGGCAAATATACCGCGCTGGAAGGGCGGGCAGCCGGGTTCACCTGGGCGCTGGCTCCGGGCACCGACCTGCTGCTGAACTGGATGAATCCCGTTATTACGACCCGTTGTTTCGGCGATGAGGCTGGACGGGCGGCACGCCTGTCCGCCGCTGTTATGCGGGGCATGCAGGAGCATGGCCTTGCAGCCTGCGCCAAGCATTTTCCCGGTGATGGGGTCGATTACAGGGATCAGCATATCATTACTACGGTGAACAGCTTATCGGAAGAGGACTGGTTCTCCACGTACGGGCGGGTGGCCGGGGAGATGATTAGCCAGGGTGTGATGTCCTATATGACCGGACATATTGCCCTTCCCTGGATCGAAGACGGGGCAGGCGGCGCTGGATCGAAGCCGGTCCCGGCAACCGTCTCGGAACGGATTACATCAGGGCTGCTGCGGGAGCGGCTGGGCTTCGATGGAGTGGTGTTATCAGATGCGCTGGATATGGGCGGATTCTTATCCTGGGGAGACTACACGCAGCGCATCATAGACTGCTTCAATTGCGGTACGGATGTGCTGCTCTGGCCGGGAGTGCGGTACTTCGCAGTGATGGAGCAGGCGGTGGAAGACGGGCGCGTCAGCCGGGAACGGCTGAAGGCCAGCGTCCGGCGGATTCTGGAGCTGAAGGCACGGCTTGGCGTGCATGCTGCCCGCGCCGGGGGAGAGGATGGCCGGGCGCTGCCGCTGCTGGACGACAAACTGCCGCCCGGCCTGGACCGGCAGGTCAGACAATTCAGCCGCGAGCTGGCCGGGCGCTGCATTACCCTGGTCCGCAACCGCACCGGCCAGCTGCCGCTGAATCCCGGAGCGGTCCGCCGGGTGCTGGTCATCATGCTGAACAAGGTGACGGAGGGGCGCAGATATGAGCGGATGAATCTTTTTGTAGAGCAGCTTAAGGCAAGGGGGCTAGAGGTCGATATTCTGGATGAATTCGAGCCGCTGACAACGCTGCGGCAACGGGAGCTGTCCGGGGTCCGCTGGGATGCCGCCTTCGCCCCCTATTTCCTTCCGCTGCACGGAATGATGAATACCGCCCGTCCGGTGGGCGAAGCAGCCAAAGCCATCTGGGCCATGCAGCATGCGGAGACAGTCCGGCCGATCGGCATTTCGTTCGCTACGCCGTATCTGCTGCAGGACATTCCCTTTTTAGATACCCTGGTGAATGCGTATTCCCTTCATGAAGATACGGTAGAGCTGACGGTTAAAGCGCTGTTCGGAGAGATTCCGTTTCAGGGAAGCTCTCCGGTGAAGACGGAGATTCAAGCGGACGATTACGGTTCAGGGAGGCTTCAGACGTCTTGACTACGAAGCGGGAATTAGCGAACAGGCAGGCATTAGAGCAGAAGCTGGAGTGTATCTGGGCATACATGCGCTCCGAACGTCATCAGGGTAATTGGGCAATGGATATAGATCATTGGGACTGGGTGCCCGGCGTGGGCGTAATCTCATTGCTGGAATACGGTACAGCGACTGGTAAAGAAGAGGTGACGGATTACCTGCTGCACTGGGTGAACCGGAATAAGCAGAAGGCCGAGGGGGCTCGGGTTATTAATTCCCTGGCCCCTTACGCGCTCTTTCCCGAGCTGTACCGGCTGACCGGGGACCCTTGGTTGCTCAGCCAAGCGCAGGAGGTTGCCGCTTGGATGCTGGGGACTGCCCCCAGGACCCGGGAAGGGGCACTGGAGCATACGGTGACAGAGGCGGTGGAGTTCCCGGAACAGGTATGGGCCGATACGGTATATATGGCCGTGCTGTTCCTGGCCCGGCTTGCGAGTCTGACCGGAGACAGGGAGCTTGCCGCCGCCGCCGTGCAGCAGACGCTGCTGCACCTTCGTCTGCTACAGGACCCGGAGACGGGGCTTCTGTTCCATGGCTGGAACAGCCGGGCAGGCAGCCATATGTCGGCTGCCCGCTGGGCCCGGGCCAATGCCTGGGTGGCACTCGCGGTCCCGGAGATTGTGGCCGGGACCGTAAGCCTGACTGCTATTCCGCAGGAGCTATACAGCCGCTACCGCAGGCTTGCTTCTGCGCTGCGGCAGGCGCAGGGGGCCAGCGGCTTGTGGCATACGGTGCTCGACCAGCCGGATGATTACGAGGAGACCTCGGCCAGCGCCGGTATTGCCTGCGGCTTCCTGAAGGCGGTGAAGAGCGGACTGCTGGAGGATGCCTATCTGGAGAGCGCGGAGGCGGCCCTTGTGGGAATTCTTCCGCTTATCCATGAAGACGGTGAGGTGCAGGGGGTCTCGGGAGGCACCCCGGTCATGCCGTCGATAGCAGCCTATAACACCATTGAGAGATATCCGGCACTGTACGGGCAAGGGCTGGTGATGCAGCTGCTGACCGAGGCTTTGGATCTGGAGCAGACAGAGCATCGGCTTGAGGGGCAGGGACGACAAGAGGACCAGGGGTGTCAAGAACATGAGGAGCGTCAGGAGCGCCAGGGACGACAAGAGGACCAAGGGCGTGAAGAACATGAGGAGCGCCAGAGACGACAAGAGGACCAAGGGTGTGAAGAACATCCAGAGCGTCCAGGGGGACAGCAACGTCAGGAGGATCAGCAACGTCAGGCGCAATCCGATGGGATGGGTTCATTAAATGTTGAAGGAGAGGCAGGAGGATGACCGTGAAGAATAACGCAGAAGCTGCGGGTGGAGGGCTGGATCAGCGGCAACGGCTGATTCATAAGCTGGCCGGGCTGGAATCCCGCTACGATTCGGCCATCTGCATGCTGCGCTCTCCGTTCAGCAGCCCGGGGTATCATACGACGCTGAAGCAGGCGGAGTTCATCCACTCCACCAGAGACTCGCTCAGCTATGCGCTTGGACTGCTCGACACGGAGCTGGCCCGTTATGAAGAGCGGGCATTCGATATTATCCGTCAGGTCATCTCCTTGCAGGATACGGAACCGGCGCATGACACCTTCGGCATCTGGTCCTGGTTCTATGAGGAGCCGCTGGACCAGATGGCTCCGCCGGACTGGAACTGGGCTGATTTCTGCGGCAGCCGTCTGGTGCAGGCCCTTTCGCGCCACGGCCACCGTTTCCCGTACGATCTGCGGGAAGCAGCCGTCTTGTCCATAGAGTGTGCCTGCGAAGCCATTATCCGGCGGAATGTTGGACCGGATTATACCAATATTGCGATTATTGGCGCGTTCGTGACCAGAATTGCCGGGGAGAAGCTGGGGCGAAAGGATTATGCGGACTATGGGCTGGAGCGGCTCAGGAGGCTGCATGCCCACACCCTGAAGCATGGGGCTTTTCAGGAATACAACAGCCCGGTCTACACCTACATTGCCATTCTGGAGCTGTCGAAGCTTCAGACCGAGACCTCGGACAGCAGGGTCAAGGCATGGACCGGGGAGCTGCTTGAGCTGACCTGGAGGACCGTGGCCGGGTATTATCACCCTGCCACGGCCCAGTGGTCCGGGCCGCATTCCCGCTGCTACGGAGTGCTGCTGGAAGACCAGAGCAAAGCGTTTCTGCAACTGGCGACAGGAGGAGCCGTGATGTTCTTCCCTTGGGAGGAGCTGCCCTACGAAGAGGAATGGTATAAGAGCGGCATCCATTGTCCCCCAGCCTATCTGGGTCGATTCAAGATTCCTGATACGAAGGAGGTAAGGCAGCGCTTGGAAGGGCAAGAGCAAGAGACTGGGAGGGGACAAGAACGGGGGCAGGGAGAAGGGAAAGGCCGGGTGTGGGAGCGGGGTCATGAACGGGAGCAGGGTCTGGGGCAGAATCAGAATCAGGGGCATGACGGCAAGTGGGCGGTCACTTATATGACTCCGCAGTGGAGCATGGGCTCCTTCACCCACAGTGACCTGTGGAACCAAAGACGGCCGCTGCTGATCTATGCAGATAATTACGGCCAGCCTGCCTATATCCGGCTCCGCTGCCTGCATGACGGCTATGACTATTGCTCCGCACGCTTCCAATCGCTGCAGGAGGAAGGCCATGTGCTGTTCGGGATCGACTTTATAACGGATGGCGGGGATACTCATCCGAATCTGGACCGGACCGGCGGTGTGATTGCGGCCTCAGACCTGCGGCTGCGGCTGGAGGTTGGCGGCGCTCTGGAGGGAGTTACAGCCGGATTAACAGAGGAAGGTGCGGTGATCAGCATCGGAGGAGTAGAGTTCGGCCTGACCACCTGGTTCGCGGCATTCAGCGGGCAAGTGGATGCAGGGAAGGGCCTGGCGTGGGAGGTTCATAAGGCAGACGGCCGGATGAATATTGATATGATTCTCTACGCCGGTCCGCAAAGGATACTCGATTTCACCTCCATGCAGCAGGCCGCGCTGGTGTTCTCTCTGGCGGCTGGAGAGGTTGGGGAATTGAGCTTTGCCTCGCTTCTGGAGCTGACGGATGAGGGCGGGCTGCGGGTTAGCAGCGGCGTAGAGCACGAAGAGGACAGAGCGCAGGGAGATGAAGGAGAGGAGGCGGCAGAGAGAGCGGAGAGAGCCAACGAATCGAATGAAGCGAATAATGCGAATGAAACGAATGCTGAGAAGGGAGAGCGGGCTGTAAAAGTCGTGAAAAGCGTAAAAAGCATGAAAGGCGGTTTCGTACTTAACCTGCGGCCCGCTCCGGGAGAGCTCCTGATATCACCGCTCAAAGGGTGAATGTATGCGGAAAACCGAACAAAATTTGCTGGTACAACGGCCGATGACAAAATGTATGTGAAAAACCGAATACAATGGGTGAGTGCGACGGCACATGAACCAAACGTATGCGAAAAACCGAATACAATAGGCTAGCGCACCGCACTTGGACCAAATGTATGTGAAAAACCGAATACAATCGATGCTGCTGCGATGAGGGATGGACCCCATGCTCCGCAGCCCGTAACATTTTAGAGAAATCCTGCAAAAAGTGCAGCAATATTGCCCAATAGAAGCAGCTTACTCTTATGCTGAAATCCTGCATGAAAGGCAACAAAGCCAGTGCTAACTTGCTCTTATCACCGGAATTCCTGCAAATGATGCAACAATGCGATCCATACAAGCGGGTCCGTGAGAGGAAACGCTAAGAATTGGCAAGAGATAGGCGGAGCACAGCCATGTAAGGAAAGAACACTTCAGAGCGTATGCGAAAACCGGCTACAACACAAGGAGCTGGCCCCGTAATGCGGGGACCAGCTCCTGTGACATTCAGTGATTTTATTGCGGCAGCTCTATAAAATCATCTCTGAACCGCTCGTAATCGGCGGCCCGGCATTCCAGCTTCAGGCGTGTGCCCTGCTCTTCGTAGCTCACGGACTGCACATCGGCATGTTCATTGAAGTAGGAGACAATGCTGCCCCGGTCGAACGGGACTAGAATCTCACACTGTACATAGTCGGTGAAGATGCAGCTGCGGATCAGAGTGACCAGCTCGGCGATCCCGCGGTTTTTCTTAGCAGACAGGGTTACAGAGTTCCCCTCCACCTGCGGGTAAGGCTCCTCCCTCAGATCGGCCTTGTTGTAGGCGTACAGGGTAGGAATTCCGTCAGCGCCCAGCGCCTTCAGGGTCTCGAACGTTACAGCCATATGCTGCTCATGCTGCGGATCGGCAATATCGACGACATGAATCAGCAAATCCGCTTCTGTTACCTCCTCCAGGGTCGAGCGGAACGCCTTTACCAGATGATGGGGCAGCTGGCTGACAAATCCTACGGTGTCGGTTAGCAGGAAGGTCTTGTGATCGGGCAGCGCAATGCTGCGCACCGAGGTCTCAAGCGTCGCGAACAGCATATCCTTGGCGAGCACGCCTTTGCCCGAACCGGGATGATAGGTCTCGACCAGGGTGTTCATTAAGCTGGACTTGCCGGTGTTGGTGTAGCCGACCAGACAGACCACAGGCACCTCGTTCTTATGCCGCTGCTTACGCTGGATCTGGCGCCGGGCGACCTGCGTCTGCAGCTCTAACTGCAATACGGAGATCCGCTCTTCAATCCGTCTGCGGTCCAGCTCCAGCTTGGTTTCCCCGGCCCCTCTATTCTTCAGACCGGCCCCGCCGCCCTGTCTGCCGAGAGACTCACGCAGGCCGCTCAGGCGGGGAAGCATATATTGCAGCTGTGCGACCTCTACCTGAAGCTGGGCTTCCTTGGTCTTCGCCCGCGAGGCGAAGATATTCAGAATCAGGATGGTCCGGTCAATGACCTGGCGGTCCAGTGATGACTCCAGATTGCGGATCTGGGAGGGTGACAGCTCATCATTGAAAATAACGATCGGTGCTTCGTGCTGGTCCATCAGCAGTGCCAGCTCCTGGATTTTGCCGGTCCCGATGTAATGCGACGGGTTCACCCGGCTGGATTTCTGGCTAAGCTCAGCCACGACCTCAATCTCGCAGGCGGCTGCCAGATTGCGCAGCTCCTCCATCGAATAAGCGAAGTTCGTGTCGTTCTGCAGCTGCATGCCGACGATAACGGCTTTCTGTTGTACGGGTTCCATATATAGATCAACCTCCATAGTGTAATTTGGGCATCAAAAAAGCACAGGCAGTCTGCCTGTGCTAACAGTAGGTGGAGGAACAACAGAATAAAGTCTGGTATAGCCCGCTGTGCGGGAGCAGCTATACGGCCATGCTTGCCATAGACACCATGAAGGTTCAAGCGGCAGGGGCGAAGGGCTCCGGCAACTTAAAAAGATATAGAGCTAATCCTCCCGGCAAACGCAGAGATCCTGGCGGAGCGGATACAGGCCCTAGTGGGCATAGTGTACTGGTTCCGGGTATCAGCGTACAGGTTGCGGATTAACAGGTGTATGCTATGGGTTACGTGTTATGGACAGACTTATCCTGAGTCCTCTGCACAAGGCAGAGCTTTCGCGCTATGGGAAAATAATTAGCCGCGCAAAGTGCGAATCCGGATATAGTCTATCACACGCAACCCTCCGTTCTAAAAAAGTTACATTGATTTTAGCACAGTCCTTGTCATCTGGCAACAATCTCCAGGGGCGGGAGCGTCAGTGGATTGACAACTGCCATGGTCTGAAAGCCGACCAGAAACTTCCAATTCCCTCTGCATATCCTATTGAACACAGCTCTAACGGAGGGTGATAACTATGCCTATACTGACAACCAATATGTTAACAAAGAACCTTACCCCGGGAGCAGGACTCATCAGTCAGGCAGTAGTGAAGGTAGTGAACAACGGGATAGCTCAGGGAACGGTCTATTTGACCGGTTACAACAATGATGTAAGTCCCTCAACGCTGTTCGCACAGGAGTTGTTTGAGTCGAACTATCGGGAAGTTGTGACCAAAACGTATAATATTACGCATAATTTTTTCCAATTCAATATTTCCTACTCCCAGGATCAGATCCGGGTCCGCATCTATCTGGTGGACAGCGGCGGAGTCTGGATTCCCGTTCCCCTGCAGCCCATGGCGCTTAGCCGGATTACCTCAGAGTTTCGTAACAATATCCCCGTAACGAGCAGCGACACCGCAGCCATCAGCTTCCGCAGAAGCACCACGATCGCCGTTCCTGAAGCAGTGGCCGCCGAGATCGTTCCAGACGGGCTGGAGATTCTGGCCTCTACCCCTATCCGCTATAAGGTGGTAGCCGGGGGGACGGTTAATGGAACTTTTGTGAATTACCCTACGCCTACTACGTCTATCCCCGTCACTGAAACAGCGCTGTTGGTGAATTATACCTGTACAACGGTCACAGGCGGACGGATGCTCACTCAAGGCATCGGCTCCGGCATATCCGGAGCGTACCAGAATGTAGCGGTGAATCTGCTGAATCAGCGGCTCGCCTACGATCTTCAGCAAGTACCGGTCACGCTGGTGGTCAGCTCGCTTGCCGGAGAGGACAATGTGGCGGCTACCTTCCGAATGTCAGAGCAATGGTGAAGACCGAAGGGTGAAGGATCAGTACTGCTGCGTTGGGTGGCCGGTAACAGACCAATGACAGACCTGTAGCATATAAAAGATAGCCGAAGCAGGGGGGATATCCGCAGCGGCGGGTTATCCCACCCATTCCCGGCGCAGCGTGAACAGATCCTTCAGCGCGTCCGTGGACAGCTCGGTGATCCAGCCCTCGGAGCCGGAGATGACGTCGTCGCTGAGCTGCTGCTTGCTCTCCAGCATCTCGTCAATCTTCTCCTCCAGCGTGCCGAGCGAGATGAACTTATGCACCTGTACATCCCGGGTCTGGCCCATGCGGTAGGCACGGTCAGTGGCCTGATTCTCCACCGCCGGATTCCACCAGCGGTCGAAATGGAACACATGGTTGGCGGCCGTCAGGTTGAGGCCGACCCCGCCCGCTTTGAGCGAGAGGATGAATACATTTGGCTGATCGGACGGCTGTGCTCCGGCGGCTGCATCTGCAGCGGCTTCGCCCGCGGGCAGTGCGGGAGCCTGGAACCGCTCAATCATACGGTCACGCGTGTTCTTCGGCGTGCTGCCGTTCAGGTACAGCACAGGTTCCTGAAGCTCCTGCTGAAGTACGGCCTGGAGCATTTTACCCATGCCTACATACTGGGTGAAGATTAGGCAGCGCTCGTTCTCCTCGCGCAGCTCGCGGACCATCGCCAGCAGCCGTTCCAGCTTAGCAGAGCGCTCGATCAAGGAGATGGTGTCCAGAGCGCTACCCGCTTCCGGCTCAGGCAGTGCCTCCTTGGTCAGCAGCATCGGATGGTCGCAGAGCTGCTTCAGGCTGGTCAAGGCGGCCAGAATGGCTCCCTTCCGTTCGATGCCCTCCAGCTTCTGCATCCGTTCAAGCAGGCTGTTCACGTTCTGGTCGTAGAGTGCTGCCTGCTCGGCCGTCAGGTTGATGTAGGTCTTCATCTCATTTTTATCCGGGAGATCAAGCTGAATGGCCGGGTCCTTCTTCTTGCGGCGCAGCATGAACGGCTTGACCAGCCGCTGCAAATCTGCGGTCCGCTCGGCATTGCGTTCCTTCTCAATGGCATTTGCGAACCGGTCCTGGAACCCCTTCGGGCTGCCCAGATAACCTGGCGTAATGAAATCGTAGATCGACCACAGCTCGGACAGCCTGTTCTCAATCGGCGTTCCGGTCAGGGCGATCCGGTGCAGGGCCGGGAAGCTGCGCACAGCAGCGGACTGCTTCGTTCCGGCGTTCTTGATATTCTGTGCCTCATCCAGGCATACGGTTGCCCAGGTGAACTGCTTCAGCAGCTCCTGGTCCAGTGAAGCAGTAGCGTAAGAGGTAAGCACGACATCCGCCTGCGAGGCCGCGCCGTAGAAATATCCGGCATCCAGCCGCCGGCTTCCATAATGCAGCATCACGTTCAGGGAAGGCGCGAAGCGCTGTAGTTCCTTCTGCCAGTTGCCCAGCACCGAGGTCGGGCAGATGATCAGCGAAGGCCAGCCTGCCGGTTCGGTCTGCCGCCGGGCCACGGGTGCGCCGGAAGCAGCCGCTTCCTCTTCCTGCTCCTTCAAATGGAGCAGGTAGGCGATCAGCTGCACCGTCTTGCCAAGCCCCATGTCATCGGCCAGGCAAGCGCCCAGCCCGAAGCGGCGGAGGAACACCAGCCAGGCGAAGCCCTCATGCTGGTAGCTTCGAAGCTCAGCGTGCAGAGCGGCCGGCACCTCCGGCTGCGGCCACTGGCTGCGCTGCCCCAGCTGGCCGATCAGCTTCACGAGATGGGCGTTCAGCTCGACCTCCAGCTGGACGCGGACCGCTTCTTCCTCGGCCCGCTGCGCTTCTGCTTCCTCTGAATCGCCGTCTGCACCGCTGCTTAGCAGGTGCAGCTGCAGCACATCCTGGAAGGACAAGCCGCGCGACTTGTCCATTCCGGCCATGGCCCGCTGAATCTGCGCCAGCAGCGCAGGGTCCAGCGGAATCCACTTGCCGCGGAACTGGACTAGGCGTTCTCCGCGGGCGACAAGGTCCGCGAACTCTGCCTCGGACAGGTCGGCGTCGCCGATGGAGATGCGCCAGTCGAAATCGACGAGCGCATCGAGGCCGAACAGCGACTGCCCGCGGCTGCCCTCAGCCGTGCCGGAGCTGATCTTCGCGCGCAGGCGCGGCTTCCTGCGGCTGGCGGCTTCCCACCACGCCGGCAGCAGCACCTGCCAGCCGGCCTCCAGCAGGAGCCGGCTGTCGGCCGTGAGGAACCGCCACGCGACCTCGTCGCTCAGCGGCTCTGCCAGCACATCGGCGCCGCGCCCGATGTGCTCCGGAAGGCTGTCACGCAGCCGTGACAGCCACCCGCCCGCGCGCTCGTGGACATGCTCTGTCCACGCTGCGGGCCAAGTGCCATGCGGCTCGCCGTCCCCGGTGAGCCGCAGCGGCACAAGCGCGGATTCGTCGCGCTTGTCCTGGAGGAGCAGCTGGAGCCGCCAGTGCGGCAGCTCATCGTCAGGCTCAAGCAGCTGCAGCACCGGCCGGAACGGCGCGGTGTCTGCCTTCCAGCCGATGGACATCAGCCAGCTGTCTTCGTCCATGCCGGCTGCGCTTCTCCCGCCTGCGCTGAACAGCAGCGGGAATTCACTGCGCAGATCACCGGCCTGCGCCTCGGTGCTGTAATGCCGCTGGAAGACCGCCGCCGAGAAGGCGGCCTGCAGCCCTTCGGCGAACCCGCTGCGCTCCTGAAGACGATGCAGCGCGGCGGCATCGTCCCAGTCGGCCTCGGCGGCTTCCGCCAGTGCTTGCTCTGCCCAGACCCAGCGGAGCTGGCCTTCACGGTAGGCTGCGAAGCTCGGGGCATACTGCCGGGCCTCCAGCACTCCGGCCAGCAGCGGGGCCAGCCGGGTTAACAGCTGGGCATCGCCCTGCCAGCTCCAGCCGACATGCTGAAGCAGCCGCAGGTCGGCAAAGAAGGGCAGGACCTGCTCGGCAGGCAGCACCACCAGCTCGACCTCATCGGCCTTCGAGGTGCTAAGCTCCGTGCCGTAGAAGGATTCCTCATGCCAGGCGAACAGCTTCTGCTTGAGCTGGACACCGGGCATATAATCATCCCGGTCATCCACGCCGTAGATCAGCGCATCGCCATACTGGGTGAGGGCGAGCTGAACGGTAATATTGCGCATCTTTATATTCATGGAATCAGTTTTCCTTTCCGCAGCTCCTCCTGAAGGGCGCGCAGGCGGCTATGCCTGTCTGTGAAGCCGTCCAGGAACACTTCCCAGCGTGCTTCGCGTTTCAGTTTTTTGTACAGCTTGGCGAGCCGCTTCAGCAGCTTCACGGCCGCTTTGTAGCTGTGCCGGTTCTTGTCCAGCACGAAACGCTCCACTGCCTGATGGTAGAACGGCAGGAGCAGCTCCGGTGCATTCTTCTCGATCGGCTGCAGGTCGCTCACCCGGAAGTCGGAAGGCTGATGGCCGGAGGAGATCTGCATATCCATCCATTCCTGCCATTTTCCGTAGGCGAGCAGCTGGACTTCATAGATCTCGCGTGACAGCGGCAGCATTCCCGACAGCGTATCCCACATCAGCGGCTCTTCTTCGGGCAGGTGACGCACAGCCTCATCCCAGTAGCCCGCATAATCCAGCAGATTGTACATTCGGCTGTTCAGCAGCGAGCCGAGCGCGGCCAGCCACAGGGTCAGACGTCTCCACTGACCGGCTTCGGCCAGCGGAGGCAGGAAGCTCATCAGCTCCTCCGGGTGCAGCCCGGGCCGTTCGGACGCTGTGTTCAGCTTCTCAATTGCGGCCGCATCCTCATGCAGCAGCGCATGCATCCGGCTCTCAGCCAGCAGCAGGGCATGGCGGGAGGAAGCGGCGCTTAGCTTTTCTCCGGCCTGTTGCAGCTCCTCCAGCTCCTTGGTGTACAGCTCCGGTCCGCTTAGATTCGGGGTAATCCAGTTGATCCATAGCAGGCTGTAACAAGCAGAGAAATAAGGCTGTTCTCTGGCACGGTCGCGCGTTTCGGTCAACATCTCGCTTCGCAGATAGGCAATCGTATCGTAGACTCTGGGCCACTCCTCAGGGGCTTCTGCCAGCGGCAGACCCCGCTTCATCATGTCTGTGATATGCTCTTGCAGCTCGGAAATCGCAATAGAGGTGTAGTAACCCACGGAATAACCAAGGGACAAGGGGCTCGCCATGAGGGAAGTCCCGCCAGGCCGGAGGATACTCTCCAGCACACAGAGATGAGCGTGTAACTTGAACAGTTGGGCAGCAGCGGGAGGCAGCTTGGGCTGTGCCCCGGTGATGGCGGCGAGCGCCCGGTCAGCATACTGCGGGTTACGCACCGTATGGGCAAGCGGCTCCACCAGCAGCGCCATGTATTCACGCCACTGCTGCACCGTAGCCTCAGGAATCTGCGCAGCTAGCTTCTTCAATGATTCCCCGCGCCGTCCCGGAACAGCGGACACCGCAGCGGAATGAAGCTTGGGCTGGTCGACCAGCGCCTTGGCGTTCGCGATGGAATGCACAGGCTTGTCCTGCTCCTCGGCGTATTCCATCAGCACAGCCGCCATATGCTTGCACATCCCGGATACAGGGCAGTCGCAATGGCTCTCCTGCAGATCGTCCAGGTCAATGGAGACCGCATAATCCTCCCGGCCTTCGACCAGCGCCATGATTCTGTGCGGCGTGACCACTCTGAAGGCCTGCACGCGCTGCTGCTTATAATATTGATATCCCCGTTTCAGGGTCAGATCATCGAAAGAATGGGCGACCTCCGAGATGAGCTTATCCCACCCGGCAGCATCCATGATATAGTTTGACTGCATCGCTATCGTTCTCCTGTAGCAGAATGGGTGAATCCGTCGTTCCATTATATCATTATTGTATAGCGTATCCCGGAAAAGTCTGAAATCCTAACAGGTATGATATGCCCCATATTGAAATATTAGGGGAACATGCTAATCTGAAATCTAAACCTATGAGCAACCGCTGGAAGGATGAAGCTTAAGCAATGCTGCGATTTAAAATGAAATACCTGCTGCACAACAAACAGAACCGTCTAATCCTGATGCTGACAGCCGGGGTATCCCTTCTGATTACTATGATTGGTCTATTCTCCTATAGAGAGTACCGTAATGCACTGGACACCGAGCTGAATACACCGAATATTGAACTGCTGCAGATTAATGTAGATGTTACGAACCGGGCCTTCCGGGAATCCGACAACAAGGCAGTGGATCTGTCCTTCCATCCCGCTGTGCTGAGCTATATCGATGCGTCTGAGGCGGATAACCGCGGCAGAGCCGTAGCGGCGCAGGAATACCTCAAGGCGCTGGCGACAGAGCCGGATGTACACGCGATCAGCGTGGTTAAGTTCAAGGGCCGGTCTGTGCTGTCCAGCCGCTACGGCTATGTTCCGTCCTGGGGGGAGGCGCCTGAGCATGAGTGGGAGTCCTGGATTGGGGGAATGAAGGAGAAGCCGCTTTTGATCAAAAGAAGGCTGTATACCGGCACCGGTTCCCTCTCCGGTGATACTGAGCTGTTATCGCTTGCCCGGCCGGTGGTGGTGAACGGCGAAGTGGCCGGTGCCGTGCTGATTGATCTGGATTACGATACGCTGTTCTCCAAAATGTACACCCATCTCTCCAGCTACCAACTCGTCTATAACCTGGAAGGAGAGCTGATCTACCCCAAGCTGAATCTTCCGTTCCCGCTGGCGGAGCTGGGGAAGGTGCTGGAGGACATCGATGTCAGTCCCTTTGCCCATGTCACCATCGGAGGCCAGGCCTATATGGCGAATCAGACCTTCTCCAATGTGACCGGCTGGCGCCTGCTCTCGCTCGTACCCATGGAGCAGCTGCTCAAAAATGTGAAGATTGCGCGCAATATGATGCTGATGCTGTCACTGATCTCCATCGCCGTAGGTCTCGCTGCCATGTATTATTACAATTTTGCCGCCTTCCGGCCGCTCAAACGGATTAACAAGCTGCTGCTTCCTGAGCAGAAGGCAGCCGGGCAGGGCGGACTGTACGATCTGGAGCCAGTCATCGGCAAGCTGGTCGGTGATTTCCGCAGTAAGTCGCTGGTGGCGGACTGGAGTCTCCCGGAGCTGCGCTCCAAATTCCTGCAGGACCTGATCACGCGGAGTATCGGCACACAGGAGACACAGACCCGGTTTGAGCACTACTTTACCGGCTGGGAGGAAGGGCCGTTCGAGCTGCTGGTCTTATCCATTGACCGGCATACCGAGTGGTCTGCGGGCTTTAAGGAAGAGGATCAAATGCTGCTCAAATACGCGATGATTAACATGGCCTATGAAATCTGCGAAGCTTCCTGGCGGACCGTGGTCGCTGCACCGCAGCAGAATAGTCTCGTCATCCTGTTACAGGCGGCAGGCGGAGAGGAGCAGGAGTTGTATGCAGATGCCCAGCGGCTGGCGGCTGCCATGCTCGATGTGCTGAAGATTCCGGTGTCCGTTGGCATCGGTGAACAAGCGGGCTCAATTACCCATATCGCCCAGTCCTACTTAGAGGCGCAGACTGCGCTCTCCTACCGGTTATATGAAGGGTATTCCCATGTACGGGTCTATTCCCGCGCAGAGAACAAATATGAAGAGAGCAGCGGGGCAGCAGATGAGCTATGGAAGCAGGAAATGCTGAACGCCCTGAGAGCATCCGATGCCGCCGCTGCACAGGATTGGGTCCGCAGAGGGATTGCCGAGACCCGCAAGCGGGGAATTCAGCCGCAAAAAGTATTCCGCTCGCTAAGTGACCTGCTGGAGGAGATTCTGCATATGGCGGCTGCCGGGGGATACCCGGTGCCTGCGGAGCTGGCTGACTACACCTGGCATCAGGTGACGACGATGGAGCTTAATGAGATTGAACAGATGCTGTGCAGCATAGCGGTTCAGCTATCGGACGCCTTCGGGGCGCACCGGCAATCGAAGGAGTTCCTGCTGGTTCAGAATCTTATAGAGTATATGAAGGAGAATCTGCAATTCAATATCGGGCTACCTAATATTGCCTCCCATGTGAACATGGGGGTATCCTCAGTGAGCACCATCTTCAAGGAAGAGACCGGAACTACGGTATATGACTATCTGACCAACTTGAGAATCAATAGAGCCTGCGAGCTGCTACAGGACAGCAGTCTGAGAATTGCCGAGATTGCCCAGCAGGTGGGTTATCAGAATGAGAACAGCTTCATCCGGGTCTTCCGCAAGATTAAATCGACCACACCCGGCAAGTTCAGGGAGAGCAGCAAATCTTCCAAGGAATATGCAGATCGGCCAAAACCGCGCCATTCCGGCGTTTCTGAGGATTCGGAATAAGATTATGCGATTGAAGGCATACCCCCGGTTGCGATAAAGTTCTATTTGAGAAAACTTTCACATCCTCCTATGGCAGGCTGCTGATACTCAAAGAAAACGGGGGTGAGGGCACGGGCGCAAGGCCAGTCATAGGCATCAAGCATCTGCAGGCTGCCCGATTACTTCTATATTAGAGAAGAGGGATGGATTTGAAACGATCGACTCAAATAGGACTCTGGACAGCGGCTGTAGCAGCTCTAATCCTGTTGATTCTTAGAATCGGGATTCCTGGGGGAGGCGGCCCGGGCCAGGAGACTGCCGGCACAGATTATCCCGGACGGCCAATCACACTGCTTGTGCCCTATGCCGCAGGAGGAGGAACGGACGCCACCGCGCGAGCGCTCGCCACCGCGACAGAGAAGGTGCTGGGCCAGCCGGTAATTGTGGTTAACCGCACCGGCGGCGGAGGCTCCGTAGGACTGATGGAAGGCGCGAATGCCAAGGGAGACGGCTATACCGTGACTTTTTTGCCGGCCGAGCTGACCATTCTTCCGCATCTGGGATTATTGCCGATTACCTATGAGAGATTCAAACCGATCGCTCAGACGAATTTTGATCCTTCCGCCATCACCGTAAGACAGGACGCGCCATGGCAGGACGTCAATGAATTTCTCGACTTTGCGAAAGCGCATCCAGAGGAATTGAAAATGGGAAACGCAGGAACGGGGAGCATTTGGCACTTGGCCGCCGTAACGTTAGAGCGGGAGACCGGTGTGAAGTTCGCGCATATTCCCTTTGAAGGTGCAGGGCCGGCCGTCTCCGCCTTAATGGACGGATTCGTGGATGCGGTACCAGTCAGTCCCGCCGAGGTGAAGAAGTATGTGGATGAAGGGAAGCTGCGGATATTGGCAGTCAATGCCGACAAGCGCTCAGAGGCGCTGCCGGATGTGCCGACCCTGGAAGAGCAGACCGGCATTCATGTGAACTTCACGGGAACATGGAGAGGACTGGCTGTGCCGAAGGATACGCCGGATGCGATTGCGGAGGTATTAGCCGGAGCATTTATCAAAGGGACCGAAGACAGGGAATTCCGCGAATATATGAACTCGAACGGGCTGGGGCTGCTGGTGAAGGACGGCAAAGCTTTTGCGAAGCAGCTCAAGGAGAGCGATGATCTGTTCGCCGCCATGATTCCCGAGCTTGGACTAAGCCGCAAGTAGAACATACACACTCATCACGAGTAAGAAGGGTAGGGTAATCATATGAAAATCAAAAAGACACTGGATCGGATTCCCGGCGGAATGATGCTAATTCCACTATTTCTGGGAGCGATCATTCACACTGCTTTTCCTGATGCAGGCGAATATTTCGGAGGGTTCACCAAAGGCCTGATGACGGGCACCGTGCCGATTCTGGCCGTATGGTTCTTCTGTATGGGGGCCGCGATCGATGTCAGAGCCACCGGAACCGTACTGCGCAAATCGGGCACGCTGGTATTGACCAAGATTGCCGTGGCCTGGGTTGTTGCCCTGATCGCTATTCAGTTCCTGCCTGAGGGCGGGGTGCAAACCGGCTTCTTCGCCGGACTATCGGTCCTCGCCATCATCTCCGCTATGGATATGACCAACGGCGGGTTGTACGCTTCCATTATGCAGCAATATGGGACCAAGGAAGAATCCGGTGCCTTCGTGCTGATGTCACTCGAATCCGGGCCGCTCGTAACCATGCTCATTCTGGGCAGTACCGGTGTGGCTGTATTTGAACCGCATCTCTTCGTCGGCGCTGTCCTGCCGTTCCTTGTCGGATTCATCCTGGGTAACCTGGATCATGATCTGCGTGCCTACTTCGGCAGAGCCACCCAGACGCTCATTCCCTTCTTCGGCTTCGCCCTGGGCAGCTCGATCGACCTTGGCGTAATCGTTGACACCGGCCTGCTCGGTATTCTGCTTGGCGTTGTCGTTATTATTATTACAGGCATCCCGCTGATCCTGGCCGACAAATTCATTGGACGCGGTAACGGGACTGCCGGACTGGCCGCCTCCAGTACAGCCGGTGCTGCGGTCGCCAACCCTATGCTGGTAGCGAACATGAAGCCCGAATTCCTGCCGGCCGCCCAGTCCGCTACAGCGCTGGTAGCCGCATCCGTGATTGTTACCTCCATTCTCGTCCCGGTCATCACCGCCTATTATTCCGACTACATGAAGAAAAAGAACCCTCCGGCCGCAGAGGGACCTATAGATGCTAAGGCTCAGAAGGCAGCGGGTTAAACATCAGATAACAACGTAATTAACACATATTAGAGCAATTGAATTCTATGTTACTTAGAACCTCGGGCCAGCGTTAGGGCTGCTCCGGGGACTTTTTTTAATCATCTAAATGAAGGAAGAGTAGATGGAGAAATCCTGCAAGAAGTGCAACAATACTGCCCCATAGAAGTGCCAGATGCTGAAATCCTGCAAGAAGTGCAACAATGGAATCCATACAAGCGGTTGGTGAGTGGACCCGTTAGGGTGATTTTGTTCTTAGTTCAACCAATCAAACGAATAAATACATAAAATTGATTTTATAGAAAACACCCTTTTCCCGGGAGCTAACTTTGGCATATAGGTTCCTTACTCCGGGATGGCCCGGATCAGATCCGTGTAAGAGAGGCCGGGGAATTTAAATGTTGTTACAGCGCCGTCGCTAAGCGTGTGATAACCGTTATACACACCGTTGTCGTAGCTAAAAGAATCCTGAAACAGATCGGAAATATACGCTGGCTGCACACCGCCGAACGTAGTTGCAGGATAACCGGGGATATCTGTCTCCGAAGCCTGCCATATGGCTGTTGCCGTTGTGCCTGTAATTTCAACCACAGTGGTTATTTCTCCATTGCTGTAGTCATAGCGGGTGGCGTCTTTTGAGGCAAAGGAATAGCTGTAGTATTGGGACTCATCACTTTGTATACTTGTACCAGGCTTGAAGGAGTAGCGAACCGGCAACGAAATGGCCGCCAGGCGCGCCTGCTTCAGATCTGCTGAATGGATGGCCTGGGCATCAGGAGTGAAATTCTGGGATTGAATGAAGATGATCTCCCTTATCTTTTCATAGTACACACTGTATCCAAATGCCTCACTGACGAACTTTGCGGGAACCATGATTCGTCCGTTGTAATTATTGGCTTCACTATCCATTTGTACAGGTGCGCCATTCTTGTAAGCCATAGATTGTCCCTGTGTCATTTCGAATTGGTCATTGGAGGAATTTGTGACCGTTACCATATGGCGGATAGCGTCCCAGGAATAGTGGAGCCCCAGGGAAGCAAGCGTGCGGATGGGAATCATCGTTCGGCCAGATTGTATAAAAGGACTGCTGTCGGCGGAGATAAAAGCACCGTTGATGTTAACTTGTATGGGTCTAAGCGTGGAACGGGCAGGGCTGGTAGCAGGAGCGGCCGCAATAACATTGGGAAGCATAAGCATTAACAGCATAATGCAACAGGCAGGAAGCCATCTTTTTAATGAAGACATAGACCAATCATTCCCTTCCAGTAATTTGTATATATTGATTATAACGTGAGAACGGAGAGGCTAACAATCGTTACCCTGGTCCGAATAAAAGCCCTCCAGATGCCGTTATGGCTGCTAGAGGGCTTATTAGTAATCTTGTATCTATTTCTTCACTACAGGAATCCATACCTCGCAAATACATTCATCGTGCTCATCATTCGTCCAAAAGTATTTCTCGATGCACGGACCTTCTACTTGTTCAAAGCCTGACGACGGGAACCATTCCGAATAGATCCGCCGCCACACATTCTTAATGTCTGACCCCAGCTCCGGGTCGTTGGGCACCTTATCCAGGCAATCGAATACAGCATACGTCTGGCCTTGTATAGTCAGATTAACCAGCTCTTCTGGTACCTTCTGTCCTTCCGGCAGTTCCGTTCCCATCAGATAGCGTTTTGTCCCATCCTCACGGAAGTCATAGTAATAACCGAACAGCAGCGAACCGGCAGGTCTTCCGGCACATTCGTTAATCCGGTCATGCGTCCCATCGTTCCAGATTTTCTCTACGAACGCAGGGATTTCGCTATAAGCATCCTGGTGGATAATAACCTCCTTACCCATGACGCCATAGCCCCTCTCTTCAACCATCCTGTAATTCATTTCGCTTTCCCCTTTGATCTGAATTTGAAAGGAGATGCGGGAGAACGATTTGAGCTTCACGTTCTTTTTCTTCGCCATATTGGGGGTCACCCCATGCACCCGCTGAAACGCTTTAGCGAAGGACTCCGGCGTCTCGTACCCGTACTTCAGCGCAATGTCGATCACCTTGCCGTCCGTCCCTGCCAGTTCTTCCGCCGCCAGCGTAAGACGCCTATTGCGTACATATTCGGTAACAGTGAACCCTGTCAAGGCATGGAACATCCGCTGAAAATGGTACTTCGAGGTCATCGCCGCTCCGGCAATATCCTCGACGCCAATGGCGTTATGCAGATTCTGCTCTACGTAATCAATCGCCTGCTGGAGCAGCCGTATCGTTTCCATCTCCGCACCTCCCTTTCAATATTCATTGTAGAGAAGCGGGCAGGGAGGGGCCTGACCGGGAATGCTCTGAGTTGTCCGGATTTTTTATCATATACTCCATTCTATGCGTCTCCTGAAATCCAAGGCTGTTATACAAATGTATGGCTTCGTTACCAACGACGCAGGATAGGATAACGCGTGTGTAGCCGCGCCGATGGATCTCATTGCATAAGTACTTCACGAAGGTTCGTCCGATTCCGCGTCCCTGAAGGTCTGAACGTACACTAATACTGCTGATTTCATTCCCGTGGAGGTGGCTGTACGCAGCAATTTCCCCGTCAAGCTCATAGACCAAACGGTCCTGCGCATCCGCTGCCCAGGCGTTTCGTCTGCCTTCATTAGGCTCTGCAACCACAGAATCGGGGAAGCAGCCGACACTCACCCGCATTTCATGAAAAGCATTAGCATACAGCGAATGGGCGGCAACAAAGTCCTCATCTCTATACAACCTTGCTGAGGCTGTTTCCTGAGTAAAAGAACCGCCGGTCCGTTCCATATAAATAAGTGAATAGTATGGAGCATAGCCAAGGCTGCGGGCAAACGCAAGAGAAGAGGATACCCCGAACCGGACAGAAGTACTGACCTTTCGGGTTCCGCCTGCCTGTAATTGAGCTTCTGCCATCTGCATCAATGCCCTGCCAATGCCTTGTCTGCGATACTGTGGGGCGACAAATACATTCAAATGAGACTGGGGGATGGACGCTTCCATTTGGACTAACGCAATAAGCGTCTCATCTACATAAGCGGCAATAAATAGTTCCGGCTCTTCTTCCAGCACCTGCAGGAGGTCAGGACCAGAGTCCGCGTCCAGGCTTAATAGTTTTGTGGCGGTGAGAGAATCCTTCTCGCGCAGGCGTTCGCAGCGGATGTCTGATAGTTTCATTGGGTTCTTAGTCCTCCGAATAAAGATTGTTAATTCAAGCAGTCAATTCTAGCACTAATAGCTGATGTTTTTCCACTTTTTTCCGCACGTTGCTCGGAAATTGGCTAAACCCTTAGTCTCACTGTCGTAATCTTGCTCTCCTATTGCAATAGGCTGCATATGTCAAAACGAATCGTTTATACTGGCGGTAAGAGGTGATGGGGATGGACCCGCAATTGTTCGAGCGTATCTATGAAACGGTGGTGCGGCGTGAGCCGACCTATGACGGGATCTACTATACGGCGGTGCGGACGACCCATATTGTCTGCCGCCCTTCCTGCCGGGCGAGAACGCCAAAGGCAGCGAATGTTGTTTTCTATGGCTCCTTGCAGGAGGCTATTTCGGCAGGCTTCCGTCCCTGCAAAAGATGCCGCCCCGAGGAAGGCGGCACCCTCCGTCCGGATGCAGTTCTGGCGGCGCAGGCAGATACCATTATGGACGGGCGGTTCGGCAGTAAGCTGACCCTGGAGTCGATGGCTGCAGAGCTGAAGGTCAGCCCGTTCCACCTGCAGCGCACCTATAAGCGGGTAACCGGCCAGTCACCGGCTGCCAGATTGGATGCGCTGCGCACAGAAGAAGCCCGCAGGCTGTTGACGGAGACCGCAGCGGGGATGGCTGAAGTCGGCGGAGCTGTGGGGTTCCGTACGCCCTCTCATTTTGCCGCCTGGTTCGTGAAGAAGACGGGGCTGTCCCCTACAGAGTACCGCAGCAAGCATAACGAAGGAGGAAACCAACATGAACCCAAGCCGGAATAACAGCCGGAGTACCAATACTATTATGATTTATCATCATACCCTGAATCCCGGAAACGGGGAGTGGACCCTGTGGGCCAGCGATAAAGGCCTGATCCGCGTATCCTTCCCGCAGGACGAAGGGCAATTGCCCGCCTCCTGGTTGAAAATGTATGCGCCTGCCCATGAGCTCATGAAGGATGCCGGGAGATTTGAACAGCTTGGGGTGATAACGCTGCTGGAGCGGTATTTTGCCGGAGAGCCGGTAGATTTCAGCAGTGTTGAGCTGGATCTGTGGGGCACCCCGTTTCAGCAGGAGGTCTGGCGGGGGCTGCTTACCATCCCGCACGGGGAGACTGCCAGCTACAAGCAATTGGCTGAGCGGATCGGCAGACCGTTGGCTGTCCGTGCTGTCGGTGCGGCCAACGGGCAGAACCCGGTGCCGGTCATTGTACCCTGCCACCGGGTCATTGGCGCGAATGGTACCTTAACCGGCTTCCGGGGCGGACTCCAGATGAAGCAGGAGCTGCTCCAGCTGGAGGGTATTTTGAATGTAAAGGCGGCTGGTCATGAACGATTTGCTTTTTAAGCTGCAGCTGCCGGAGGACTTCGACCTGGGGGCCTGTCTGGAGTACATGAACCGCTCGCCGCTGGAATGTCTGTTCCGCACGGATGAAGCAGGCGTCAGCCGGATGTTCAGGATAGAGGGCGGCCCGCTCCTGGTGAGGCTCAGTGTGTCAGAGGGCCACAAGCTGAGTGTAACCCGGCTGCATGGGGCGGTTCCCGGTGCGCTGGAGCAGGAGCAGCTGGCCCGCTACATTGTGGAATGGTTTGATCTGGACCGGGACCTTGCCCCGTTCTATAAGCTGGCGGCTGCGGACCCGCTGCTCGGGCCGCTGGCCAGCCAGCACCGGGGGCTGCGGATCATCGGCATCCCGGATCTGTTCGAGGCGTTATGCTGGGCGATTCTGGGGCAGCAGGTGAATCTGGCTTTTGCCTACAGGCTGAAGCAGCGGCTGACTGCTGAATACGGGGAAGCGCTGGAATGGGAGGGGCAGACCTACTACCGTTTCCCTGGCCCGGAGGTATTCGCAGAGGTGCAGGTAGAAGAGTTGTGCACCTTGCAGCTAACCCGCAGCAAAGCACAGACGGTGCTTACCGTAGCCTCGCTGATCACCAGCGGGGAGCTAAGCCGGGAGGAGCTGCTGGCACTCCCGTCCCCGGCCGCCGCCGAGCAGCGGCTGCTGCAGATCCGCGGGATTGGCCCGTGGACCTCGCAGTATGTGCGGATGCGCTGCCTGCGCGATGCGTCCTCGTTCCCTGTAGGCGATGTCGGCCTGCAAAATGTGATCAAGTTCCTCACCGGCATGGACCGCAAGCCGACACCGGCGGAGCTGCTGGAGCTGGCCCGGCCGTGGCAAGGCTGGGAAGCCTACGCCACCTTCTACTTGTGGCGGGCGTTATATTAGAACAAAGCCCTGTCTCCCCGGTTTTTCGGGAGACAGGGCTTTTTATATGACATGTAGAGCGACTTTGGTGCTGAACGTGGCTGAAGTATCGCCGGGAGGAGCAGGAGTGTACCTGATTCCATTGGTCAAAGGCCAAATGTATGCGGAAAACCGAACACAACCGAAGCCGTGGGGGCGCTCACTCGCCCGCCTAATTCCTACTTCCTGTTATCCATGAAAATCTGGAAGCATACGCCGAACTTATCGGTCACCATGCCGTAAGCGGGACTGTAGTAGGCCGGGGCCAGCTCGATATCGACGGTGCCGCCTACCTTCAGTGAATTGAATAGCTGCTGTGCTTCAGCCTCGGTCTCCACCGTGAGACAGATGTTGATGTTATTGCCCCGGCTGCGCGGCATACCCGGCTCATAATCCGCCACAAAAAACTTCGTCTCTCCCGCCAGCAGCACCGCATGGGCAATCTGCGCTTTCTCCTGCTCCGTCATCGGGGCGTCCGGGTTCTGCGGGCCTTCGCCCATCGTTTGCTTGAACAGCACCGCAGCGCCAAGCGCCTCCTGATAAAAAGCTATCGCCTCCTGGGCAGATCCGTCCACCAGAATATAAGGGTTCATTTGCAGTTTCATGTTTTGTTCGCTCCTTGGAAGGTATATTTGCCTGTACTAACCGGCTATGGTTATAGTGTAGACTATAATAGTGACAGGTATTGTCATAGTTAAAATATAAATGGAGTGAACTCTGTGTCGAAATCCAAAAGGCTGCTGGACCTCATGATGACTGTCAACCGCAAGCGTAAATTCACCGTCAGGGAGCTGGCTGACGAATTCCATGTCTCCTCACGCACGATTCTCAGGGATTTACAGGAGCTTGGGGAGCTGGGCGTACCGCTCTATTCCGAAGTGGGGCCGCATGGAGGGTATCAGGTGCTGAGCGAGAGAATCCTGCCGCCGATTGCGTTCACGGAGGAAGAGGCGGTGGCGATATTTTTTGCCAGCCATGCCCTGCGCCATTATAAATATCTTCCCTTCAAGGAAGAATCCTTATCCGCCTTGCACAAATTCTATAACTACATGTCTGGCGATGTCCGTGACCGGATTGA
The DNA here is from genome assembly GCF_037963835.1 of Paenibacillus sp. FSL H8-0332. Lineage (NCBI taxonomy): Bacteria > Bacillati > Bacillota > Bacilli > Caryophanales > Paenibacillaceae > Paenibacillus > Paenibacillus sp. FSL H8-0332. The sequence goes on from NZ_CP150145.1 coordinate 7,516,068, forward strand.
TGAGATGAAGAACAGAATTGATTTCCTGACCCCGGCACGGCAGGCGGAATTCCCTTATCTTCCCCAACTGCTGGACGCGGCTACCGGGCAAAAAGTGCTGCTGATCGATTACCAATCGAAGGGCCGGCGGCAGCAAAGGTGGATTCAGCCCGTCGGCATCTATGCCAGTAACGGCCTGTGGTATTGTCCGGCGTATTGCTTCCTGCGGGGCGGCATCCGTACTTTCCGCTGCGACCGGATTCAGTCTGCCGGGTATGATGAAGCGGGACCGGCCGCGCTTGATCTGCGTCATATCCACTTGGACAATACGGAGCATTACGGCAGCCCGCCGCAGGAGCAGGCCGAACAAAGCCTTATCCGGCTGTACGTGGAGCTGGGGAATGAAGGGGTCCAGGCCTGTGAAGGGGAGGTATGGTCCCCGCAGCTGCTGCATATCCGTGCAGACGGCACAGGCTGGCTGGAGGGAGAGATTCCGGGAAGCGATCTGGGCTTCTTCGCACGGTTTGTGATTGGCCTGTGCAGTGAGGCTACCGTGCAGGAGCCGCCGGAGCTGGTAGCAGAGGTGAAGCGGACGCTAACCGAAATGCTGGAGAAATATAAATAGAATGAGGGAATCAGGAAAATTACGAAGCGGTTGATACCTGATTGAACTAGTGAACAGATGGAGTCTCTTATATAGAGGCTCTTTTTTTGAAATATAAGCATTTATATGTTGGCCACTATAAAGTTCCTTCTATTTCTCGCAGAAACGGTACCGTTCTTTAAAAGGATGGTACCGTTTCTGCTTGTCGAACTTTGTCATTTCCGTGTCATTGGGTGCAGATATACTTGGCTTTAGTATCAATTTGAAATAATAAAATTTTGGGAGTGAGAATCTAAATGATAGCAAGAGGCAAAACAAACAGGCTGAGATTCATGCCAACCGTGTCCAAAATGTTGGCTGTGGTGATTACAGCAGTATCTGTACTGACGGTGTCACCCGGTGCAGGCTATGCAGACCCGGCAGTCTCGGAAATCACCTCTGCAACAGCAGAAGTGAGCAGCAATAATGCCGCTGTAACCGTAACCTTCAATACCTATGCCCAGCCTGCGGGCAGCCTGTCCGATCTGATGGACGGTATTCAAATCGAACGTTCCGGTTCGGAGCAATGGGTGGATCTTGCGGCAGACAGCGCCGGCAATGACATCAGCATGAATGGAGATGGTGCGTTAGTGATCACGCTGGGCACTGCGCTAACCGGCACCGACAATAGCATTCAGATTGCAGCAGGCGCGGTTATGAATACGGAAGAACGTCTCTCTGCCAATGTCCTTACCCTCTCTTCCATTGCAGCACACGATATTACCGCTCCTGTTGTTACAGGCTCCAGATCGAATGATGGCAGCTGGTTGAGAGTGTTTTTCGATGAGAACTTCTCGCTTAACGTGCCTGACGGGGCTACCGGCGAGCAAGCAGCGGCTTTCCTGAAAAGCCGACTGAGTGTAGCTGGCGACGGGGAGCACTTTGCTCCGTTTACGAATAATGAGGGATCTGCCTATCAGAACAACGCCCGCGAGTTGTATCTGAATTACAATAATAATATGAAAATCATTTCTGGGCTAAATACAGTCATCCGGATCGCAAGCGGCACACTAAAGGATGCGGCAGGAAATCTAAATGCGGAAATGAATCTGCATGTGAGTCCCCCAATAATCCAGTCGGTGGCTGTCAGCAATGACAATCATGATGTAGTGGTGACCTTTAATAAAGAAGTGTTAAATAACACCTCTTCGGACGATAACCTGAAAAGCAATATTTACTTAGTCAGAACAGTCTCCGGACAAGAGAAGTCCCTCAAGGCTCTGGTTGCACAAGACACTGTATCCATTGAATCCAACAAGCTGAGTATTCATTTCGCTGAAGCACTCTCCGGCACGGAGAGTCAAATTTCCATTAACGGAGGAGCACTCACCGATCTCAACGGAAATGTCCAGGAACAAAGAACGATCAGCGGTTTTCTGGAGACGGCTGTTGGAGGTGTAGACCCGAATCCGGCAGACACAACTATGCCGGCATATCTGTATTCTTCCGTGTCCGATGATTATCAGAATATTACTTTCGTGTTCAATGAGGAGATCTTTAATGCTAAGGGGAGTGACAGCAAATTCCTGGAGGATGTGCAGTGGTACGATCCTTACAGAAATCAATGGCTGTATACCTTGCCTTCAGACGTTACGTTCACCTTCTCAGGCACTAAGCTCATCCTGCATTTCCCGGAGCCGCTCACAGGCTACCAGTATTATTATCAGATCAATCCGGGGCATTTCATGGATGCAGCCGGGAATGTTCTGACTGGTTACGCAGCTACAAACTGGATTTACCCTCAGAATCAAGCAGCAGGGCTGTCTTACAATGGCGGTTATTTTTCAGGTGACGGACGTTTCTTGAGCTTGTCGTTCAACACTAATACTGCTCTTGCCGATCAGACGCTTGTTGACGGAGTATCCCATCTGAATGAGTACATTACCATTTCTACTGATCATGGAGTAACCTATTCAGCCCTGGATCCGCTGGATACCGTATCTCTGTATGGCTCCCAGATCGGCATCATCTTCTACAATGCCAAACAGCAGGGCTCGGTGAAAGTCAAAGTAGCTCCGGGTGTGCTTAGCGATCTATATGACAGTAAGCGCAACAGCACAGTTGAGGCAACAGTTGCCTATAATACCCCTGAACTCACAGGATATTTCTACAGTAACACGGAAAGCGAGTTTGCTTTTACCGACAATGCGGCCTGGAGAGAACATGTAGGAAAGGTAACTGTCTATGACCGGAATGTGGGACAATACAGAACATTGAATGCCTCAGAATATGTATTAAGCGAAGGGAAGCTAACCTTGGCCGGGGGGATATTCACAGCAGGAACCCGGTACACGGTTACTGTGGATGCCGAAGGCTACAGCAGTAAATATCTGGAGGGTGGAGCTTATAAATCTTCAGAAGTATTCTCTATGACTGCGCCGGTGGTTACCGCCGACAATGGAATTACAGCAACGATCCGGTTGTTTAACAATGCCTATGCTGAAGAAGTGAATGGAAATCAGACGATCCTATTTGAGCTCTTCGACGGCAATGCACCGGTTAGTATTGTTGCGGCTAATTTGAAGTTAAGTACGGGAACGTATTCTGCCAATTTCAATGTGAGTGATGTTGCGGTGAACCCGAATTATTCAGTAAAAGCCTATGTGGTTAGCCGGTATGGCAATGATCCTGCGAACCTCGGACTCAATCTGGCAACAGTTAAGACTCCGCTGGAACTGGATTTGGCGATACTGGCTGCCAATGAAAATAATAATAATAACGACTAGAAATGATAGATTAACAGGAAAGCGGGGAATGTCCAAGTGAAGTTACGCAAGTTTAGGTTGACTCTGATTATGGCTCTTTGTTTATCCCTCGTTCTGCCTGTTGCAGCATTTGCTGACAGCACGGCCGTGACGCTACATCCTCCGGCTGCTGTGGAGCTGGGCGGCACGGTGAAGATTACCGGTACTTCTACTCTGGATGAAGTCATTATTCAAGTGCAGCGGCCGGTCAAAAGTACTCTGTTCTATGATATTGTTCCAGTAAGCAACGGGCTATTCTCTATTTCGTTTGCTTTGTCCAAAAGTGAGGTTGCCGGAACGTATAAAGTGCTGGCAGGAGCGGGCACCCAAGTTGCCGCAGCTGATCTGATTGTCAAAGCGCCGTCAACAGGAGGCGGCACTGGAACTGGCGGCGGAAGCGGAGACGGAGGCGGCACCGGAACTGGTGGGGGCACCGGAACTGGTGGGGGCACCGGAACTGGTGAGGGCACCGGAACTGGTGGGGGCACCGGAACTGGTGAGGGCACCGGGACTGGCGGCGGCACCGGAAACGGCGGTGGAACCGACAGCGGCACTGGAAGCGGCGGCACCATCAGCACTGGTACCAGCACCAGCGCTCCGACGGGAACGATCACGGCAGCAGGCAAGCCAGTCACTCCGCCGGCGTCGAATGCTACGCCCGTTCAGGTAGATACAAGCAAGAATACTGCCGTATCGGAGACGGCGGCGAACGGCCGGGTGACCACGACCGTTAATCAAGACGGCACGGCGCTGGCTGCTGCTCTCTCCGCTGCAGCACAGCAGGATAATCACGGAGCTGCTCCGATTGTTTTCATGGCTTATAATAACATTTCAGGAGCGGGGGTGCGTTTTAGTCTGCCGGCCTCCGTTCTGTCAGCCGCAGCCTTGAATGCACCGGATACGATTATATCGATGCAATCCAATGACGGCGAGTATTCACTGCCGCTAAGTGTTCTTGACTTTGCTGCAATCGTGCAAAGCCTGGGCACAGCACCGGATAACCTCACGATTCAAATCAACATTTCTCCGGCAGCGGCAGATGTGAACGCGGCAATTCAACAAAGTGCGCGGAACATTGCGGCCTCCCAGTTGGGAAGTGCCATTGAATTTACAGTTGCTGCAGCAGGGAGCGGGAAGACAATAGAGCTGAACCGTTTTGGCTCAACCTATGTCAGCCGAAGCATTGTCCTTCCCTCATCTGTGGACAAAACACATGCATCAGTAGTTCTTTATGATCCGTCTACAGGACAATTTTCATTTGTCCCCGCTTTGTTTGATAAGCAGGCAGACGGATCGACTAAAGTAACTTTTAAACGGAATGGCAACAGTACGTATACCGTTCTTGCGTCCACCCGGACATTTAATGATATCCGCAGTCATTGGGCGAAGGCAGATATTGAACTGCTGGCTTCGAAGCTGATCGTGAACGGGTCCACGGAGACTCAATTTGCTCCGGATAGTGATATAACCAGAGCGGAGTTCGCGGCATTGCTCGTCCGTTCACTGGGACTGACTCCTGATACAGCGGGAGCGAACTACACTGATGTGATGACGGGAGACTGGTATGCCGGAGCCATTGGTGCAGCAGTTCAGGCCAAGCTGGTGGAAGGCTTCCAGGATCAGAGCTTTAGGCCGAATGACACGATTACCCGTGAGCAAATGGCGGTCATGATCTCCAGAGCGATTTCATTCGCCGGACAGACTAACGATGCTATAAGCGGGCAGGTCCGGCCGCTATCTGCTTTCCAGGATCAGGCTGAGATTAGCAGCTGGGCTCAAGGGGCAGTAGCACAAGCTGTTCAGGCAGAGATTATTACCGGTATGACACCTGAAACCTTTGTTCCGGCTGCGAAAGCCAGCCGGGCCCAGGCTGTTGTCATGCTATCCCGTTTATTAAAATACACTGGGTTTATGAACTAGACTGAGAAGTTCAACCGAGCGCTGCCCGCAGAGGCGGCGCTTTGAATTTATAATGGAAGTAACACATTTTGCTCATAACATGTCCCCAATTCATCAGTGTTGTTTAAAGGGCAACATTACTCCTCCTTTACGCAACTTTTCACAACAATTCTTGTATTTCCTCGTTCGTACAACACTCTCCTGTTCGCCCTGGTATTGCTCCAGCGTTGTCGAACTTTGTCATTTTCCCGTCATTGAGCCTGTGTATAATTATTTTAAATATAAGATATGGGAATTTGAAGGGGTGGAAGAAAACAGTGAAGAGAAATTCAATATGGAAAATGGGGCTAATAACAGCAATGGCTTCGGTTCTAATAAGCGGATGTGTTGTAAGCACCAGCTCTGTCACATTTAATTATCCTGCTGACCAACCGGACAGCACCGAGCATGTATATTTACGGTATTCGGACGGTACAGTAGCTGCAGTTCCTGATGCTGCAGGAGGCAGCAGTGTAACCGTTGCGACTTACAGTAATAAAACCATTGTTGGCGGGTATGTGAGCGACGGCAATATAAGCTGGGTTCCGGAATATTCGTATTCGTACCCCACGGTGAACGTATCCGGATTTCAAACCTACAAGCCTGCTTTTGCCGCAGATCATGTGAAACTGGCTAAACAGCCGGAGCAGGATGCCAATTATCCTGCCTATATCAATGTTACTCTTGCTGTCTATGATACTGACGATAACCTGGTGACCGGCCGCACCGAAGTATTTGCCCATTCGGCTACAGCTTACACCGTATTTAAGAATACAGATCCATTGGATAATCTCAATAATAATAATACTGCTAATGGAGGCTTCTCCTCGTATACAGAGAACGGCCTCGTCACCTTCCTCATCCAATCGGACAGTGCGGATATCTCTTCCCAGATTTCGCTGTACTCGGGTGCGCAGATCATCGCGGAGAATATCTTCAAAAAGGTAACCGGAATTACAGTAACAAGTATCGGCGGCTCCGATTCCCTGTATGCGGGGGACTCACTCACTATGAGTGCTGAAGTCCTGCCGTTGCATGCTGCCAACCGGGCTGTAGTCTGGTCTGTTGTATACGGCAGCGGGTCCGCGACTATTGATGCAACAAGCGGTGAACTTACCGCAGTTGATCCAGGTACAATAACTGTTACAGCCGCAGCTACAGACGGCACGGGTACAACGGGCAGCCTCCTGCTTACTATATTGGAGACGCCAGTACCAACAGCATCGCCGATGCCGACTGAGGCCCCAACAGAGGCGCCGACGCCGACCGAGGCCCCAACCGAGACGCCAACATCGACGCCGACCACAGCGCCGACCGTGGCGCCAACCGAGGCGCCAACGGAGGCGCCAACATCGACGCCGACCACAGCACCGACCACAGCGCCAACCGAGGCGCCAACATCGACGCCGACCACAGCACCGACCACAGCGCCAACCGAGGCACCAACATCGACGCCGACCACAGCACCGACCGTGGCACCAACGGAGGCGCCGACCACAGCGCCAACCGAAGCACCAACCGAGGCGCCGACCACAGTGCCAACCGAAGCACCAACGGAGGCGCCAACATCGACGCCGACCGGGGCGACAGCACCCATAGGGGTCACGGCGACAGCTACCCCTACAGCAACACCAACGGCTGCCCCAACGGCCGCAGCAACGCCAATACCTGCAGCTGCTGGACCGGGTGTGCAGTTCATAAGCAATGTTGTCGATCTTTCCAGTGTGCTGACCAGCCTTTCGCTTAGAATTGAAGATGTCAAATTGAATCCGGCTCCGTTAATTTTTACAGATACCACGGCTCACTGGGCCAACTCTGCCATCGGTATTTTTGTAAAGTTAGGTGTGGTTTCCGGCTATCCGGATGGCGGCTTCCATCCGAATGCAAGCATTACCCGTGCGGAGTTCGCTACCGTTCTTGCTAAGGTGTTCGGCCTTTCGGAGACCGCTTCGCCCGGAAGCTCCTTGAGCGATACCTCCGGCCACTGGGCCGAAGCTTCCATCCGCGCTCTGCAGCAAAGGGGGGTGATCTCCGGCTATCAGAATGGCCTGTTCCTTCCTAACCGTGAGATTAGCCGCGCCGAGATTATTGCTATGATCTCCAAGATCATTGACCTGAACAGTGTGAATTCTCCTGCCTCTTCCGGATTCTCTGATCTGGATAAGACATGGAATCAAGAACAGATCATGCAAGCGGCGGCAGCCGGTATTATTAGCGGGTCAGGCAATGGCGTCTTTCTTCCAGCCAGGCAGGCGTCCCGGGCCGAAGCTTTGACTATAGTCCTGCGTGTATTGGAGACTAATCCGGAGCTTAAGACCCTTCTGGATACCTTGAAATAAGCAAGCCACGTGCGGCTTCTGCAGACTTCTTGTCGGTAGGAAAGCCCGCTTCAGCCTTTTCGGAGGCCGGAGCGGGCTTTTTCTGGAATTTTAGAGGCCGGGCGCGGCTTTTAGCTGTTGAATAAAAATATAATATGAAGTATCTCTGGCAGATCAGTTTCTGATAAGATAGGAGGCACAGAATGCAAGATTCCTTCCTGAATAGAGGTCAACCATCTATGACATATAATGTGTATTTATCGGCACTTTTGATGGCTGCGACCTGTTGCTCATTACTGCTGGTTTATCTGTGCTTCAAAAGAAGAGACCTTCCTATAGCGGTAAGCTACGGTCTGGGGATGCTGGCCGGCTCCTTTTATTCTTTTGGCTATGCCTTCGAAATTGTCAGTACCTCTCTGGAGCATATCCGTTTTTGGCTGCGCGTTGAATATATCGGGATTCCGTTCGGCACAGTGCTGTGGTTCATTATGGTACTTCAGTATACCGGCAGGCAGTCGTGGGTCCGTCCCAGGAATATTGCATTAATGATGATTGTTCCCCTAATAACCTTCACAGCCCACAATACCAATGAATGGCATCATTTATTCTATACAAGCATAACGATGAACGAGACAGAGGGCTTTCCGCTGGTCACCCTCATAAAAGGCCCGTTATATAAGCTTCATGTTCTCTATTCCTATAGTTTTTTCATCATAGGGATGTTTTATTTGCTGCAGATGCTCTTCCGGGCAGTCCGGGGGATGAAGAAGCAGATTGTCCTGATGATTATAGGTTCCTGGGGGCCCTTTGGTTTTACACTAATTTATTTGAGCGACGCGATCTATATGCCTATCGACATTTCACCCTTTGGTTTCCTGTTCTCCGGTGTTTTTTATATGTGGGGAATCTACCAGTTCAATATGCTGAGGATCGCGCCGCTGGCACTTCAGCGGGTGTTCGAATCGATGGAGGAAGCGGTCATTATTCTTGATACCGACAACTGCCTCACCAGCTTTAACCGCTCAGCCAAAGGAATAGTCGGCGGGTTGAATTACAGAAATACAGGCCAGCCTGCTGCACAGGTTTTCTCCGGGTATCCCTTGCTGTTGAAGATGATGGCACAGGGGCATGACAGCGCATCAAGAATTCAGCTTGCAGGCCCTGACGGCAATTTCTATAATGTCCATCTGTCTTTTGTCAGGAATAAGCATCTGAAGATTGTCGGAAAAATGCTGCTGCTAAGAGATGTGACAGAAGCTGTGCATGCAGAAGAACGGCTGCGTGACAATGCCCGGCAGTTAAGTGAGCTGAACATGTTCAAAGACCGGATGTTCAGTGTGGTTGCCCATGATATCCGTGATCCCTTGGCGGTCCTGGTCAATCTGATGGAGCTGCTTGAAGAGGAGATACAGGATGGCAGCGGGGATCATGATGAAGAGATCCTTCACGAAATGGGTCAGCAGATCCGGAACACCTTCGGGCTTGTGGAAGTGCTGCTGGACTGGTTCCGGAGCCAGAGGGAAGGGATGATCTTTGATCCGGTAACGCGGGATCTGGCATATACGGTACGGGCTAACCTGCGGCTCCTGCAGCAGCGGAGTGATACCAAGCAGATTCAGATCATTTCAGAGATCCCGGAGGAGAGCTATATCTATGCGGATAAAGAAATGCTGGATCTGATCATCCGCAATCTCTTGTCCAATGCGATTAAATTCTCGTACCGTGGAGGAAGCATCCGTTTAAAGGCGGAGAGGAGAGACCGTCACATGGTCATCGCTGTGAGTGATACAGGGGGAGGGATATCCCCGGAGCAGGCCGGTACCCTGCTGCAGGATGATTACCGGATCTCTTCATCCGGTACCTCTGGAGAGCGGGGAGTGGGCTTGGGACTGACTCTGTGCAGGGAGTTTGTACAGTTGAACGGGGGAGAGCTATGGTTCGACAGCGTACCTTCCAAGGGGAGCACCTTCTATTTCTCGCTTCCGCTCCCTCCGGAAGCGGAACTGGCTCCAGCAGGCACGCAGCACGGGGAGGGACTAAGTCAATGAAAGTGATCATTATTGATGATGAGAAGGCTATGCATCTGATATTGAAACGGATGCTTGCCAAGCTGGAAAAGGTTGAACTGATGGGCAGCTTCCTGGATACTGCCGCTGCTTTTACCTATTTGAGCACTCATGAGGTGGACCTGATCTTTATAGATATCAGCATGCCCAGAGAAAGCGGCCTGGAATTTGCGGCGAGGCTTAGAAGGGGCGGCAGGAATCCCAAACTGGTGTTCATCACTTCCCATAAGGAGCATGCGTTGTCTGCCTTTGAGGTCTACGCCCTCGATTATATTGTGAAGCCGGTGATGCAGGAGAGGCTGCATGAGACGGTGCTAAGAGCCGCTGCACAGACTCATCTGGAGCGTGCGGCAGAAGCCGGACGGGAGCCGGATTTAGGCAAGGAAGTGCGGATCAGCTGTCTGGGCGGAATTGAAATCGAAGGGGTGCAGGGGAACAAGACCAAATGGAAATCACGGAAAAGCGCGGAGCTCCTCGGCTACTTGCTTGTACATAAAGGCAGGCTTGTGTCCCGTGCACGGCTCATTGAGGATATCTTTGGCGATATGCCGCAGAAGAATGCAGAGATTTATTTGAATACAACGGTCTATCAGCTGCGCAAGCTGCTGGATACCTATGGGCTGAAGAAGCATTTGCATTCGGAGAGTAACCATTATGCTTTTACGTGCATGGGGGTTGATGTGGATCTGCTTGGTTTCGAGGAGGGCTGCAGAAGCATGCCTGTGATAGATGAGGCTAATCTGGAACAGGCTATCGAGCTTGAACAGCTATATGCGGGCGATTTATTCGGAGACCATGTGTATCCTTGGGCCTGGAATGAGATTGAACGGCTGTCGCTAATGTATTCCGCATTCACCCGGCGTCTTTGCACGGCTCTGCTGGACAAGGGGGAGACGAATACGGCGAGGCGCCTGCTGATCAAGCTGCTGAAGCGCAATGAGCTGGATGAAGAAGCGCATATGCTGCTTATGAGGACCCTGGCTCTCCAGAATAACAAAGATGCCCTGAACCGGCAGTACCTGCAGTTCGCTGATATTTTGAACCGGGAGATCGGAATCCCTCCTTCGCTTGAGGTCAAATCTTATTATGCACAGCTGCTGTCCGGGCTAGGCTAACTTAATATATAGTTTTCCTGAGGTAATGAGTCGTGTATAATTTAGGGAATTATGCATTTTTTGAGGATTTGTAAAAGAGGGTGAAGGTGGGAGATGACGGGAATGAACAGGCATTCAGAACTTGTAACAGGGGAAAAGGTATATCTGCGCCCGCTCAACGGGGAAGATGCCGAAATGTATTACCATATGTTCTACGGCACGGAAGTCCGCAGGCTTACAGGAACGAAGAAGCATATCACCAAAGAGCAGATTGAGAATTATATCGCGCGTAAATCCGGAGATGACAGCACGGTGCTACTGCTCATCGCGCTGAAGGAGAACGACGAGGTTATCGGCGACATCGCTATTCAGGACATCGATGGGGATAACCGGAATGCCAATCTGCGGATCGCCATCGGGGACGAGCGGCATCAGGGACAAGGATATGGTCGTGAAGCGCTGCTGCTGATGCTGGATTATGGCTTCGGCATTCTGAATCTGCACAGGATTGAGCTGGAGGTCTACAGTTATAATGCCCGTGCTGCGCATGTATATGAGTCCATCGGGTTCGTGCAGGAGGGGGTGCGGCGTCAGACGCTGTTCTATAACCATGAGTATCATGATGTGATAATGATGGGCATGCTGGAAAGTGAATACCGGGAGCGTTATTTGAAGTAGAGCAGGAAGGTCAAATAAGGTCAAATCCTTAATAATGTTAAAATTTATTATAAAAAAAGAGCCGAAACGCCGGATTTTCCCGGTTTTTCGGCTTATACCGGTTTTGTTTTCTCCGGGGGTGCAGGCTATAATAAAGCCATAGGTCAGACAAAGTCAAATTCTTAGCAAGACCGAATTCAAAAAATCAAAAGTCAAATGAGAGGAGAATGAAAGATGTTTGATTTGGTTCCTTTTGGTAAACGCAGAGATGATGCTTTTGGTGTGCTGGCGAAGTCGCTGAACGAAGTGTTTAATGATGATTTTTTCGCACCGCTGACAAGTAACGCGCTGTCTTTCCGGACCGACATCCGTGAGAGTGAAGGGGCATATCTGATCGAGGCCGAGCTTCCGGGCTTCCGCAAAGAAGAAATCGACATTGATTATTCCAGCCCTTACTTGACGATCAAGGCGGTTCGCACAGAAGAGAGCAATGAGGAGAACAAGGACCATCAGATGGTGCGCCGCGAACGGCGGTATGGTGAATATGTACGCCGGTTCTATGTCCAGGATATCGACGATGCGGGCATCCGCGCTTCCCTGAGAGACGGTGTGCTGAGCCTGGAGGTGCCGAAGCGGCAGAAGCCGCAGGGCAAACGGATCGAAATTCAGGATGGCGGCAATGCATCAGATCGGAAAGAGCTACAGTAAGCGGAAGGACAGCCTTATGAGGAAGATGGACCTCCAAGTCCGGCTGAAGCTGCCGCTTCCGCAGGAACTCCGGGCTTAGCGGCTGTAGCCGCTGGCCTATCCGGTTCACCGGGCTTTTCATATAGCACTAATATTAGACGCATTGTAGTGGGAGTCCCGGCTATAATGCGTCTTTTCCCGGAGGAAGGTAGAAGGTTCCCAATACACGAAAGGAGGAGGTTCCGGTGGCGGCAAATTACTATGAGCGTCTTGGGGTAGATCAGAAGGCCTCGAAGCAGGAGATCAAGAAGGCCTATCAGAAGCTGGCCAAAAAATGGCATCCCGATGTCAACAAGGCCCCGGAGGCAGAGGCGAAATTCAAGGAAGCAGCCGAGGCATATGAGGTGCTGGGCGATGAAGACAAGCGCAAAATCTATGATGAGGAGCTCCGCTATGGTGCCGCTGCAGGCTCACGGGGTCAGCGCAGCCACGGATCAGCCTCCTCTGCGTCATGGGAATCGCCGTTTGGCGCGGGCTGGAGCAGCGGAGCCGCCTCTTCCGGCGGTATACCGGATGAGGATCTGTTCGGAATGTTCTTCGGCAGCCGGGGTGCGGCTGACCGCACCGGCTTCTTCTCGGGCGGCAGCGGCGCCCGTCCAGGCGGAAGCCCGTGGGGGGAGGAGTTCAGTACGATGCAGGCCCAGCTTGAAATTACGCTGGAGCAGGCCTACAAAGGCGGAAATATCAGCGTTCAGGCGGCGGGCAAGGACCTGAACGTACAGATTCCGGCGCGCTCGGCGGAAGGGACTATCATCCGGGTACCCGGCGGCGGAAGCGGAGCGGGCCAGGGCAAAGGCAAAGGCCAGGTCGGGGATCTGCTGATCTCGCTGCATCTCCTGCCGCATGAGATCTATGAGCCGGACGGCGGGGATCTGCTCGGCACGGTTGAGATCGCCCCTTGGCAGGCTGTGCTTGGCGGAGAAGCCAAGGTGGCGCTGCCGGATGGCAGCAGCGTGAAGCTGAAGATTCCTGCCGGTATAGCCAGCGGCGGAACGCTGCGCCTCTCTGGCAAGGGGCTGAGACGTCCGGGCGGAACAAATGGGGACATCCTGTTCCGGATGGAGTTGGTCATTCCGTCCGATACATCGGAGGCGGAGAAGAAGCTGTACCGCCAGCTGGCGGAGTCCAGCAGCTTCCAGGCCGGGGCGAAACGGCGCAACTCTGGCGGGGCACAGCGGCGTAGAACGGCAACGCGGTAAGAAGCAAGCACGTTCAGCATATATCACAGCCGGGTAACCGCTGATTAACCTATACATTAGAAAGGCGATGATTTTATGGATTTCAATAAGCTTACCCAGAAGCTACAGGAAGCGGTGGCAGAGGCGCAGTCGCTGGCGGCCTCCGGCGGGCATCAGGAGATTGACAATCTCCATCTGCTGAAGTCACTGCTTCAGCAGAATGAGGGCCTGCTGCCCCGGCTGCTGCAGAAGATGAATGTTCCCGCAGCCGAGCTGCTGCAGGGCACGGAGGCGCTGCTTCAGCGCAAACCCAGCGTTAGCGGGAGCGGATCGGGCACCATGCGGCGCTATGCCTCGCCTGCGCTGATTGCCATGCTGGAGCAGGCGGAGCAGGAAGCGGCCCAGATGCAGGACGAATTCGTCGCGGTGGAGCATGCTGTTCTGGCGATGGTCTCGGATGCAAGCAGCGGGAACCGCGAGCTTCGCGGATTATTCGTTACCCGCGGGATTACCCGGGAGAAGCTGCTTGGCGTGCTAGCGGAGATTCGCGGACACCAGCGGGTGACCAGCCGGGAGCCGGAGGCCACCTATGAGGTGCTGGAGAAGTACGGCCGTGATCTCGTGGCTGAGGTGCGGGCCGGCAAGATCGATCCGGTCATCGGGCGCGATGCTGAGATTCGCCGGGTGATCCGTATTCTCTCCCGCAAGACCAAGAATAACCCTGTGCTGATCGGGGAGCCGGGTGTCGGCAAGACTGCGATTGTCGAAGGGCTGGCCCACCGGATTGTCCGCCGGGATGTGCCGGAGGGACTGAAGGACAAGACGATTTTCTCGCTGGATATGAGTGCGCTGATTGCCGGTGCGAAATACCGGGGGGAATTCGAGGAGCGGCTGCAGGCGGTGCTGAAGGAGATCCGCGAGAGTGACGGACGGATTATTCTGTTCATTGATGAGCTGCATACGATTGTCGGTGCGGGCAAGACGGAGGGGGCTATGGATGCGGGCAACATGCTGAAGCCGATGCTGGCCCGGGGTGAGCTGCACTGTATCGGGGCGACCACGCTGGATGAGTACCGCAAATATATCGAGAAGGACCCGGCACTCGAACGCCGCTTCCAGCAGGTACTGGTCAGCGAGCCGGATGTTGAGGATACCATTTCGATTCTGCGCGGCCTCAAGGAACGCTTCGAGGTGCATCACGGGGTCAAAATCTATGACAGCGCTCTGGTCGCAGCCGGTGTGCTGTCTAACCGTTATATCACCGACCGTTTCCTGCCGGATAAGGCGATTGACCTGGTCGATGAAGCATGCGCAATGATCCGCACGGAGATTGACTCCATGCCCGGTGAGATGGATGAGGTAACCCGCCGCCTGATGCAGATGGAGATTGAGGAAGCCGCGCTCAAAAAAGAAACCGACGACGCCAGCGCGCGCCGTCTGGAGAACCTCCAGCGGGAGCTGGCCGACCTCAAGGAGAAGCATCTGGGGATGACAGCCCGCTGGGAGAAGGAGAAATCGGCCATTCAGGGCATTCGTGACCTGAAGAAGCGGCTGGAGCAGGCCCGTAAGGATCTGGTCGATGCGCAGGAGATCTACGATCTCAACAAATCGGCTGAATTAAGCTACGGCATTATTCCTGATCTGGAGCGGCAGCTTAAGGGCGCAGAGGAAGCGGCGCAGCAGGATCAGGAGACCCGGCTGCTGCGTGAAGCCGTGACGGAGGAGGAAATCGCCGATATTGTCTCACGCTGGACGGGAGTTCCCGTAAGCAGACTGGTGGAAGGCGAACGGGATAAGCTGCTGCGGCTGGAGGATACGCTGCATGAGCGGGTAGTCGGGCAGGATGAGGCGGTCCGGCTGGTAGCCGATGCTGTTCTTCGGGCTAGAGCCGGCATCAAGGACCCGAACCGTCCGATCGGCTCGTTCCTGTTCCTCGGGCCGACAGGGGTCGGGAAGACGGAGCTGGCCAAAGCGCTGGCGGTATCGCTGTTCGACCGCGAGGACGGCATGATCCGTATCGATATGTCGGAGTATATGGAGAAGCATAGTGTCTCCCGTCTCGTGGGTGCTCCTCCGGGATATGTCGGCTATGAAGAAGGCGGCCAGCTGACGGAAGCGGTGCGCCGCCAGCCGTATACGGTGGTCCTACTCGATGAAGTAGAGAAGGCTCACCCGGATGTGTTCAACATTTTGCTACAGCTGCTGGATGACGGGCGGCTGACCGATTCGCAGGGCCGGATGGTCGACTTCAAGAACACCATTGTCATCATGACCTCCAATATCGGCTCACCGCATCTGATTCAGGGCACGGATGACAACGGCGAGCTGACCGAAGCGGTGAAGGACCGGGTCATGAAGGAGCTGAGCGGGCATTTCCGTCCAGAGTTCCTCAACCGGGTAGATGATATCGTGATGTTCAAGCCGCTGACACTGGGCGAGACTCAGAGAATTGTGGTTAAGCTGGTCGATGGCCTGCGTCTGCGTCTCTCCGAGCGGAACATCGGTCTCATGCTGAGTGACCAGGCAGTCCGATTCATTGCGGAGGAAGGTTTCGATTCTGTCTATGGCGCCAGACCGCTGAAGCGGTTCATCCAGCGCAGCCTGGAGACCCGGGTAGCGCGCGCGCTGATCGCCGGAGAAGCAGAGGAAGGCTCAGTGATGACGGTCGATGAAGCGGACGGCGAGCTGACTGTTGCAATAGCGAAATCAGAGTCTGCGAAGACAGTAGGATCGGTGTGAAATGTAATGGGCCCCGGCACCTCCCCTAAGGAGGAAGCGGCAATCTACAAAGCATCCACAAAAAAGCGTTCTGCCTTATTGAGGCAGAAGCGCTTTTTTTACTGTTTAGGAAATTATGATTTCCTTTTATTGTGGATAAGATGTGCATAGATTTGGGGATAAGTATTCCTTGAATACATCCAAATGAGCAGTCAGGCATGTAATCGAAAAACCGAACACAATTGGACTGGGAGCGCCACGTAGGCCAAATGTAATCGAAAAACCGAATACATTGGGTGCCGCTTTCCTAGGGAAGGGCCCCATGCGTCACAGCCAGTAACATTTTAAGAGGAATCCTGCAAAAAATGCAACAATACTGCCCCAAAAAAGCAGTCTATGCTGAGAATCCTGCACGAAATGCAACAAATTCTGCGTTTACTTACTCTAAACACCGAAATTTGTGTAAATAATGCAACAATGTACTTCAACCAGTAAAAGGTATAGAGGAATCCTGCAAAAAGTTCAACATTACTGCTCCTTAAAAGCGGCCGGTGAGAGAGGCATTAGCTTCGTTCACCCGCAGGGGGATTTTGTTCAAATATAAGAATGGATTCAAATAAAGGAGTGGGGATAGTGACAACTTTAGGGATTCGGCCAGACGCTTCTTTAATATACTCTTCTCGTATTTCATGTTATATCACCTCAGTTAATAGGTCTTTGGTATGGTCCAACCAGCATCCGATTGAGACTATGCGACGATTTTTTGTAAATATGTGGTTGAAATGTTGTCATGGCGGGGGCTGCCGGGTAATAGAAATGATTAGAACTTTCGAATATGGCTGGATTAGAAGCAGAAGCCAAGGAAACGGAGGGAGAGATCATGGCGGCACAGATGGTATCCGGTATCAGCCCGGTACAGGCCACTACAGCTTACGGCAGCACACAGAGTGATGTTAGTTCTCTGGAGAAGCAGCGCAACCGGCTGCTGATGGAGCTGGACAAGGTGAATGCGGCGCAGGGCGGAGAGATGCAGACCCCTTATCGCCGGGAGCAGTTGCAGCGGCAAATACGGCAGCTGGAGGCCCATCTGGTGCAGAAAAGCGGGAGTACCGCTTCGGATTCATTTGTACCTGCTCCCCCGCTTCAGGATCACACTCCGCCTTGGCGGACTGAGGGAAAGGGAGGCCTTAAGGGCATCGGTCTGACCGATCCCCGGACAGCGACGGTAGACGCAGAGGGTCATTTCGATGCGTTGATTTAGATAAGGGAATAGTGAACCCAATCCAGCGGTAGCCTGTCGCGGGATCGATCGCTGCGGGATGAAGCAGACCGATCTCGTCGTAGTGCCGGAGCATTTTGGTGGTAACCTTACCCTAGCAGGAATGTCAATACCTAGGGTGCAGCCGGCATGAATGCCGGTCTTGCCTGATAGATTAGCTATTCCCAATGAATGACAAGCGGGCAGCGCCACGTAGGGTGGCGCTTGCCCGCTTGTTCACGTGCTATCCCCGGCCTGTATGAAGCTAAGGATCTCCGTCACAATATGGGAAATAGCTTCCTCGCGCGGGAGAAGGATGCACTGACTGACCATTTCGATGTCCTCCTGAAATAGCTCAATGATCTGGAGCATGGCCTCCGGCTGTTTCTGACGGACACCGGTCAGAAGGTCTGCGAATTCGCTGTCTGTGATAGCTGCTGGAGCATTTTTTGCTTCCATTTGTTAACCCCCTGTTGACTCATATGCAGCTGTGCCGCGACCTCAGCCTCTGTCATTTCCTGTAGATAAATCTTCTGCAGAATTACCTTTCCTTTGGCTGGAAGTGTATCTAATAGTTGTTCAATGGACAACCGGTTAATCATCTCCTCCGCTTCATCCCGCTGAGCCGGGCGGATATCCATGAAGGTACACTCATGCCGGCGGGTTCGCTTGCTCCGGTATTGTAAGCGCCAGCCGATTCGATAGATTTCCTGCCGGTAACGCTGTATCATTTGCTGTTCCATTGCCGTTATGCCTCCTCTTCTATATATCTTTCTAATAATAGGGAAATATTAGGTTATATTTTACAACCAAAATGCGAACTTATGTTCTGTTATTTTAGCATATTTGCCTGCGGACCTATAGTGATATATTTCCTGAAGCGTATTCGCAAAAAAAGAAGAAGCTCCGATAGGGAGCTTCTTTCTCTCTTCTTATGCCTTAGCCCTCGCCCTATTCGCTCCAGGGCACCAGCCGGGGCTTCGGGTCAAGGATAGACTGATACTGCTCCTTCCAGCCGTACTCGGCATCCGGGTCCAGCAGCATATAACGCAGATACTTCTCCAGCCGGAATTCCGGCTTCGACCAGCCAAGATGCTTCAGGCGCAGATTGCTTAACTGATGGGACAGCTCGAAGATATTCTCTGGCAGCCGCCCGCAGTGCTGCGGCAGATCATTCCAGGCATAGGTGAAGTCTTCCCGGTAACGAAGCAGGAACGGGCGGTAACTCTGGTGGGCCTTCCAGTACATATCCTCACGGTAACTTGCCTCATCCCAGAAGTCGTAGAGCCGGAAGCAGAATAAGTCGCAATCTGCTGTCCGCAGCAGGGAGTCTACCTCCTCTGGAAAACATGATTCGAACAGCTCATCTCCGTCCAGATTAAGAATCCACTCCGGACGGGTCTTAACCACTGCCTCCCACTGCTGCTTGCGCAGCTCTGATTCATTATGGAAGCGGGAGACAGGGTTGTGTATCAGGTGGAGCGGAATCCCCTCAAGAGCCTCGCGGCAGATATCGGCTGTATTATCTGTGCTTGCGTCGTCGATAATGACGGCCTCATCGATATACTTGCGGTGCTCCTCGAGCACCTGGCGCAGGAACCTGGTGCCTTCATTCTTGACGATCATCGTGAGGGTCAGCTTGGGCCGGCGGGAAGCAAGCGCTGCCGGAGGCTCCTTGGACAAGCGCTGCCGGGCTTCGGCTTCAGTCCACAGCACATCCCACTGTGCTGCTGCCTCCTGTACTCTTTTGTCAGCGGGAGCCGGAGCCGTCTCTGCCTGGCCCGGCAGATCAGTGTCGCTGTCTTCAACGGCCGGCGCTTCACCTGAGCCGTCAGGTTCTGCTTCACTCCTGGCCCCGGCTGCTCCTGAATGACTGCCAGCTTCATCCTTCGCTTCTACTATAGAGGCTGCTTCCGCGCCCGAGGTGTGCCGGATGAACTCCGCGACCAGATCCAGATCACTGTCTCTGTAGAGGTGCAGCGCAGGGAAATGGGTATCCACGAAGAGCGGAAGGCCGAGGGACGCTGCACGGATGCAGAAATGACGGTCCTCTCCCCAGTAGGAGATATTACGGACCCGGTCGTAGCTGATCCCGGAGCTGAGGGCTGAGCTGCTGATCAGCGTGCAGGCGCCAAGTCCGCCAACCTCATAGATTCCAGGCTGCTGCATCTTCAGCAAAAAAGCATGGAAACGGCGCTGAATCTCCTCCGGCGAGAGCTGCTCTCCCGGATGAATCTCCCACTGGTTGTATTCGTCATGCATCCATACCTGCGGCTGCAGCATTGTATTCGGCTGCCACTGTGTCCAGAAAATCTCGGAGATAATATCCTTGCCTGTACCGATCAGATGCAGGAGCGTATCCGGGTGCAGAATGAGGTCGGAATCAATCAGGAACAGGTAGTCATAGCCGAAGGCCTCCGCCCGCCGGATCATCAGGTTCTTGAATCCGGCCACCTTCCAGACCAGATTGGAATGCCAGACATGAGTATGCTCATCTCGGATATAGTCATCATGGTAGCCGGAGGATTGCAGGAAGACGGATCTGCCGTTCCGGGCGAACTGCTGCAGCAGCTGGCTTGCGGCTTCATCCGGGTTATCGTCAATCAGATAGAAATCAAGATCGATATCCTTCAGGTTCAGACGCAGCAGAGAGTTCAGGAATTGCTCCAGGATCGCCGGTTTCTGATGGATTGGGCTGCCCAGCAGAACCCGGGTTCTATTCTGATTCATAGCGGGTCACTCCGGAATAAGGTCAACATGATAGAACATCCCCTTGGATTCGAAAATAGTCGATATGAATTATATGTATTCAATATATTTAGAGAAGTACCAGACTAACCCCCGTTTGGAGAAATAATAAGCTGCCCGCAAGAAGAGAGAGGATTTGATGTATAGCAGAGAGCTGTTGTACAATACCGCATAAAGGGAGGTTATCAAATGGTAGATAGACAGAATAAGGTGAAGTTATCGCAATGGGATGCCCTGTTGCTGGAGTCGCTGCGTTCGTACGGCTGGTCAGAAGAGGAATTGCTGCGCAGAGTTAATGAAGGGGAACTGCCGGCGGATGAGAGCAAATACGAGTTCGATTACGGGCAGCTGTCTGTACTTGCAGATGAACAGCCGGAGGTATTCCGCCAGGCCGTTCTGGAAGGCTACCAGATTAAATACAATACCATCCGCGGAATCCGCAGCTGGATAGAGGTTGCGCTAGGAATTGAAGCGAAGCTGGAGCTTGCGGAGGGGCACGAAGCGGTGGAAGCGGAATTAACGGAGACTGAACGCGAACGGCTGGAGGCTGTATTGTCTTACGGCTGGGCGGTTAAAGGCGGAGCGGCCATGGACGGCAGTGCCGGAACGTACCGGATTGAGCCGATTCAGCGGTAGAATCTAAAAAAGGGAACGCCACAAACAGCCGCTCCGAATCGGAGCGGCTTCAGGAAAGAGGCTGGAGTATATCCGTAATAGGCGTGCGGCGGATGCTTACACTTACATATTTAACTGGATTTTCCGCGTGCTTAGTACGCCTTCCAGTCCGGTAGGGTCGGTGCTGACCTTGCGGAGAACGAATTCTTCGGCCCGCTCCGAGGTGCGCAGGCGCAGCGGCTTGGTCTCAAGCTGTACCAGCTCCCACATCACCTCCGCTACGGATTCTGCACTCTGCGGCTCCACATTCCGCTCCAGGAATGCTGCTCTGTAGGCATCCAGAATCGGCTTGTACTCATCCTCGAGAACACCGCCGGTGCTGGCGACATGCCCCATTACGGTTGAATTGAATTCCGTGGCGATTGCCCCCGGCTCAAGCAGCGTGATATCGATGTTGAACTGCGGCTTGTAATAGGTCGCCAGACTCTCCAGCAGCCCTTCCACCGCGAACTTGCTGGCGCAGTAGACCTCGTTCATCGGTTGCCCGACCAGTCCGCCGACACTGGAGGTCGCCACAATATGGCCGTAGCCAGTCTTTTGCAGCAGCGGCAGTGCAGCCCGGATCGTATGCATTACCCCGTACACGTTGGTGTTGAAGACATCCTCGATCTCAGGGAACGGTGCCTGTCCGAGCGCTCTCAGGTATCCGTATCCTGCATTGCAGAATAATACATCCAGCCTACCTTGCTCCGCTTCTATCCGGTCTATAACCTGCTGAATACTCTCCGGCTGTGTCACCTCAAGCTCTACGAACTGTAGATCCGCTACATCACGGTACAGCTCCTGTTCGCGCTCCAGATGGCGGGTTCCGGCGTAGACGGTCCAGCCTTCATTAGCGAATTTCAGTGCGGTGGCAAGGCCAATACCGGAGGATGCTCCGGTGATACAGATTATTTTTTTCATATAGCTTCAGCCTCCATTGTATTTGAAAATATGAAAAGGGTATGAATTGTACAATTTTGCCCACATTATAACATATAGTAACCGAACTCCGTCAAAACGACATAAAGTTCGTTTTCCCGCGCGGATTAGGCTAGACCAAAGTTGCTATAATTGTTTTCGGTACGGTACAATTAAATAAAAAATCCTAATCGCTTGCGAATGGAGAGGAACAAGGAAATAATGGAAGTACTCAAGCGTTATATCGCCAATTTAACAGTCCGGCGCTTCTTGATTTTGGCACTGATTGGACTGCTGCTGTACAGCATTAGAGACATGCTCAATCTGGTGCTGCTGACGTTCCTGATCGCTTATGTGATGAACAGCTTCCAGGTATTGCTCAGCAGACGGATCGGCAAATTCGTGAAGGTGAACAGTAAGGTTATCATCATTGCATTGTATCTGGCGCTGATTAGCATGATCGTCCTGGCACTCGTGAAATATCTGCCTAAGGTGTTCTCGCAGATTAAGCAATTAACTGCATTTCTGGGCACACTAACCTCCGAGGATATTCCGCAGAACCAGATTATGCAGTATTTATTCAATATGGTCAAGGAGCTTAACTACCAGAGCTATTTGAATCAAGGCATCGAATACGTATTCAAAATTAGCAACTGGGGAACCACCTTCGTCCTGGCTACGATCCTAAGCCTCGTCTTCATCCTGGAGAAGAACAGAATTGTCAGCTTCACCTCCCGTCTGAGAGACAGCAAGATATCCTGGTTCTATGTCGAGCTGGAGTATTTCGGCCGGAAATTCATTTCCTCCTTTGGTAAGGTGATTGAGGCTCAGATCTTGATTGCGCTGTTCAATACCCTGTTTACGGTCGTTGGATTGTGGGTGCTGGGCTTCTTTTTCGAACCCTTCCCGTATCTCTTTGCCCTCTCCATCATGATCTTCATGCTCAGTCTGATCCCGGTCGTCGGCTTTGTCATTTCGCTGATTCCGTTATGTATCATCGGCTACAACACCGGCGGACTGGCGCTGACGATCAATATTCTGGTGATGATTGCCATTCTGCATGTCATTGAAGGCTACTTCCTGAATCCGAAGCTGATGTCCTCCAAAATGAACCTGCCGATGTTCTACACCCTAGTAGTACTGCTGTTCTCCGAGCATTATATCGGGGTATGGGGACTGATTCTCGGGATTCCGATCTTTGTCTTTTTCCTGGATATCCTGGATATCAGCCGGGACAATAAGCCTTCACTGGAATGATGCAACCAAGCTATATCATACGTAATTCGCATAGGGTGATATTCAACCTGCTCAAGGTTCGGGTATCACCTTTTTTATAGAATTTATATGTTTTGGGGTCCCCGCAAAGTATCTGAGTCATCATCGAAGCTAAAGCCCCACTTTGTGGGGTTACCTTAAGGAGGAGTAACCAGATGATCAGATATCCGGAATTAGAAGCAGGAGCCGTTATTGGTGTAACCGCGCCTTCATCAGGAGTGGGAGAGGAACTTCGTGAACTGCTTGAACTGGCTGTAGAACGGCTGCAAAAAAGAGGGTACGGCGTAGTATGCGGACCGACAGCGTGGACACAGGAGAAGGCCAAATCGGCCCCGGCTGCTGTACGCGCCGCTGAATTCAACACGATGATGGCAGATGAGTCCATCGGACTCGTCGCACCTCCCTGGGGCGGGGAGCTGCTGATCGAGATTCTGGAGCAGGTGGAATTCAGCAAGATGAAGTGTAAATGGATTCTCGGCTATTCCGATATCAGTGTGCTGCTGCTGGCTGTCACGCTGAAGACGGGGATTGCCACTGCCCATGGTACCAATTTCATTGATCTCCGTGGAGAACAGACAGATCCGACAACCGCTATGTGGGACAAGGTATTGTCTACCCCAAGCGGCGGGTCCGTAATTCAGCATTCCTCACAGCAGTACCAGCTGGAATGGGGAGGAGGCGAGCCGTCGCCCCATGTGTTCAACCTTACAGAAGCAACTAGCTGGAAGACGGTGGGTAATCAGGCCATCACCATGCACGGCCGCCTGCTGGGCGGCTGTATTGACGTTATCCGTCATCTGATCGGCACGCCGTATGGAGAGGTGCGGCATTTCCAGCAGCACTATATCCATAATGAGCCTATTCTGTGGTACTTAGAGAACTGTGAGCTGTCCGTGACCGACCTGCGCCGCTCCCTGGTGCAGATGAAGCTGGCGGGCTGGTTCGAGCATTGCAGCGGCCTCATGTTCGGCCGCAGCGCGGCTAACCGCCCTATGGAGGGGTACACCGTAGAGGATGTCTACCAGGAGCTGGCCGATGAGCTGGGACTGCCGGTGGCATACGACATCGACTGCGGGCATCTGCCGCCGCAGGTTACTTTGGTAAATGGCGCTTTTGCAGAGGTAGCGGTTGGAGAGGGCAAGGGAACTGTGACTCAGTACTTCCGGGCATAGATTGGATATTAGGATGTTGCTCGTATGAACTCTAATTTCCTGCCTCTTCTCATACCATAAGCAGTCCGCTCTTAAACAGGTATATTCGTCATATAGAATGTGAATTTATGTCGAATTTAGTTGAAAAAAAGTGCTGGGATTATTCAAGGAATGCTCTACGAATGGCTGGCATCCTGTATAATTTATGAATATACAGACAGCTAGAGCTGCCGATTCCTGATCGCAGTTAATCCCTCACGAAAGAGAGCAGTGACTATGAAATCCATCGCATGGGTGACTGACAGCACCAGCACCATTGATTCTGAATTCGCCATGAATAACCATGTTTATATCGTTCCCCTCCGTCTAATCGTCAATAATGAATGTTATAAAGAAAATATAGATATTAACGCCGATCAGTTCTATGACAAAATGCGGCAGCATGACAAGGTAGGCAGCTCCCAGCCGCCGATTGGCGAGTTCGTGGAATTATACGAGCGTCTGAAGGAAGAGTACGACGAGATTATTGCGATCCACTGTTCCTCCGAGCTTAGCGGGACCTTCAACACCTCGATGCAGGCGGCGGATATCGCTGGAGTGAATGTAATAGGTATCGATTCCAAAGTAGGCGCGTACCCGATCCGTGAGATGCTTCTGCGCGGTATTCACTGGCAGCAGGCAGGTTGCTCTGCGCAGGAGATCAAGAACAGAATTGATAATATAATCGAGGAAATGTCCTTCTATATCATCCCTGCCAGCCTGAGCCAGCTGCACCGCAGCGGACGGCTCTCCGGATCTCAGTTCCTGCTGGGCCAGCTGATGCGGATTCATCTGCTTCTGAGGTTCGATGAGGGCAAAATTGTCGTAGTTGATAAAATCCGGACCTTCAAGAAGACGAAACAAAAGCTGCTGGAGACCATCCAGCAGGAAATCGGCCGCTTCCAGGATGTATGTATTATGCACGCCAACAATAAAGAAGAGGCGCTGAGCCTGGAGTGGGCCATTAAGGCCATGTCCCCTTCGGTTCGCACAGAGATTATGACCTTTGTCCCGGTGGTAGGTGCTCATATGGGCGAGGGAACACTGGCGCTGTCATGGATTAACCGTACGGCCCTGAATAGTATTGATGCTGAGGATGAAGTGCTGGAGTCTGTGCTCTAGAAAAGGAGCGGAACGATGTTCTTATATCATTATTATGATGCAGCTGTGGGGCCGTTTGTCAGCCTATCCGATTTACCGGGCGATCAGGCGAGGGCTGTGCTGGAGACGATTAAGCAGACCAAGCCCCAGGTCCAGAGCGCCCAAAGACACGATAAGTATGTGGAATATCGGCGGAACTGCGAGAGCATCATCCGGGCGGCATTTATTAGTAAGGGCGGTCTTGTCCAGCGGTCCTCCCCGCATTATATGGTAGTTGAACACAGTCCGTGGCTAAGTACATGGTTCGAGAATGGCGCATCGCTCAAGATTCCGATAGAGGAATTTGATGTGAACACGATTTCTTTTACCTATGGGGACTCCATGCCCACCTTCAGCCCGCTGATTAACGATGGAAAAGAGTACAGGCACACTCTGTATACCTATCCCGAGATTGTGAGCATCATTGACAAGTACGGGTTACCGCAGAATTGGAACAATGACGGAAAGTACGGTCCCGAGCGGTACGTCGAAGCGCATGTCTGGAGCGATGGGGCGGTTGGCCGGTATCTGAGTGAGCGGAGCCGGGCCCGATAATATGGTATCGAAATAACCAGAAAACGGCTGGATCAGGGGAACCTGACCAGCCGTTTTTAATGGAATAGTATTATTATCAAGACTTCAATCTAAATGATAACAGAATTCAAATGAATAGTCTAGTAATTTTTGGGCGAAGTGTTAACATAAGGTTACCGGTAAAACAAAATGTGAGTGCGCACTGTTACATGAAATGGAGTCTGTAAATGAAGGGCTTAGACTTGAGCGAGGAGTTCTATTGGGAGATTGTGCGGCCGCTTATAGCCAGACGTTTCCCGCAATTAGTGGAGAAGCATGCTGCCGGGTTGATAGGATATGGTTCGGATGTTCTGGGTTATGATGACGTTCTTTCCAGAGACCATGAATGGGGGGCGAGGTGCTATGTTTGGCTGCTAGACTCGGATTACGATAAATATGCTATAGCGCTTGATCAAGCATTGGATGAAGAGGTACCAGCTTTGTTCAAAGGGTATCCCTCCCGGTTTTCGGTAGATGAATCTCATGAGGTGCTTGTACCCTACAATGGGCGCAACAACCTTCATCATATTGCAATTACCAGCGTCTCCCGGCACATGCGAATCCAGTTGGGACTGCTAACCCCATACCCATCCTTATACGAATGGTTAGTCATTCCCGAGCAGAAATTGCTGGAGTGGACAAGGGGAAGGATATTTACAGATCCTGTTGGGGAAATGACAGAAGTGCGAAGGGGACTGGCTTATCTGCCCGATGAGATATGGCGGTACAAATTGAAATATGCCTGGAGTTCATTCCGGCAGCTGTATGTGGCAGGACTTGCAGACCTCCGGGGCGAACCGTTGTCGGCCAGGTTGCTCATCAACCGCATGGTGGAGCAGGCAGTTCAATTGATTTTTCTCTATAACAAAAGGCTCCGGCCCGGAACCTACAAATGGATATCCAGGGAACTGGCGCAGATCAGCCCTGAGGTTAGCCGTCAGACCAAGCAGCTTGAAGCCATCTTGCTGGAACCCTCTGTTACAAGGGCCGTTGAACAAATGGAAGAGATATTAACGGAATTAGTGAATCAACATAACGCGATGAAGCTGACAGATCATATTGAGCTTCAACCCTCCATTTTCTACGCAAGAGACTTGCAATCCTATTCTTATATCAATTTGGGGGATGCTCTATTCGCTACGTTACCCGAAGAACTTCAGCAGCTGGAAATCCCGGGTACGCTGGATCAATTCATTACAAGTGAACAGCTATTGATCTGGGCGGATCACTATTCCAAATTCAAGTCAATATACAGCGTCAGGTCTGATATAGAGAGAACTGGGGTGGGGGATATGATTGTATAGCTTTTGCAACTCAAGGTTGCAGAGGGGATATGTATTACTCTACTTACGCTCGATTTCGATATCAGCTCCTCTATGCTACTATTGGCTGTGTTGAGTGATAGTAGAGTGGAGGTGCGGGTACT